>SCTG01000213.1 GCA_004298335.1 Nitrospirota bacterium
GGCGAATGGGACACACCATTGTCCGCGCGTCGGAAGAATTGACACTTTCGAAAACGCATGGCACAAGAGCGCATCCTGCCTGATTTGTCTCAGCAGGACACCTCCAAAAATCCAACTGACTCCCACAAGGAAGGACTACGCCTGTGGCTACCGAAGACGTATTCATTGCATCCAAAGGCGGCGTGTTGCGCTGCGAAGAGTTGGTTCTTGTTGCGGCTGGTCTTGCGGCTGGAGTTTACACCGCTTCCGTGACCGTTCCCGCTGGCTCCCACATTCTCGATATTCTGGTGGAAGGTGTGGCGCTGTGGAACAACGGCACATCGGCCACCCTCAAGATCGGTGATGCGACAGTTGATGACGGCTACTACACCGGCGTCAACCTTAAGGCGACCGACCTCCTGGCAGGCGAATCGCTGAGTTTCACGGCTGCAGGTGGCAAGGCAGGTTCCTACATAGCGAACTCGCAAGTCTCTCCCCGCTATTCCGCATCTGATCGTGTCATCGCAGCCATTGTGACTACAGTCGGCTCGGTCCCAACAACGGGCTCAACCCGCGTTCTGGTTATCTGGGCGCAATCGACAGCCGCGCATATTTCCTACGCCAGCTACGTGGCCACCTAATGCCCTACACTCCTAAGCAACATCGCCTCTTCGAGGGCGTAGCCAAAGGCTCAATCCCCCCAAAGAAGGGGTTGACAAAGCAAAAAGCCTCAGTTCTGGCCTCTGAAGGTGTCAAGCGCACTGTCGCCCGCAAGGCCAAAAAGCGCAAATGACCTAAACTACACAAAATGCTTTGGTGTTTTATGAAACATTCGCGCCAACCGCAAGGAGCGCACACTCATGGCCGCTACCAAACGCAACGCAATGCTCATTGACGAAGCTCGGGAAAAGATCAAAACCACCCAGCTTGTAAATCGCTTGCAGGATCATGCACTTGGCGAGATCGAAATGTCCGCTACGCAGGTTCGCTCTGTCGAAATCCTGCTCAAGAAGCGCATTCCTGATTTAGCCGCAGTGACCCTTTCGGGAGATGCAGAAAATCCGGTCGAAGTGATCGGCAAGATTGAATGGGAACAGGTCGCCCCCAAATTGCTGGCACATGTCCCGCACACTGAGGATTAAGCATGCTGCGGTGTTTGAACCGCTGGTCAAGCCTGCGCGATACAAAGGCATATGGGGTGGGCGCGGGTCAGGGAAATCCCATTTCTTTGCGGAACTGCTGATTGCAGAGGCCATTCGCGAACCAGGGCTTCGTGCCTTATGCGTCCGCGAAACGCAGATGTCTTTGATCCAGTCAAGCAAGCAACTTATCGAGACTAAGCTTCAGGCGCTCAATGTTGGGCACCTCTTCGAAGTTCAGCACGACAAGATTAGAACGCCTGGCGGCGGTGTCTTCGTCTTCCAAGGTATGCAGGATCACACTGCTGAGACCGTCAAATCATTCGAGGGCTTTCAGCGCTGCTGGGTAGAGGAAGCCCAAGCATTTTCCGAGCGTTCGTTAGCGCTTCTCCGCCCCACTATCAGAGCCCCAGGTTCGCAGATATGGGCAAGTTGGAATCCCAGGCGCAAATCTGACGCCATGGATAAGTTCTTCCGAGGCGGAGACAAAATCGTCGGCTCCGTTATTCTCAAAGCAAACTGGCAGGACAATCCATGGTTCCCGGTTGAGCTGGAAGCCGAACGGCAAATCGACCTCATTCGTTATCCGGACCGCTACGGGCACATCTGGGATGGCGAATACGCCAAGGCCTTCGAGGGCGCCTATTTTGCGCGTGAACTGCTGGCAGCGCGGAAAGAGGGGCGCATCTGCTTTGTGCCTCGTGATCCAATCCTATCGATCCGGGCCTATTGGGACATTGGCGGAGCGGGGGCCAAAGCAGATGCAATGGCAATCTGGATCGTGCAGTTCATATGCGAAGAAATCAGGCTTTTGAACTACATCGAAGGCGTTGGGCAACCGCTCTCCTATTATGCTGATGCTCTGCGCGTATTGAAGCTTGGCCCGATTGTTTGTGTCCTGCCGCATGATGGCACCAATACGAGCAACATCACCGGGAAGAAGTACAAAGATCACGTTGAAGACGCCGGGTTTGAGGTTCGTGTCGTCGAAAACCAGGGAATGGGCGCTGCGATGCAGCGTATTGAAGCCGCGCGGCGGATATTTCCAATGTGCCGCTTCAACGAGGCAACGACTGAAGCCGGTCGCGAAGCTCTGGGCTTTTATCATGAACGGCGCGACGAACACCGCAATGTTGGCTTAGGCCCCGAGCATGATTGGGCGTCGCATTGTGCGGACGCATTCGGCCTCATGGCCATTGATTATGAAAAACCCAGAAAACACCTCAAGAAGCTCGAAATCCCCAATGCAGGATATGTCTGATGGCAATCAATTATCGCCTCGCTGACGGCATCAACGAACAGCCTGTCAGCCAAGCCACGCCGTTGCCGGTATTTCTCAATCCGGTGGAAGCGACTTCCGGCGTCAGCTCTGCCGTGCCCTCCGCTGCTGGTACGGGCTATGTCCCGGCCGACACGATCACGATTGCAGGCGGTGATTACACGACCCCGGCAGTTCTGACTGTCACCGATACCAAGGTCATTACTGCGACTGTCGTAGCTGGTGGAACAGGTGGAACGCCTGGCGCTGTCACAATCACCGGCACGACAGGAACGGGGACGAAGTTTCAGGCCACCGGCACGATTACAGCGGGAGGCATTCTCTCAGGAGCACTCACCGTCTCCGTAGCGGGTGATTATACCGTCAACCCAACGGATATTACCGCCGAGCCCGTCACCGGCGGCAGCCTCTCGGGCTGCACTGTCGCGCTCACAATGGGCGTTCTGACGGTTTCGGTGACGACCGCTGGCAACTACACGACCCTTCCAACTAGCCCGGCCAGCCAACTCTCAACGTCGGGAAGCGGAACCGGGGCGACATTCACGCTCACGACGGCTTCCTTCACAGGTTCAGGCACCTCCGCGCGTGTCAGTGTGACCCGAACCGCAGATACAAACGCCTATACCGCCAATGATGTCTTGGGATCTGCAACAGGCTCAACCGCCGCCCTGACGTTCCCACTCATGGGACCTTCGGGCGGGCGTATTATGATCACCTCTACCACGCTCGAAATCGATGCGTCTTCGATTCCGGCCGGCATGACATCCTTCCGGCTTCATCTCTACAATGTGACCCCTCCGAGTGCGTACGGCGATAACGTCGCCTGGGATATCGCATCTGGCGATCGGGCGTCCTATCTCGGATTCATCGAACTTGGCACGCCGAATGACCTTGGATCAACACTCTACATCCAGACTGACGGCATCAACAAGCAGCTCAAACTCGCCGGCACCAGCCTCTTTGGCTATCTCGTGACGAGCGGAGGTTACACGCCCGCATCTGGGACTGTTCATGTTGTGACCGTCCAAGCTGTCGCTGTGTAATGCTGGCCAAGCTCTTTCGTCTGCTCATTCTGGAAATACGCCACGGCCTGGACGATCTACTGCTCGAAAACGGCGATCATCTCGTGCTGGAAGACGGCGTTTCCGCAATTCTATTGGAGTGATTTAGATGGCCGATACCAAACTTTCCGCTCTGACGGCCGGCTCAGCCATTTCGGCGGGTGATCTATTCTATACGTCGCAGAGTGCTGCTTCTCGTTCCGTCACCGGAACACAGCTCAAGACCTTTACATCGGCAAGCCCGGTTCTGGTCACGCCCACATTGGGAGTCGGCACCGCAACATCGCTCGCTATTGGCGGCGGAACGATCGGCACGGACGCCCTTGAAGTCACCGGTACGAGCACATTCAATGGCGCAACTATCGTCGCAGGTGGTTCATTCGGCCTTTCGGGCAATATCTCTGCGGCCGCCTGGACCACAAACGGCGTGCGATACAAAAACGTCGCGGCTACGCTCACGGACACATCGTCATCCGGCACGGTCGCCGCCGCCTATACCGACAAGTTCGGCGGAAATACCATCGCGGCATCTTCAGCCACGACATTCACCAATTATTTCACCGGCTATTGGACCGATCCAACGGCCGGGGCCAATGTCACGCTATCTAATAAATGGGCAATAGGGGCAGATAGCCTCAAGATTGGAACTTCGAACCAGCTACTTGTTTCCAACGCTGGTGCTCTGACGGTTGCGGGTACTCTAACTTACGGCGGCGTGACACTTTCCAACGCAGTGACTGGGACCGGAAATATGGTCCTCAGCGCAGCCCCCACCCTAACCGGCACGCTCAACAGCGCCGATCAGGTCATTACGAGTGCGAGCGCTATTGCTCTTGCCGTGGGACGGCTCGGAAGCACGACGCCAGCCCTTCAAATTGATGCTTCCACAGCCACATCCATTACTGGCATCAAAATCAAGTCGGCTGCCACAACGGGCGGGGTGGCAGTTTCAGCCATCGGCGAAGCGGCGAATGGAAATCTGACCATCGACGCGCAGGGAACCGGAACACTTACCCTTCAAGGCACGGCGACGGGGGCAATCACCCTCACCCGCGCCACGACATTGAGCGCAGCCCTGACGTATGGAGGTGTCGCCCTTTCAAATGCTGTCACTGGCACTGGAAATATGGTGCTGTCGGCATCACCGACCATCACTGGAACACTAGCTACAGCGGCCATTACCGCCACAAGCGCGTCAGCCACTTCTCTCGCGGTTGGACGCCAAGGAACAACAACGCCGGCATTCGCGGTTGACTCTTCAACGGCAAGCCAGACTGCGGGACTCAAAGTTACTGGTGCGGCACTCAATGGAACAGTCGCAGTTGTCGTCACCGATACCAGCGGAAACACCAATCTCACAATCAATGCCCTAGGGACCGGGACAATAGGCATTGGCTCGGTGTCCACCGGCGCTGTGACGATTACGCCAGCCACAACACTTTCCGGTGCTCTGACCTATGGCGGCGTCACTCTGTCGAATGCCGTCACTGGCACAGGCAATATGGTCCTGAGCGCCTCGCCCACATTTACCGGCACCGCGGTCCTGGGCTCCCCATCCGCCACACAGATTACGTTCCCAGCCTTCGGCTCCAACAGCGGCTCGGCAACATCAGAAGTCCTCGCCGGCTATGAACAGGGCACATGGACGGCAACGCTTAATTCATGGACCAATGTGGGATCGCCAACGGTGACGGCGACATATACCCGAATCGGCCGGCTCGTGTTTGTGAACTGCAACGTAGTTCCCGGCACGACAGTTTCAACGACGGGTGGCACATCGACAATTACGGGCCTTCCCTTCACGCCGGCAGTGGCCACGGGAATTTCCATTGGTAACAACACGGTTGGAGGTTCGCCAGGCGGCGCCACGCTTCGAACCGATGGAATTTACCCGCCGACCATCTCTGCCACAGGCAATACGATCATGTTTTCGGGATGTTACTATGTCTGAGACTAACGACCCCACCATCCAAGCAAATGCCATGATTGCCGAACTCATGGCGGTCAATCAGAGCTTTGTTGGGCGCATCGCTACGCTGGCCGGAGAAAAAGCAGTTCTGGCAGCACAGCTTGAACGCGCGACGGCACAAATTGCGGAACTCTCCAAGCCCAAAGAGGGCACGGCTTGAGCCAGACATTGGATTATTCCGAGCCCAAGACTGAGTCTGAAGACGACAGCACACCGCCATTTTCCGAGGAGGAAATGCTGGTGATGATCTCCGACGAGCAAGCCCGCGCAGTCGGATACGAAAACGATTCAACCCTTGTTTCCAAGCGTCTGACCGCTCTGAATTATTATAAGGGCGAAATGAAGACCGACATCCCCTCGCTGGAGAACAGAAGCGGGGTGGTTTCTTCCGATGTGGCTGACGCCGTCGAAACCATGCTGCCCGATCTCATGGAGATATTTACGGGCGGTGGCGATGTGGCTGCCTTTGTTCCAACCAAGCCGGAAGACGAAGACCAAGCCCAGCAGGAAACCGACTATCTCAATCATGTGTTGTTCCAGGATAATCCGGGGTTTTTGATCATCCACTCCGGCTTCAAGGATGCGCTTCTGCTCAACGCGGCCGTATTTGAGTATGGCTGGACGGAATCTTTCGATGACGAGGACTTTGAGGGTAAATCAGCACAAGAACTTCTCATGGCCTCGCAGTCCGGCAAGGTCATCAATGTCCAAGCCGAACAATCGGACGAAACACAGGAACCAACATACAGCTTCACCGTCAGGACAGACAATTCCAAGGCGGAATATTGGGCGATTCCACCCGATGATTTTGCCCATTCCGCCGACACTATCCAAATCCAATCGGCAACCTATTGCAGCGCCCGTTACCGCCCCCGGGTGCAAAGCCTCATCGCGGAAGGTTATGAAAAAGACGAGATCATGGAGCTGGAAACGGCTTCGGATTCCACCAGCACCACGCAGCAAGCTAGGGACTATTCGGGGGAGCATCTGGGCGCGTCAGAAGATGCCAACGGCATTTTGCGCCAAGTTGAGATTCGCAAGCATTATCTGAGGCTGATCGATAAGAGCGGTGATGAGGATATTTGGTGTCTGACGACGGACGCCGGCGCTACTAAGCTACTTCGCAAGGACGGCAAGTGGGCCTGGAAGGTCCAGCGCATCCCCTTTGCATGCGGCTCGCCCTATCTGGTCTCTCACCGGCTCCTCGGCGTTTCACTCGCGGAAATGCTCTTTGAAATCCAGCGAACCAAAACAGTCCTTATGCGGGCGCTATTGGACAGTTCCTACTTCGCCCTGAATCAGCGCAATGAAGTGGCAATGGATCAGGTCAATGACTATACTATCAGCGATCTCCTCAGAAACGAGCCGGGCGTTCCTATTCGCTCCAAAACGGGAAACGCTGTCAGAGCTATTAAGGGACCAGGGCTTGGGTTTGATCCCTACCATGCACTGGAATATTTTTCGACCGTCGCGGAGATGCGTACGGGCGTTGTCAGAAATGCTCAAGGGCTAAACCCTGACACGCTGCATGATACGGCCAAAGGCGCACTCATGATGATGAATGCGGCTCAAAGACGGATGCGGATGATTGCGCGCGTTCTGGCCGAAACCTGTCTCAAGGACCTCTATTTGGGCCTGCACGCCACGATCCGCGACAATGCCTCGGGCCAACGCATCTTGAAGCTGAATGGCAAATGGCTGCCGGTGGACCCGACAAAATGGGCGGAACGCAACGCCATGTCGATCGAAATTGGCCTTGGCGCCTCAGGCAAGGATATGGACCTCGCCGCGATGCAGAATGTCATCGGGCTTCAAAAGGCAGGTGTGGAACTTCAAGGCGGCGCGCAGGGACCAGTGGTCAAACTGGACAATCTTTATCAGTCCGCCATCGACATGACTCGCAAATTAGGCATCAAGGCGGTGAATAAGTATTTTAGTGATCCGTCCGACCCGAATAATCCGCCGCCACCTCCGCAGCCAAGCCCGGAGGTGATGAAGATTCAGGGCGAGATGCAGTTGAAGCAGCAAACCGCTCAAGCCGATCAGCAGCACCAGTCCAACAAGCTGCAATCCGACATGCAGACGCAAGAGGCAAAGCTAAATGCCGAACGCGAAATGGCGCAGATGAAGATTGCTAGCGAGGAAGCCATTCAGCAGCATAAGGCACAGACACAGGCCCAAGTCGCCCAGCAGCAAAACCAGCTCGAACATGAACGCGAGATGGCAAAACAGCAGAATGAATTGACATTGGAGCAATTGAGGCTCGCCAGCCAAGAACGCATTGCAATCGAAGTCGCCCGCATCAATGCCGAAGCGAAGATCAGTGCGGCCATGGCAAGTGCCAAGATCGATCAGCAAACGACATTGGCCTATGAAGAACAGAACGAGCAGAATCCATGACCGTCACTGAGCTTTCCGTCCTTGACCTCAAGAAACGCGAACGCGAAGTCAGGCAGGAATTTCCGCATACAGAGCAGGCTTTCGCCAAGGTGCGGGAAGTTCTGATCGCGAAGCTCTTCGCGACCACCATGCATGCCAAAAAAGAACGCGAGCGGCTTTATCAGGCCGTGCAAATATTGGATGCCGTAAAGGCGGCATTGACCGAAATGATGGGCGTTGGCTCCGACGACATCGAGAAGTATGTGGAGCAAATCGCGGCAACCAAGGCTTAGGCGCCGAAGACCGCAACAGGGAGTTATTACCATGGCTGGTCCGCAGGACGGTGGAGTGCTTTCTATTGATCAGGGTGCTGCCCTTTTGGGCGGCACGCCTGAGAAGGAAGAGACACAACCCACTACTCCAGCGGATACACCAGAGACTGAAGTTCAAGACGCCGAACCAGCGGCGGACATCGAAGCATCCCAGTCGGAAGATGGGACAAGCGACGATGAAACTACGGAAACGCAAGAGAGCGACGAGACGGAGGCAACTCCGCAACTTGAAGCCATCAAGCCGCCGCAATTCTGGAGTGCCGAAGAGAAGGAAATCTTCAATAAGGCACCGCGTGAGTTGCAGGAGGTATTTCTCCGCAATGAACAACTGCGTGTTACTGCTACTTCCAAAGCAATCCAGGAAGCAAGCGAAAAACGCAAAATAGCCGATGCCGAATGGCAGAAATTGACGCAATACACGCAATATCTGAACCAAACGCTGTCGGATAATGCCAAAACATTCGCAGACCGATGGGAAAACGTCGATTGGAAAGGCGTGGTCGATCAGTATGGAGCCGAGGAGGCTGCCAAACTGCGATTCACGATGGAGGAAGAGCGCGACAAGCTTCAGCGCACCGTTGCCGCCAAGAAGCAAGTCGAGGCTCTTCAATTTTCCAAATTTGTCGAGACTGAAACCGCAAAGCTACCGGAATTAGCCCCGGACCTTGCGGACCCAAAGCAAGGCCTGGAGCGCAGACGCGCTTTGGGAAGTTGGCTACTAGAGCAGGGCTCGCCCCATGGGGTAACTCCCGAATTGCTCTCGAATCTGTCTGCCTTCGAGACTTCCATTGCCTACGACGCAATGCGCTGGCGCAACGCACAGGCAAAAGCGAAGGAACTCGCCAAGCAGCCGAAAGAAACAGCCGCCCCGCAACAGCGCCAGACTGTGAGACCTACAGCGGCGCCAAACCGGGGCACCCACCAATCCGCACGCTTGGCTTTCCTATTACGCAAATCGTCGCTGACGACCGATGAAGGAGCCGAGCTGCTAAACTTGAGAGAAAATCCAAGATGACTGCGATTACCAATACCGCGACAACCCTCACAACCAAGGGTATTCGCGAATCCCTGGAGGACGTGGTCCACCGCGTTGCTCCGACCAAGACGCCGTTTCAGGATAATGTCGCCTCTTCGCCAAAACCGAAGACGACATTTCACGAATGGCAGACGGAAACCCCCACCGCGCCGGCCAGCACCAACTACCAACTGGAAGGCGATGATCTGGGGTCCACCTATGGCGCCGAAGTTGTCACAACCCGCGTTGGTAACTACTGCCAAATCTTCCGCAAGTCCGGCATCGTGTCGGCCACGGATCAGGCAGTGGTCACGGCAGGGCGCGATAACGAATTGAACCGCCAACGAGTGATCAAAGCCATCGAACTCAAGACCGATATGGAAATGACCTTCATGGCGAATCTCGGGTCCGGTGCGGAATCCGGCGCTACACCGCGCAAATGTGGCGGGTTTCAGGCCTGGATCACCAGCAACAAATCGCTTGGCGCCGGCGGTTCGACAACCGGCTTTTCAAGCGGCACAGTGACTGCGGCAACGGCCGGAACGACACGCACCTATACGGAAACCTTGTTCAAGGCGGTGCGCGCGACGGCCTTTTCCAATGGTGCAACGCCGTCTCAGGTCTACATGAACGGCACCACGAAGCAGCAAATGTCGGCCTTTACCGGCATTGCTTCTATCCGCGTCAACGTCGGACAGAATGAACAGGCGACGATCATTGGCGCCGCTGATGTTTATCTGGACGACTTCGGCAAGTGCTCCCTGATCCCGCATCAGTATGCCTTGGCAACAGCGGCCGTTCTGCTCGTTGACCCGGAATATGTCGGGATTTCCACGCTTCGCGGCATGACAACCGAGATGATGGCAAAGACCGGCGATGCGGATAAGTTCATGCTGATTGCTGAAAAGACATTGGTCATGAAGAACGAAAAAGCCCATGCGGTGATCTTCGCCGTCTAACGATGTTCCCCCCAACCTTGGGCGGTTCTCAACGGGACCGCCCATTTTTTTGAAAGCTAAGCCATGGCAAAAAAGCAGGAACAGGACGATCCAAACCTCCAACCGGTCAAAGTCACGATCGTCAAATTTGGCGAGGGTAAGGTCTCAACCGGCGAACATATTGCCGGCAAAGGCGACATCATGGCCGAGCGCGGCGACGTGATCACTGTGTCCAAAAATATCGCGGACGCGCTTGAATCAAAGGGCTACGGCGAGGTCGTCGCGCCGTGAGCAGCATCATGCCGTTCATGACCGAGCCCAACGGGATCGTGCGCAAATGGGTGAACAATTCGGACGGGACGTACACTGTCGTTTCCGAACAGCATAACGAAACCCAAATTCTCGACCGCAACAAGGCCATGGCCAATCATAACGATGGCTATACACCGTCACGCGAAATGCGCCGCGTGGCCAGTATTCCAATGCTCTTGCTAGAACACTGGAAATATGTCGAAGGCTGGGACCCGTTTCACCCGGAGAATGCCAAGAAGTTGGAGCGCAAATTGAACGATCCCGAGTTTATGTGGCTCCGTACGGCACCGGGCAGACTGTAGATGTTGGACACGACCTATTCTGGCCTTCTGGCTTCGGTGGCCGATTTTCTCAATCGCGCCGATTTGACCGCGACCATTCCCGATCTTGTGGTTCTGGCCGAAGCCCAGATGAACCGGCAATTCATTACCAACGGCCCACCGCGTGAAATGATGGGACGATCGGATGCGACCATCAATGCGGAATTCATGGCGGTTCCGAGCGATTTTCTGGCCACGGTTGCGATCTATCTGACAACCACGACGGGGGTTTCCAGTCTCAAATTCACGACGCCGGAGAAGATTGTGGAATTGAAGGTGAATTATCCCAGCGAGTCCGGCGATCCGCAGCGCTTCACCGTTTTGGGCACGGCGTTTCAATTCTGGCCTTGGACCTCGGGGACCTACACGGGCGAACTCACCTATTACAAAACCATCCCGCCCCTGGCGACGAACACGACCGGAAATTGGCTTCTTTCCGCCTATCCCGATGCCTATCTCTATGGAACGCTGCTTCAGTCAGCACCTTATCTGAAGGATGATGCGCGGATTCAAGTCTGGGGCACTGCCTTTCAACAAATCCTGAGCGACATTTGCGCGACTGGCAGAATTGCGAGGGACGCGCCGATGCTGGCCATTCCCCGAAACCCGATGATCGTATGAAGAGATGACAACCGTCAAAGCCAGTTATTCGGGTCCAACGTCGGTCAGTTTTGGTACGGGCGCCACAGCCCTAGCTTCCGGTTCGGCTGTCATATCCGATGCCTTCGACAATTCCACCAATTTGTTTCTCGATGCCTCATTTTATGCGGCCATAACCCTGGCCAGCGGCACTATGGGGTCCGACAAATTGATCAATGTGTGGGGCGCGGCGTCCGAGGATGGCACGCACTATACCGGCTCGGGAACCAACAATATCGACAGTATTGCTGCAGCGCCCTATGCCGGCACAGCAGCGGTTTTTACCCTGACTAGCCCGACGAGCCTATTTGGCCCGTTCGTGATCAATACGCCAACCAACACTACGACCGGTCCTTACTATATTGTCATTCCATCGGTTAGGGATTTTTTCGGAGGCGTGATCATCCCCAAGAAATTCGCGCTTGTGGTGGAGAACCGAACAGGACAAGCCTTTACGTCCTTTGTTGATAGTGCCGGTGCTGCGCACAAAGGCGAGTGGACCGGCTTTTATCTGACGAACCAATAATGCCGCTCATCAGGAAAAGCGGACTTAGGATCAATCCGCATCATCCTGCGGCCCACAATATGCAAGCGCTTGTCATAAGCACTGGCAATACCTTCATTGACATCCATCGCAGGCAGCGCGCGAGTGTCACAGGGTCCATTCCTGGGATTCGAGACAGTTATATCGGTAATGCGGGGAATTTCGGCGGTGTAGACGGCAATTACGCAACATTCTCGGGCCGATCGACAGTAGTTCCGACCAAGGTCACTTTCGCCTGTATCCTGAAGGTCAAGGTCACGGCCTCGCAAAGAAGGGTCATTCTTGGCACCAATCCCGACCCGACATCCACCGGACCATCTCTCGAATGCGGTGATGATCTCGCCATCACAATGGCAAATGGCAGTGGATCCTATCCTGGAGCGATGAACGTCGTCAGCGGTGGGTATTATTTTTATGCCGCCTCCACGTCGCAACTTGGTGGGGCAGCTCCTTTAAATGCAGGGGCATCGGTCATTGTCCGACTGGATACCAATAGGCATCCGCTTATTACGATTGGCGCGAACACCAATGTCGGCTGCGGAACGCCGTCAGGAACCATCTATGTCGGCTCCAGCACCGCGAACAGAACGGCCAATGCGGACATCGCGTGGGCCTTTTATGCAAATACGTATCTTTCACCATCGCAGCTTTTGGCATGGGCATACGATCCATGGTCGATCTTTTCGCGGGCGGACGACAGGGCGGCTCTCTGGTCCAAGGGAATTATCGCTCCCACGCCACCTGTGCCGCCCACGCCTCCGATTCCGCCTCCGGTTGTGGGCTGGGCTGATCCCGCGCCGAACTTCGATGACTATTCCGATTTGCTTTTGGAAGATGGCTACAAATTGCTCCAGGAAGACAATCTGACTTCTCTGCTTCTGGAGCCCCTTATCTCGAAGAGCTACACGGTCCAGCCTCCGACATCGGACACATGGACCGTTCAAAGCCCGACATCGCCAACCTGGACGGTACAGTAGATGGCCGACACAGTTACCGCTAATTATGCCTGGACCAAGCCGGAAGTCGGCGCATCCGCCGACACATGGGGCACCAAACTCAATACTGACTTGGATAGTATCGATGCTCAGGTATTTCTCTGTGCGCCCAAGGCATCGCCAACCATCACCGGACACGCGACGATTGAAGGGGTGACGCTCACAGGAGCCACCGGGACCGGAAAGCTTGTCTTTGATACTTCACCGACGATTACGGGCCTTGCGCTTAGCTCCCCTACTATTAGCGGAACGACAACGCTCACCGGCGCATTGGTTTATGGCGGGGTAACGCTGACTGCGGCCGTTACGGGCACGGCCAAGATGGTACTTTCTACCGGAGCGTCCCTCGTTATTCCGACATGTACGGATTCGAACGGTCAATGTCTTGTCTTCAACGCCGCTGCTGCCAATGGCGGTTACATGACGTTCGAGAATAATGCCACGCCGTGGGCCGATTTTGGTTCTGGAGCGCAGCTTGTTGGAGGCTATGCCGCAACCGATCTTGGCTTTGTGACGCGCGCAGCCGGGGGCGTGATCCTGTTCGGCACGGCCGGCAATGCCGTCGCCACGTTCGATACATCCGGGTATTACAATGCCAAGCATTCCGCTCAGATCGTGGCTAATGGCTCTACGGCAACGGCTCTGTCATCTGTGGGCCCGACCGGCTCGCACACGACCGTGCAGGAATGGTTCGCCATCAAGAACGCATCCGGCACCGTCAGATACATTCCATGCTTCTGACTATGCGTGCAACGTGACGGTCGAACTCGACGCTGGGCTTTATGGTTCCTACGCCGATGCGGATTTTGGACCCGCTCTGAATACGGCCATTTCCGCGGCTGGGCCGGGCGTTGTCATTGTCACGACGCAAGCGTTCACGTTTTCAACGCAGGTTGTTAATCCCGATTTGAAGCCGGTTGTGATGGGGCCGGCAGGCACTTGGACGGGCTCTGGAACCGACGCGATTGTGGTAGGGCGCTTCGATGGTTCCTCGCATACGCCGACAACAGACATTCGCCATGTCTACAACATCGAACGTTCTCCGACGACAACGGATGCATATTCCGGGGTGAAGTTTGGCGATGTGTCGTGGGGCAAATTCGATCTACGGCTTTATGGATTTTATTATGGCTTCACGGAGGCCCCGACACTCAGCGCCTACTATAATGATTTCGATATCATCGCACTGAATTGCATCGTTTCGCAGCGTATCTATCTAAGAGGGACGGGAAGCTGCAATTCCAACCTCTACAAATTCCTCAAATGCGGTTCGGTGCAGGCGATAGCGGGTACGGTGGCCGGCGTTCTGATTGACAATACATCCTCGAACGGTTCGGTGAATGGTTCGACTTGGTTAGCTCCCACATTCGAAGTTTATAATTCGGTCGGATCGTGGGCCTGTTTCTGGGGACAGAGCGGGGCTCTTGCCTCAACCCAGGTCATGAACGAATGCAAGGTGATCGGAGGACGTGTCGAACCGGGAGGGGGGAATAATCCCTATATCGTCGGAGGCGCCGGAATCATCGGCAATTCCTTCGATTTTGCTTTCGGATGGCGGGCAGCAGAATCGCATAGCTATATCAATGCATCTTCAGCAAGCGCTTTCGTTTGGCTGGTGCAGAACCATTTTGCCTTTGCTGACATGCATCCAGACGGCGGAACTAGTCTGACGGAAATAGCCTCATTGGAGCGGTCTAATGTCGTATCCCGCTCAACCGGGACGATTCAGAGACCGGCCAGAGGCATCATTCGTGCTGGAGCAGCGCAGACCTGGCTCAATGAATATGCGGGAGGCAGTCTGGCATCAACGCACATAAGCTGGTCCGCTACTGATCGGGCCATAGGCGTTCTTCTTGATGTCTCCCAGTGCGAAGATGACATAGGACGAAAAATTTTTGTCGAACTGCTGATGTCCTCTGGTACGCAGGGAGGATTGATCGTCATTCCGTTCAATTCATCCGGGACGATGCAGCTCGGTTCAGGAGATTGCAGTTTGACCTCAGTCGCGAGCACATGGTTCACAACAAGCTCTAGTCTCAGCCAGATAAATTCGGTGTTCAGCATTGGATTTGGCGGAAGTGCGAATATCGTGTATCTTTTTGTCGGCGTGGCGGGCGGGGCGAGTCCCATGCTTCTTCGTCAAATGAAAATCAGAGCCATGCCGCTTTCCTGTTTCAAGCTGGTCTCCGATCCGGCCATCTATGTAACGACTGGAGGGGCTGGTGCGTGGTCATTCGTTGACACCGGTGATCCGATTTCATTGGGAACACCTGATACGGACACGTCCCAAGTCGGCAGATTTGTGAGACATACGACGCCGGTAGCCGGATCGCCCTCGGGATGGTTTATCAATGGCTCCGGCGTGGCACTTCCAATGGCAAATCTCTGATGGCGCGCTTTCCGCTCAAGTTGCCGCCCGGCGTCTATCGCAATGGCACGCAGCTTCAATCCAAGGGCCGCTATTATGCCGCGAGCCTGACGCGGTTCTACCAAGGCTCAGTCCGGCCGATGGGCGGATGGAATGCACATTCGACAAGTCCTGTTACTGGCAAACCCCGTGCACTCATTGCCTGGAAAGACAATTCGGCGGTGACATGGGTAGCGATAGGCACGCATACCAATCTCTACGCCATGTCGCGATCGGGAGCTTTGTATGACATCACGCCCGCAAGCTTTACCACCGGCCGCGCCGATGCGACGACGGGCGGCGGATTTGGTTCGGGCACATTCGGGACGGGCACATTCGGTACGGTCAGGCCAGACACCACGTTGATCATGGATGCGTCGGTCTGGTCGTTCGATACGTTCGGCCAATATCTCGACGGGGTGATGACAGAAGACGGCAAGATTTACGAATGGCATTTGGATACTGGAGTCGTTGCAGCCCCCCTTAGCAACGCGCCGACGTGCGCCTCTCTCTTCACCACGCAGGAGGGAATGTTGGTTGCTCTAGGAGCCGAGAGCGTTCCCAGGCGGATCAAATGGTCCGATCAGGAATTGAATACGGTGTGGACCGCTGATGCGACCAATCAAGCCGGTGACCTGGACCTTCAGACCAACGGACGTTTGATGCAGGGCAAGAAAATCCGGGGCACGCATATTGTGCTCACGGACGTTGATGCTTGGACAATGACGTACACCGGAGATTCGCTGGTCTATTCGATCAAGAAGGCGGGTGAGGGTTGCGGTGCAATCTCGCGAAATTGTCTAGCATCGATCGATGCACGAGCTGTGTGGATGGGGCGCAACAATTTCTGGCTCTACAACGGGTTTACCCAACCACTGGCTTGCGACGTGCAGGACTATGTATTTTCCGACATCAACCTGCAGCAGATTTCCAAGGTCGTGTGCATTACCAACGCCAATTTCTCGGAAGTGAAATGGTATTACCCGAGCGGAGGTTCCACCGAAGTAGACCGCTATGTGATCTGGAATTATGCGGAGGACCATTGGACGATCGGAACCCTCACGCGCCTTTGTGGAGCGGATGCCGGCGTGTTCAAATTCCCACTCGAGTGTGCCACGGACGGGTACGTCTACGATCATGAATATGGTTACAGCTATGTCGGAGGCGCGGCGCCCTATCTGGAGACCGGCCCGATCGAACTCGGAAACGGAGACAATGTGCTCCATGCCACGCGGCTTTTCCCGGATGACAAAACGGCTGGCGACGTATCCGCTCTCTTCTATATCCGCTTTGAGCCGGATGGCCCGGAAACGGTCTTTGGTCCCTACACACTAAGCAGGGAAACGGATGTGCGGTTTGGTGGAAGAGAAGTCAGGGTGAGATATACGGGCATCACTGCCTCAGATTGGCGCGTGGGGGTGCCTCATCTGGAAATGGTTCAAGGCGGACTGCGTTGAACACA
>SCTG01000239.1 GCA_004298335.1 Nitrospirota bacterium
GCGAGGCCACCGTACCGTAAACCGACACAGGTGGATAGGGCGAGAAGCCCAAGGGGAACGAGTGATTTGCCTCTAAGGAACTCGGCAAAAAAGCGGCCGTAAGTTAGCGATAAGGCCTGCTCTTTTTCAAGCGCCGCAAGGCGTGCGGGAAAGAGCCGCAGCGAAAGTCTCTCTGGCGACTGTTTACCAAAAACACAGCTCCCTGCTAACTCGCAAGAGGATGTATAGGGGGTGACGCCTGACCGATGCGAGAAGGTTAAGACTGAGTGTGGTTTGGAGTAATCTGAATTGCTCATTGGTTGAAGCCCTCGTCAATGTCGGCGATAACTATAATCGTCCAAAGGTTCTCGGCTGAACCATTTTAGGTTGAACCGAGAAGGATTCGGACGATTATAGGCGCAAAAAGCTACCTTGCTTTGTGGCAACACAAAGAAATCCTAGAAATCACAACGTGGCTCCAAGAGGCCATACACCACGCTCCGAATAAAATCGGATGAAGACATGGTCCTTCTTTGAGGAATAGAAGAGCGCAATTCCTTTTCGGGTAAGTTCCGAAGCGCACGAAAGGCGTAACGACCGGAGAACTGTCTCAGCGGCATGCTCGGTGAAAATGCGATTCCCGTGAAGACGCGGGATACCTGTAGCGGGACGAAAAGACCCCGGAAGCTTTACTGCAGCCTGGTATTGATTTTATGGTTTTACTACGTAGCGTAGTGGTGAGGATTTGAAGTGCTACTTTCGGGTGGCATGGATCCGACAATGAAACAGCCATTTTTAAAACTGTAACGTCTCACCGGTTGGAAACCCCGCTCTTGTTAGAAAACTG
This sequence comes from Nitrospirota bacterium, assembly GCA_004298335.1. GTDB lineage: Bacteria > Nitrospirota > Nitrospiria > Nitrospirales > NS-4 > SCTG01. The sequence goes on from SCTG01000239.1 coordinate 827, forward strand.
ACATGAGACATGTTGAAAGAGACATGGGCGTGTTATAGAGAATCTACTCAAATTTTTGGATTAGAAAATCCTCCAGCGATCAAATCACCGGAGGATTCATGTCAC
>SCTG01000157.1 GCA_004298335.1 Nitrospirota bacterium
GAAGAGCTGGCCAAGTGCCCGATCGACATCATCTCGACCGGCGCCAAGCGGGAAGAGACGGTCGTGCTCCGCAATCCGCTGCTCCGCGCCAAGCGGAAACGTTGAACGCCTTTCCTCCGTGTGTTACATTTCGGTTTCAGTGAGCCGGTAGCTCAGTCGGTAGAGCATCGCCCTTTTAAGGCGAGGGCCCTGGGTTCAAGTCCCAGCCGGCTCACCACACATCCCACCCACATCGTTTGATCCCTTGAACTCCCGCGCGGGTCCTGTCGCCGAGCCACCCTGACGTACTCAGTGTTGTGCCCCCATTAAAATCTGGACAGGTATAATTGGTCAGGAGGCATGATGGAAACCGCGATGAAGCCTGTCCAGAACAGTCGTGGCCGGAAGGGTCGGTGGCCTGCCGAGCAGAAGCTCGCGGTGCTGCAGGAGTGGAAGAACGGCGTGCCCCTGGAAGAGGTCTGCCGCAAATACGGCGTGAACGCCGCGCAGATGTACCGGTGGAAGCGGAGTCTCGACCAAGGGCTCAAGGAGTCCGGCGAGATGGTGCCGAAGAGCCAACTGCTCGGGCTGCAGAAGCGAGTCGAGGAACTGGAGCGGGCGCTGGGACGGAAGGCCTTGGAGGTGGATCTTTTTAAAAAAGTCTACGAGCTCAAGGGGCTCCGATTACCCGAGGGGACATAAGGTGGCTGGCGCGGGTCACGGGATGTTCCTTAACCTTCGTATGCCGAGTGCTCGGCAAGCCCCGGAGTTGGCTCTACTATCGGCGACAGGCCGGGCGTCGGTGGCCGGTGAGGCGGCTGGATGTGGAAGAGGCGATCAGCAAGCTCTTGGGAGCAAGCCCGGCGTCCTACGGATACCGGCGAATCCACGCCCTGCTCAAGCGCCAGGGGTTGGTCTGCGGTCCCAAGACGGTGTGGCGAATCATGCGCCGGCGTGGGTGGCTGGCGACCGGTCGGCTCCAGCGGGCGCGCTCAGGGCGACGGCACGAGGGGCAGGTGCGGGTGGCCGAATCGAACCGGCGGTGGGCGTCGGACATCACGGGCATTCGGGCGTGGGATGGACAGAAGGGGCGCTTGGCGATCATGATCGACTGTGCGGACCGGATGGTGTTGGCGTGGCGCTTCGCCAAGCGGATCACGGCCGAGGATCTCGCCGAGATGCTGCGGGAGGCCGTCTTCCGGCGATTCGGCGAGGCTCGAACCCGCGCCCAGGGAATCGAGTTCCTCAGCGACAATGGGCCGGAGTACACGTCGCATCGGTTTCGCCCCTTCGTGCGGGCGATGGGGCTGATCCCGTGCCATACGCCCCGACGGAGCCCGGAGTCGAACGGTCTCGCGGAGGCGTTCTTCGGGAGCTTCAAGCGGGATTACGTGTATCAGGCGTGCCTGGAGACGTTGGAGACGGTGGCGCACCAGGTGCCACAGTGGATCGAGCACTACAATCAGCAGGCCCCGCACAGTGCCTTGGGGATGCGGTCGCCCGCCGAGTTTTATGCGGAAGGGAGAGTCAAAAACAAGAAACTACCTGTCCAAATTTAAGGGGAGCAGTACACCTAGCGTTATGCCTCATGGAAGAAGGAAAGACTCTGTAAGGGGCGACTGGACTTCTTCAGGCGACGGTGAAATCGTGGGCGGGGCCGCCGGGGAGGCCGGCTAGGATGTCATCGGCCTGTCGCAGGCGGAGGCTGGTCTGGCGGGCGATAGCCCCGAGGATCTTGCACCCGAGCTTCGGCTGGCTTTCGAGCAGCCGATGCAGGGCCTCTTGATTGACGGTCAAGACCTGAAAGGGCAAC
>SCTG01000158.1 GCA_004298335.1 Nitrospirota bacterium
TGTCAGGAACGTCATGAAGATTCCCCACGCCATTGTCCTCACCCCCTTTCCGTTTTTGCCTGTCGACCGATTCGCCGTGACTTGTACCAGGGCATGAGCAACCGCTGTGCCACGAAGAAAGGAAGGGGCGCGGCGACCAGGTTTCTCCAAGGAAACCTGTTGGCTTATCGCTGGGTTGCTGGGTCGCGACGCGGAACCGGTTCAAAGAGAGCACATCGTCTCGGTTGCGCCGATGTATCCAAAACGGTGCGCGCAGTTATCGGATGCGATAACCGCTGAGGCCCGCGCATGTGTTGACTTTCGCGAAACGTGCGACCATGGCAAGTACTATCTCAGTTTACTTGCGCTGTTTGGAGGCTGTGAGGAGACGAACCGTCTTGTGTCATAGAAGAGCAGGGGGTTCTGAGAGAGTAGCAAAGTATCTGAAAGGAAACAGGTTGGTATCCTTTTGGATAACACTGATCTTGACATTTTAAGACATCTTTGCAATACCTTGTTCGCAATGTAAGTTATTCGCCTACCCAAAAAGAAGAAGTTTCCTGTATCTGGTCAAAGAAAGAAGGCTTCCTGAGTTAAAGACACCAAGCGGATTAATTCATACGCCAATAGGCTCGAATGACGCTGACAGGCAGAACGAAGAACTTGCAATTGAGGGCGCAATTGAACGCTCTCCTTCACATCACGAGAGAGGGCAAGATTGCGCCGCTATTTTTTCCGGCACGCGCATTGCACAACAGGAATCGAACGAGGGTACGGTTCTGGACAAAAGACCTAAACGGATTCTTGTCGTGGATGATGATCCGGATATCCGGCAGGTCCTGCTGGATCGTCTGAGTTCGTACGGATATGTCGTGGAGACCGCGATTAATGGCCGTGAAGCGCTGGATGCCCTTCCGCGAGGCGGGTTCGACGGCCTGTTGCTCGACATTCAGATGCCCGAAGTCGACGGGTTTGAAGTCCTGCGGCGCTCGCGATCGAGCTATCCGCAAATGCCGGTCGTGATGATCACGGCGACAACGACCCGGGAACGGGCGGCGCGGGCCATCGCCGAGGGCGCGCGGGCCTGCCTGGTGAAACCGTTCGACCCGGCGCAGCTCAGGAAGGTTCTCGCTCAACACTTCGGGCCGCCTGAATGAAGGGACATGATGGGTATCTTGACTCTGGTTGTTGAAGACGACGCCGATATCGCCACCGTGCTGCGCGACCGGCTCCAGGCGATGGGCCACACCGTCACGACGGTCGGCAACGGGCAGGCCGCCCTGGAGGCCCTCCAGCAAGCCGCGCCCGGCTTGATGTTGCTCGACATCGAACTGCCGAAGATCAACGGGATGGAAGTCCTCAAGCGCGCGCGCAAGGAATGGCCCGAGCTGCCGGTGATCGTCATGACCGCCTTCGGCACGATCCCGCGGGCGGTCGAGGCGATGAAAGAGGGCGCCACCGATTTCATCACCAAGCCGTTCGACAACGAGTATCTGAACCTCGTGATCGGCAAGGCGTTGGAGCGGGGAGAGCTGAAACGCGAAGTGACCGTGCTCAGGTCGGAGCTGGAATCCCGGGTCGACCAGCTCGTGACCGCCAGCCCGAAAATGAACGAGGTCATCGAGCAGGCGAAAAAGGCGGCGCAGAGCGACAGCACGGTGTTGCTGCTCGGGGAGAGCGGGACCGGCAAGGACCTCCTGGCCCGCTCGATTCACAATTGGAGCGGCCGCCGCAACCGGATTTTCAAGCCCGTGAATTGCGTGGCGCTCTCGGAGGAGCTCCTGGTATCGGAGCTGTTCGGCCACGAGAAGGGCTCCTTCACGGGGGCCACGTCCCAGAAGCGCGGGATCCTGGAAATCGCCGACGGCGGCACCGTCTTTTTGGATGAAATCGGCGACATGAAGCCGGGCCTGCAGGCCAAGCTGCTGCGTTTTTTGCAAAATCGTGAGTTTGATCGCGTGGGCGGCACGCGGACGATCCATGTGGACGTCCGCGTGATCGCGGCGACCAATCGGGACCTTCGGCAGGCCGTCAAGGCCGGCGCGTTTCGGGAGGACCTCTTCTTCAGGCTGAACGTGGTGACGCTCACGCTGCCCCCGTTGCGGGAGCGGACAGAAGAGATTCCTCAACTCGCCGGATTCTTCCTCAAGAAGCATTGCCTGGAGGCGAAAAAACCGGCCATGCAGATCTCGCTGGCGGCCATGAAAATGCTGGCCGCCTATCCGTGGCCGGGCAACGTCCGGGAACTCCAGAACGCCCTGGAACGGGCCGTTGTCCTGAAGACCGGCGAGGTGTTGACCCCGGAGGACTTTGCTCTGCAGCCGATGGACGTTTCCACGGAGGAGGCCGCTGTCAGGAACCTCCCGTTCCATGAGTCGGTCGAGCACCACAAGCGCGAGATCATCCGTCGCGCGATCGCGCGCGTCGGCGGGAGCCAGACGAAGGCCGCCGAGCTGCTCGGTCTTCAGCGCACGTATCTGGCCCGGCTGATCAAACAGATGGACATCAAATGAGGCTGGAAGACGCGCTGCAAGTTAAGGAGGAGCCATGAGAACGTTCACGGGCAACTGGAATCCGAGAACTATCTTTCTCCTCGCATTGTTCCTTGTCGTATGGTTGTTCCCGCAGGTCGGTTGGGCGTCCAACGGACTGAACTTAATATCTTCGGGTGGCAATTCCTCTGCCCTGGCGGGCGCCGACACAGCCGTTGCCGAGGGCTTTGTGGACTTCTCCGTGATGAACACGAATCCTGCCGGCCTTACTCAGATCCGCAACGAAGAGCATGCCTTTGGGCTCGGCGCGATCCTGCCCTCGCTCCACTTCAGGAACAGCCGGAATGACAAGGATGCAGAGAATGCCCCCCTGGTAATAGGAAATGGCGGTTACGTGCGGCCTCTAAAAGGTACGCCCGTCACGCTCGGCATAGGCTTGTTCTCGGTCGGCGGCACGGCGAGCGATTTCCGTGACCTCACCACAACGCTTGGGAACCGGGACAAGCGGGGAGCTACGTTGAGGCATCTCAAGCTCGCGCCGTCCATAGGGTACCAGGTGACTGACAAACTGTCGCTTGGGACCGCGTTGGCCGTCTCATATGTTGACGCTTCCATAACTGTTTTTCCCAACACGGTAGGCGGCTTTGAAACGACGGGAACCTGCAACCGCGCCAACAACATCGCCTTGCCAGCTTCCTGCGCCTATGCGGTCGCGTTCATCCCTAAGTTCGGAGCGATGTACAAACTGACGGACACAGTCACGGTGGGGCTTGCCTACACGATGAGGGCGCCTCTTCCTCTGGATGGCGGACAGATTGCCAGAAATCAGCCCGGTGTCGGGCGAGTCACGTACGAGGCGCACGTCCGCGGGATTAAGTGGCCTGATGATCTGGCGGCGGGGATCGCCTTCAAACCGCGGTCGGACATGGTGATTGCCGCAAAGTTTCAATGGATCAATTGGGAAGCGGCCTTCAATAATGCGACGATTGAGATGACTTCCGGCAACAATCCCGCGAAGCCGACCGATGCCGTCATTCTGAACCTCCAATGGCGGAACCAGTATGTCATGGCTCTGGGCATGGCGTTTGACGTGAACGAGCGCCTCCGTATTAGCGGAGGATACAACTATGGAAACAATCCGG
>SCTG01000240.1 GCA_004298335.1 Nitrospirota bacterium
CTTTCGGCGATCGGCCGGGCCAATATCCGATTCCCGCCCCAGCCAGCGCGCGCCACGGGAACTTTTCACCCGGGTCGATCTTGCGCTGCGGCGCCACGTCGCTGTGCCCTAGGACGCGATGCTGGGGAATCTTCCGGCGCCTGACGATTCCGCGTGCCAGCGCGATCAGCGCCCGCATCTGCTTTTGCGGAAACGCGCGATAGCCGAACTCGTGTCCCGGGTTCTCCAGCTCGATGCCGATCGAGCGGCCGTTGACGTCGCGCTCGCCCGCCCAGCGCGAAACGCCGGCGTGCCAGGCGCGTCGGTTCTCCGCCACCAGACGATAAACCGTTCCGTCGCGGGCGATGAGGTAATGCGCGCTGACCCGGGCTTTGGGATCGCAGAGGCGCTCGAGCGCCGCCCCCAGCGTCTTCATGCCGGTGTAATGCAGCACCAACATGTCCACGCGCGCGCCTCTGCGGCGCGGCCCGTGATTGGGCGAGGGCCGGTCGACGATGCGCAATGCCGGGGATTTTCGAGTCATGTGCGCCGTTGCGGACCATACAAATCCGCCGGCCTCGGCGCCACGGGTTACAGCGTTGCGCGTGCCGCAATATGCGCGACAGGATCGTACTTGGCGACGGCGGCGCGCGCAGGATCGTTGCGAAAATCGCCTTGGGCGGGCTCCGCGCTTGTACCCGTCATTTCCCGTTCTTAGTTTATGTTGCAGCGCAACAAGCGCTTTTAGGGAAAGGAAGCGCCCGGATTTTTGGCGAAACGGCCGTCAGGAAAGGAGGCCCGCCATGCACGTGATCCGGACGCTGTTGCCGACTGAGTTCGATCTGCTGAAAGACCATCTGCTCAGGCTCGACCGCGAGGATCGCCGCCTGCGTTTCACCGGTCAATGCGACGACGACACCGTGGCGCGCCACGCCGACGGACTGGACCGTTTCCGCGCGGTGGTAGTCGCGTGGATCGCGGACGGCGCGGTGCGCGCCGCCGCCGAGCTGTTGCGCTTCGATCCGCCGGGCGCGCAGCGCGCCGAGCTCGCGGTTACGGTCGAGAAGGACTGGCAGGACGAGGGCATCGGCACCGAGCTGTTGCGCCGCGCGCTCACCATCGCGCGCAACCGGCGCATGGAGCAGGTGTTTATGATCTGCCTCAGCGAGAACGGCAGGATGCGTCACATCGCCAACAAGTTCCGCGGCCGGATGATCGAGCTGGACGGCGAGATCGGCGCTACGCTGGACCTATTGGCGCCCGACGGATTGTCGCTGTTTCAAGAAGCTATGGATGTCGGCCATGCCGCGGTCGGCTCGGCCTTCGCGCAATGGACAAAGCAAAAGCGTTCCAGGATCGCCTGAGGCGTCTTTTAGAGGAATTTACAGCAACGGGCGGTTAGGCGGCGAGGGCGCTGGTGCGAAAAGGAGCGG
>SCTG01000241.1 GCA_004298335.1 Nitrospirota bacterium
TCATGGGATCCCGCGTCGAGTGCCGCGTCGGCGACCGCATCGTCCGCGCCTCCTCCGTCCGCATCTCCCCGCGCGACGATCAATCGCCGGATTTGTTGCTCAGCGTTCCCGGGCGCATCGAGCGCCGCTATCGCGGCAGCCTGGAGGTGCGCGCGTCGAAGCGCGAGCTTACGCCGGTCGTCCTCATGGATTTGGAAGTCGCGGTCGCCTCTGCTGTCGCCGCCGAGAGTCCGCCGGATGCGACGCTCGAAGCGCTGAAGGCCCAGGCGGTGGTCACGCGCTCCTATTACTTGGCCACCCGCGGCCGCCACGCCGGCTTCGATTTCTGCGATACCACTCACTGTCAGTTCCTTCGCCAGCCGCCCGGACCCGCACATCCTGCCTCGCTTGCCGCCGCCGCCACTGAGGGCCTCGTCCTCGCCTGGCGTGACGCTCCTCTCGCCGCGCTCTTCTCCGCCAACTGCGGCGGACGCACCCGCACCCTCGCCGAGCTCGGCATCCCCAGCGATGGCTATCCTTATTTCTCCGTCGAGTGCCCCTCCTGCCGCACCGCAAGCCCCTCCTGGGAGGCGCAACTCGACTTGAAGGACGCGCAGCCGCTGCTCGTCGAAAAGAATGTTGAACAGGCACGCCTGGAAGTAGGCCGAAAGCTAGGTTGGAGTGTGATTCCCGGCAGCAACTTCGAAGCCCGCCGCGAAGGCGGGAGGGTCGTCATCCACGGACGCGGTGCCGGACACGGCGTCGGACTCTGCCAGGCGGGCGCGGCCGCCATGGCCGCCGAAGGCGCCACCTTCCGCGAAATCCTGGCGCGTTACTTCCCCAACACCGTGCTGACTACCGCCGGCCACCAGGCCCAGGGGAGATGACCATGCTCTACGCCGGCACCTCGGGATGGGCCTACCCCGGTTGGAAGCCGAAGTTTTATCCCGCCAAGACTCCTGCGAAGAAGTTCCTCGAGGTCTATGCCACCCGCCTGAATTCGGTGGAAGTGAACTACACCTTCCGCCGCTATCCTTCGGAAAAGCTGCTCGCGGGTTGGATCGCCGCTACTCCCGCCGCCTTCCGCTTCTCCGTGAAAGCCAACCAGCTCATCACCCACATCAAGCGTCTGCGCGACGCCCGCGAACTCACCCAGCGCTTCCTTTCATCGCTGCAGCTCCTGGTCGAGGCAGGGAAGCTCGGCGTGGTGCTCTACCAGCTCCCGCCGTTCCTGAAGGCCGACGCCGCCCTGCTTTCGGATTTCCTCGCGC
>SCTG01000242.1 GCA_004298335.1 Nitrospirota bacterium
CCAATCGACCTCCACCCAATACGTGAGGGTGCCTTGATCGGCCGTCTCGATTGTCCACCGCGTGACGGCAATTTTTCCCAGAACCGACCCCATCAAAATTCGCTTGGCGCTCTTGGTGATTTTAATCGTCTTCCACTCAAAGGGTTTATGCGACAGGCGCAGGCTGAGAAGAGTAGGTCCTCCGCTAAATTCCTGCGTCTGGCCGGGAGCAAGCCAGGGCCCTTGGAGTTCGCGCACCAAGAGGGGAATTGTATCGGCGAATAAGATGGGGTCGCGAAAACGGTGGACGCGCGTTTGGTCTCCTTCGCCGCCGAAATAGCTGTGGAGCGTCTCGACCACGCGGCGGCGGTCGATCACCAGCTGATGATAAACGTGCCCGCACCACTCCTGCACACTCACGCTGATTTTGGAAGGCTGAAAGTGGTCATCCACCCGGCAAAAAACGGAGCCGAGGACGTGGTACGAGTAAATACCCGTTTGAAAATGACGGACAACGTTCAGCTTCATGACGGAATACTTCTCTTTGGCGGGAACTTTGGAGGGATCGCCTTCGATCTTGACCTGCTCTTTGACCGAATGGTCCTCGGTGACGAAAATCATGACGGCTTTGCCGTCTCTGGGTTCACCGTAGCGGGATTGGGTGAGGGTGTAGCCGTCAAGCTCGGCTTTGCCGTCACCCCACGTCGCCCAAAATTCAGGGTTTTCTTTAGCGGCCGAAGCGGCCGCGGGGAATGAAACGGCGACGGCGGCCAAAACGCTCCATAAGCGTCTTCGGCTTGGGCGGCGGCGGCAGTCGTTGATAAGGGAAGTCTGGGACTTGGGCACGGGGGATCTTCCTTCCGATAAACCGTTCGATGGCGGCAATATAGCGCTCTTCTTCGGGGGACACAAGCGTATAGGCGTCGCCCACCTCAAAATGCCGTCCGGTGCGACCGATGCGGTGCACATAATCTTCCGTTTTTTCCGGCACATTGTAGTTGATCACATGACTGAGCTTCTTCACATCCAAGCCGCGCGCGGCGATATCGGTGGCGACCATGATCTGGACTTTCCCGTGCTTGAAACCTTGCATGGCGTGATTGCGCTGCGCTTGCGTCAAATCCGCATGCATGGCCACCACGGAAAGGTCCTCCGCTTGGAGAAACCGGGCCAGGCGATCGGCGCCGCGTTTGGTTCGGGAAAAGATCAGAACCGACTGCATGCTGGTATTGCGAAGGATGGCCAAGAGCAGATCGCTCTTCTGGTTGGGCATCACGGGATAAAGCAGTTGCGTGACCGTGTCGGCGGTGGCGCCGCGCGGCGCAATCGCAATCGTCATCGGATCTTTAAGGGCCAAATGGGACAGCCGGCCGATTTCGGCGGCAAGCGTTGCCGAAAAGAGCATGGTTTGGCGTTCGCGCGGGACATGCTGAAGAATCCGGTGCAAGGCGGGTGCAAACCCCATATCGAGCATGCGATCCGCTTCATCCAAAACGAGGGTAT
>SCTG01000159.1 GCA_004298335.1 Nitrospirota bacterium
GGAAAACCGCCGGCCGGGACTGGCCGTCCGAAGCGGAGGCGATGCGCCGCTATCTCGCGCGGCGCTTTCCCGGAATCCCCGGGGCGGCCATCCGCCTGGAAGACGCCTCGCTCGACACGGCGGACAACGCGCGCATGGTCGCGGCCCTGCTGCGCGCATCCGCGCCTCTCCCCCTCACGCTCCTGACGGTCGGCGTTCACCTGCCGCGATCCCTGACGCTCTTCCGGACCTTCGGCGTCGCCGTCGAGCGCGGCCTCGCCGCCGAGGACGTGCTGGCGGAACGTTCTCCGCGCCACCGGGCGTTCCTCCTCAAGTACACGAAGTCCCCGCGGGTCGCGGCGGAGCGCCTCAAGGAAGCCCTGCTGCGGCTCCTGCTGGTGGTCGATCCGACGGCGGTGATTCCGGGACTGCTGACGAAGCGTTGGAGGGGCTGATCAGATAGTAAGCGGTATTGGATATCCAGCACATTTGATTGAAGTGCTGGTCCAGCAAGCTCGGGGTGGTACCGGGGGCGGGGATCGAACCCGCACCCCCCTTTCGGGGGACGGGATTTTAAGTCCCGGGCGTCTGCCAATTCCGCCACCCCGGCCCAAACGCCCCCAGTCTAGCGAAGCATCACCTCGAAAGCCAGCGACGGTGTGAAGTACAAGAGGCCAGAGCGCGGCATCTGTTTATTCGTGGCGCGCGCGCAGGGAACGGGAGGCAGCCCCGCGACAGGCCCCGCTCTTCATCTGGTGAGCTTCTTGTAGCGGATGCGGTGCGGGCGGTCCGCCTCTTTCCCCAGCCGCTTCTTCCGGTCCGCCTCGTAGTCGCTGTAGTTCCCCTCGAACCACACCACCTTGCTGTCGCCCTCGAACGCCAGCACGTGCGTCGCGATACGGTCGAGAAACCAGCGGTCGTGGCTGCTCACCATGCAGCAGCCGCCGAACCGCTCCAGCCCCTCCTCCAGCGCCCGCAGCGTGTTCACGTCGAGATCGTTGGTCGGCTCGTCGAGCAATAACAGGTTGGCCCCCTCCCGCAGCATGCGCGCGAGATGCACCCGGTTGCGCTCGCCGCCCGACAGGTCCTTCACTTTCTTCTGCTGCTCCGTGCCGCCGAAATTGAACCGCCCGCAATAGGCCCGCGAGTTGACCTCGATTTTCCCCAGCTTGATCTTGTCCTGCCCGTCCGAGAGGATCTCCCAGACCGTCTTCTTGTCGTCAAGGGTGCGGTCCTGATCGACGTAGCCGGTCTTCACCGTCTCCCCGATTTTGATCGAGCCTTTGTCCGGCTTCTCCTTGCCGGTGATCATCCGGAACAGCGTCGTCTTGCCCGCGCCGTTGGGCCCGATCACGCCGACGATGCCGCCGCGGGGCAGGTTGAAGCTGAGGTTCTCGAAGAGCACCTTGTCGCCGTACGCCTTGCCCAGGTCCTTGGCCTCCACAACCACGTCGCCCAGCCGCGGCCCCGGCGGGACGTAGATCTCCAGGTCCTCCGCGCGCTTCTCCGACTCGTCGCCGAGCAGCTCCTCGTAGCGCGCGATGCGGGCCTTGCCCTTGGCGTGGCGTCCCTTCGGCGACATGCGGATCCACTCCAGCTCGCGCTCCAGCGTCTTCCGCCGCTGGGATTCGGACTTCTCCTCCTTGGCCAGCCGCGCCTGCTTCTGCTCCAGCCACGACGTGTAGTTGCCCTCGAAGGGAATGCCCTGCCCGCGGTCCAGCTCCAGGATCCAGCGGGCCACGTTGTCGAGGAAGTAGCGGTCGTGGGTCACCGCGATGACCGTGCCCTTGTACTGCTGGAGATGCTGCTCCAGCCACTGGACGGATTCGGCGTCGAGGTGGTTCGTGGGCTCGTCCAGCAGGAGGATGTCGGGCTCCTGGATCAGCAGCCGGCACAGGGCCACGCGCCGCTTCTCGCCGCCCGAGAGCACGTCGATCGTCGCGTCCGGCGGCGGGCACCGCAGGGCGTCCATCGCCAGGTCGAGCTGGTTCTCCAGCTCCCAGCCGTTGACCGCCTCGATTTGTTCTTGAAGGCGGGCCTGCTTCTCGATCAGCTTGTCCATCTCGTCCGGCGCGAGGCTCTCGCCGAGCCGGGCGCTGACGGCCTCGTACTCCTTCAGAATGGCGACGACGTCCTTCCGGCCCTCCTCGACGATCTCCCGGACCGTCTTCTTCTTGTCGAGCTGCGGCTCCTGCTCCAGGAGCCCGACCGAGTAGCCCTTCGCCATCGTGATCTCGCCGATGTAGTCCTTGTCCACACCGCCGATGATACGCAGCAGCGTGCTCTTCCCCGATCCATTCAGGCCCAGGACGCCGATCTTCGCCCCGTAATAGAACGAGAGATAGATGTCCTTCAGCACGTGCTTCTTGGGCGGATGGACCCGTCCCACCCCGATCAGCGAGAAAATAATCTGTTTGTCGTTGACGCTCATGTACTCCTCAAGTGATGGACGATGGTGAACGGAACCGGACAGCGCTCAGAGGCGCCAGTACGAGACGTCGGCAGGCAGGGCCTTGGGATCGAGCAGGCCCTTCACATCCATGACCACGCCGCTGCCGCCCTTGAGTATCCGCAGGAGGGCGGCGTGCCCCTTTTCCCGGTAGGCGCGGTGCGGGACCGCCAGCACCAGCCCGTCGAAATTCTTCAAGGACTCCCACGCGGCCAGGCCGATCCCGTACTCCCGCTCGGCGTCGGCGGACTCCACCAGCGGATCGTGGACGGTCACCTCGACTCCGTACTGCTTCAGTTCCCGGACAATGTCCGGCACCCGGCTGTTCCGCACGTCCGGCACGTCCTCCTTGAAGGTCAGCCCGAGGACGGCGACCCGCGCGCCGGCGGCGGACCGGCCCCGCCGGCTCAGCGACTTGACGGTCTGCTCCGCCACATAGACGCCCATGCCGTTGTTGATGCGCCGCCCCGCCAGAATGACCTGGGGATGGTACCCCACCGACTCGGCCTTCGTGGTCAGGTAGTACGGATCGACCCCGATGCAGTGGCCGCCCACCAGGCCGGGGGTGAACCGCAGGAAGTTCCACTTGGTCCCGGCGGCTTCCAGCACCGCGTTGGTATCGATGCCCAGGCGGTGGAAGATGAGGGTCAGCTCGTTCATCAGGGCGATGTTCAGGTCCCGCTGCGTGTTCTCGATCGCCTTGGCCGCCTCGGCCACCTTGATGCTGGGGGCCCGGTGGACTCCGGCGGTCACCACTTGGGCATAGGTCTTCGCCACCGTCTCCAGCGTCTCCGCATCCATTCCCGCGACGACCTTCACCACCCGCTCGAACGTGTGCTCCTTGTCGCCGGGATTGATCCGCTCGGGCGAATACCCCAGCTTGAAGTCCTTGCCGCAGCGCAGGCCGGAGCAGCGCTCCAGGATGGGCCCGCAGAGTTCCTCCGTCGCGCCCGGATAGACCGTCGACTCGTAGACCACGATCGTGCCGGCCTTCATGTTCGCGCCGATGAGCTCGGACGCGCGCATCAGGAACGCCAGGTCGGGCTGCAGCGCGGCGTTGATCGGGGTCGGCACCGCCACGATGATGAAGTCGGCGGCCTTGAGCGCCGAGGGATCGTCGGTGAAGGTGATCCGCGCCGTCCGGAGGTCCGCCTTCGAGACTTCCCCGGTCCGGTCCTCCCCCCGGCGGAGTTCCCCGACCTTGGCCTTGTCGACGTCGAAGCCGATCACCGGCCCGAGCCGGCCGAAGGCCACCGCCACCGGCAGCCCGACGTACCCCAGCCCGACGACCGCGATGTGCTGCGTGGTTTTCATGGGCGTTTACCGTAGCGAAGAATAGCGACAACGCTCCCAGGAAATCAAGGGATCGAGCGAAGGGTTCCGCCTACACCCCATGCATGGCGATCCATCCTGTTCCGGCAGGGCGCCAAACCGCCTGTCAAGTTGTGCTGACGAACGCGTCAAGCCGTGCATTTTCCCGACAGGACAACTCGTGACAAGCGTTCTGTCTCTGCAACAGGGCCCCCGGGTTCTGTCGTTGAGACGCCCCGGCACACGAAATGCGTATACCGTTTATAGCGTTGTCGCCGATCTTCACAACCGTGCAGTTCTTCTCTACGCGAAAGATCGGGCGACATACGGCGCTTCTCGACTTTGGTCGTAAAGACATCGCCGACGCAAAGGCGTATCGGGGACTTGAGGGGAAGGAGGCCACCATGGGATATCGGCAACAGGCAGACGCACGGCGGCTTTTCGGCACGGCGTTACTGGTCGTCATCATGGCCGGGACCGGGTGTGTCTCCATGACGGTGCCCGCCTCCGAGCCGCTCGACCTGCTGGCGACGGCGCCGTTGCCGGAGACCGAGCCGACGAATGCCCCGGTCGACGCGAACCTCACCGAGATCTACGATCCGTGGCAGCCGTTCAACAGCAAGATCCACACCTTCAACAATGACTATTTCGACCAGTATCTCATGAAGCCCGTGGCCGGAGGCTATTGCACGGTGGTGGACGAAGGCGAGCGGCGGCTCATCCGGAACATGCTCGACCACCTCTCCATGCCGAAACGGTTTATCAACAGCCTCTTCCAGGGGAAATTCGGCGGCGCCGGCCGGGAGCTGTCGCGCTTCGTCATCAACTCCACGCTCGGAGGCCTGGGCATGACCGACGTGGCCAAGTACCAGTTCGGGATCGAAAAAAGCGACGTGGATTTCGGCCAGACCCTGCAAGTGTGGGGATGGACGACCAGCCGCTACCTGCTCGTGCCTTTCTTCCCTCCCATGACGGTCCGCGACGGCGTGGGCTTCGTGGTCGACCAGATCACGAGCCCGGTCACGTACGTCTTTCCGCTGCCGTTCATCGGCGCCATGGCCAAGGACACCGTGGCCTACATCAACAACCGGGGATTGCGCCTGGAAACGGACCAGGACCTGGACGCGCCCCAGTACAGCGACCTCCGCAACTCGTATTTCACGCAGCGCGTGGAACTGATCAAGGCCCAGTAGAAAAAACGGAAGGTCATCCTGCGAGGTAACGGCTATGTATCCCACGGTCGGTGAAATAGAGACACTCGCCGTGATCGGCATCGTCTGCTGGCTGGCGTACTGGCTGCTCGCCCCCCCGACGCGCACGCATCGGAGGAAGCACGAGAAGCTGTGCGAGCCGTGGTGGAAGTCGTCCCACTGACCACGAGGCCTGGCCGAGAAGCGGTGTGTGGTGTCCCCAACGGGATTTGAACCCGTGTTGCGGCCTTGAAAGGGCCGCGTCCTAGGCCAGGCTAGACGATGGGGACAGCCGTGCAGTTCGTTTACCACTCCCCCTGCCGCAAAAGCAAGGTGCAATCCGCCGACAGGCGCCGGACTCAGCGTCCGGCATAGGCCCGGTACCATTCGACGAACTTGGGAATCCCCGTTTCGATGGGCGTATGGGGGCGGAGCCCGGCGTCGCGGGCGAGGTCCTCGATGTCCGCATAGGTCGCCGGGACGTCGCCCGGCTGCATGGGCTTCAGCTCCATCCGCGCCTTCTTCCCCAGCACCCCTTCGAGCACCTCGATGATCCGCAGGAGTTCCACGGGCTGATGGTTGCCGATGTTGTACAGGCGGTAGGGCGCGCTGCTGGCGGCGGGCGCCGGGCGCTCGCCGGACCAGGCCGGGTCGGCGGCCGCCGGGCGGTCCAGCACGCGGACCACGCCTTCGACGATGTCGTCGATGTAGGTGAGGTCGCGCCGCATCTTGCCGAAGTTGAACACCTGGATGGGCTTCCCCTCCAGGATCGCCTTGGTGAAGATGAACAGCGCCATGTCGGGCCGGCCCCAGGGCCCGTAGACGGTGAAGAACCGCAGCCCCGTGCAGGGCATCCGGTAGAGATGGGCGTACGCATGGGCCATCAGCTCGTTGGCCTTCTTGCTGGCGGCGTAGAGCGACAGCGGATGGTCCACGTTGTCGTTCACCGAAAACGGCATGCGGGTGTTGCCGCCGTACACCGAGCTGGACGAGGCGAACACGAGGTGCTCGGTCTTCAGGCGCCGGCAGCCCTCCAGGACGTTGAGAAACCCTGTCACGTTGCTGTCGGTGTAGGCATGGGGATGGGTCAGCGAATGGCGCACGCCCGCCTGCGCGCCCAGGTGGACCACCCGCCGGACGGGATGCGCGGCAAACACTTTCTCCATGGCCGGCCGGTTGGCCAGATCGCGCTTGAGGAATGTGAAGCGCTCGAAGGGCTTGAGCTGCGCGAGCCGCGCCTTCTTCAAGCGCACGTCGTAATAGTCGCTCAGGTTGTCCAGGCCCAGGACCGTGTCGCCCCGCTCGAGCAGGCGCCGGGCGACGTGATAGCCGATGAAGCCGGCCGCGCCGGTCACAAGCACAGTGGATTTCATATCGTCTCCCAATGAGAGTCCGAACTTTACACTACCGGCGCGGTTTTGTGAAGGTTGGGTCGGCGGCCGCTTACAGCGCGATCGTCTCGATGAGCCGGAGGTCGTCGGGGGTGAGCGTGAACCGGTCGGCCTGGAGGTCTTCCTTCATGCGCTGTGGGTTCGTGGTGCCGGTCAGCGGGAGCATCCCGATCTGCATGGCGAACCGGAAGATGACCTGCGCGACCCCCGCCCCCAGCCGCGCGGCGATGGCCCGGACCGCCGGATCGATCAGGACCTCCTGGTTGGCGGTCAACAGCGAGAACCCCTGGTAGATGAGGCCGTGGGTCCGGCAGATCTCCCGCACCTCCCGGTCCCACCCGAGCGCGGCATAACACCGGTTCTGCACCACCATGGGCTTGTGCTTCGCCCGCTCGCAGAGCAGGGCGAGTTGCGGGGCCGAGACGTTGCTGACGCCGATCAGCTTGGTCTTCCCCGCCTGGTAGAGCCGTTCGATGGCCGCCCACACCTCCCAGTCCCCCTCCCCCAGGCCCCGCCGCGACGAGGGTCCGTGCAGGACGTAGGAGTCCAGGTACTTCGTGTGGAGGTGGGCCAGCGAGCTGTCGAACGACTGCCGGACCTGGGTGGTGAGGTCGGCCGAGGCGTCGTAGGGCGTGCGGTGGTCCTGGCCCCCGGCCGACGTGAACTTGGTCTGGAGAAACAGGGTCTCGCGCGCGATCCCCTGCTTCGCGAGCGCCTGCAGGGCCTCGCCCACGAGAACTTCCTGGTAATGGATCAGCTGGTTGGCCGTGTCGATGGCCGTGAAGCCCGCCGCCACGGCTTCCTGCACCAGGCGCGTCGTGGCCTCTTTCTTCCACGCCGTGCCGTACATGAACGGCGGAACGGGGACGTGGTTATAGGCGGTCAGCGGCATGCGGGGTTACTTGAGATCGGCCCGGAGCTGGACCAGCTCCTTCTTGTAGGCCGCCGCGTCGCCGAAGTCGAGAAACTCGCGGTAGCGCGAGTGCGGCCCCGACCACCGGCGGGCGTGCTTGATCGGGCAAAAGTACTGTTCCGTGCGGGAGGCGATCTCCCGCACGTACGCGATCAGCCCGTTGGCATAGCCGCAGTAGTCGCAGTTGAGCCGCTCGATCCCGTTGAGGTACCGGAGATGGCTCCGGTCGAGCAGGATGTAGCGCGAGCGGTCCACCTTGGCGATCCCGTACACCGGGAAGCACACCGCCTGGTACAGCCAGAGCCAGCAGTCCAGCAGGACAAACGGAACGGCCAGGGAGTAGATCACCGGGGCGACCAGCAGGCTCGCCAGTGGCGCTTCCCACAGAAAGGCCACGATGCCCTGGCGCATCTTCTTGTGGAGCGCGCAGGTCTCGCGTTCGAAGGCGATCCTGCCCTTCTCGATGCGGTACTGGAACTTGCTGCGCAAGTTGTCAATGTCCAGCTCCAACTCACGTTCCAGCTCCCGTTCCAGTTCGGCGATCCGGGACAGGATGTCGGAGATCTTCGTGTTCATGCTGTCCTCCAAGGAAAAACTAGTCCTCGATTTTCCACTCGGGGTTCCAGGCGACCTCCCACAGGTGGCCGTCGGGGTCCTGGAAGTAGCCGGCGTACCCGCCCCAGAACCGATCCCCCGCCGGGTCGGTGATCGTCGCCCCCGCCTTCTTCGCCTGTTCCATCACGGCATCCACTTCCTGCTTGGACGACACATTGTGGCCGACCGTGAACTCCGTGGCGCTCGGCGGCTGCAGGGCGACCTTCGCATCGTGCGCGATGCTCGTGCGTTCCCAGATCGCCAGCTTCAAGCCCTTCTGCAAATCGAAGAACGCGACGGCGCCGTGCTCGAACTCCTTCCCGATGATCCCCTCCGACGTCAACCCCAACCCGCGATAAAACGCGAGCGACTTTTCAAGGTCGTTGACGCCAAGCGAGAACAGGGTGATGCGGGGTTTCATCTCAATGCGCGCTCCTGGTGAGAAGCTAGGCCACCACGGCGGGCCTGTCAAGCCGGGCGCCGCGCTCATCTCAAACAGGCTATAATCCAGACACGATGGATTCCACGCACATGATGCAGGTGGTCGAGCTGCGGACCAGCTACCAGTACGTGAAGGCGCACCCCTGGGTGGTGCAGGCCATGACGGGGTTCCTGTCGGGCTATTTCATGGAGAAGCCGGGATTCCGGGTTCAGCGGCATTTTGAAGAACTGGAATCCGGCATGCACGTGTGGGTGTGCGAGATTCCCTCCGGCATGAAGGTGCTCGCGCTCCTCAAGCGCCTGCAAGCGGACCTCCCCGCCTGCCGCTACACCCAGGCCGACACCGATTTGCCGTCCCCGCCGCGCTACCTCATCGACTGCCCAGACGTTTTGTAATCAGGGCAGTTACCCTTCGTACTTGAAGGAAACCTTCAGTTTCGCGCGGTAGGTGTCCACCTTGCCGTCCTTGAGATGCATGTCGAGCAGCACGACCTCGGCCACCCGGAGATCCCGGAGGTGCTTGCTCGCGCGTTCCACGACATTCGCCGCCGCCTTTTCCCACGATTCCTTGCTCGTTCCCACCAGCTCAATGATCTTGTACACGCTGTCCGGCATGTGAGTCTCCTTTCGCCTACGTTAATTAGTCCTGGCCGTCGTCCCCGTTTCGAGCGCGAGCCTGATCGCCGACAGGCGATGGTGGCGGGCGCGAAGATGCGCGAGCAGTGTCTCAAACGATTGCGGCCAGTCGAATTCCATCACGTTGAAGACCGCCGAGGCACAGCCAGCGTCAGTTGCCTGGAAGAGCCGCTCGTCCGCCGCCGCAATCCGCCCGGAGACATTCTGATGATACGCCCCCGGCCCGCCCGCCTCGACCGACCGCTCGCGCCCCGTCTCGCTCAAGCAATAGGTGATGGTGGCGATCATTGTTTCATCCTACTCAATCTATGCAAGATGCAAAGATATTTGCCTCACACTAGCTGATAAGTCATCCAGTGTTAAAAAAGCGATTCCTGCGTAAAAGGGATCGGCACGATGACGTTGCATATGTTCCCTATTTTGGCCTTTATTGCGGCCTGCAATTACAGCACCTTTTACTGCCATCACCTCGTCACCACTTAGGCCTAACCCTTCTAAGACGGCATGCGGATGTTTTGCATATTCCCGTAGCCAAGCGCGAACTTGCTCATATGCATGAATTAAGTCGCTGCTTGGCTGACCTTCTTTTTTTGTAAACAGCTTGATGCCAGGTTTTTCCAATTCAATTAACACGAGATTTTTATCAGCATCGAGCACAGCAAAATCAGCTTTAAGTTTGCCGAGTATGTTAGGTTTCTTGAATAATTTTATTGCATGGAATCTTGAAAGCATGACGGGGTGCTCTTCGATGAATTTCTGAAAGGTTGCTTCATCTTTATGCTTATCAAGTATGCGATTAAATTCCTCTACAATTTTAATTATTCCATTGTGAGCATAAAGACCAATACGGTTTAGATTTAATGGACCAGAATAGAATTTAGATTCACGCCCGAGTAAGGCATGAAGACTTTCTCTCATGTACTGAAGGGGCAAATTTGTAGTTCCACATTCACATTTGAACCAATCCCCCAGTTTCGCCTGCCATATGAAGCCTTCTCTTTCAGAATCATCATCCCTCTCTAGAGCCGTGTATACATGAAGTTTTGAAGGACAATTTCTGCATCCCAATATCATACGCAAGGCTTTTACAGCGTTCGGGTTGGTGTGAATAGCATTAATTTCCTCAGGTGTGAAAGGCAATGTCGGCCTGTAAACATATTGCATTTCTCCTAGGGTCACCTTTTGCCCGGACCAATGTAGCTCGATCGTATAGACTGAGGGCTCAGGAACAACAACATTCCCAGGCAATGGAATGGAAATAAGGGCCCACTTTCCACTTTTATGCATTAGAGTGGATATATGCTGTTTCCCATTCATTATTGTTGTGGATGCAACGGCTTCTTTCTCGGAGGGAGGACTGCCGGTTAAGTGAACAGCAGAACCGGCTTCAAGAGATTCTAAATTGCCAGAAAGCGATATAGTCCAGATTTCTTTTCCATTCGCAGAACGGAAAATAATTGCAATTGTTTCCTTGTCAATTAGATTAAATAGATTCGCGTGTACAAGGAAGATTCCGACTGTTCCTTGAATGTTTGCAGGATAGATAAGATGCTGTTTAAAAAGCGAGAGTTGGAATATATCGATTGGGGTTAAAGGAAATGATCCCTTAGGCATCTCATCCGCAACGCCAACAAAAATCAAGGGCACTAGCGAAGCATCATTCAGATTCACTTTTAGTTTCTCTTCAGTGATTTGATTAGTCTTTGTCACCACCGATACCGAATCCTACC
>SCTG01000160.1 GCA_004298335.1 Nitrospirota bacterium
TTCGATGGAGCAGACGACGAATACGGTGAATTGGAGGCAGTGGCTGACGCATCCGCAACTCGTGCATCCCGCCGCGATCGAAACGATGGACATGCTCGCCGAGATGCTGGCCGGCACCGACTGGCCGGAAGACCGGCACGCCGCCGTGGAAGCGTTTCTGAAGACCGCGAAGGACGAAGGCATCGTGACGGCCCAGGAGTATATCCGGCTGCGGGGCGCGCTCGCCCCGGAGATGTAGCAAAGGCCGACGGTCAGAACTCCGCGCCGTCCTCCCAGTCGGGATAGCGATGGGCGCCCGGCCTGAAGCAGGGCGCCTCGCCTTCGCTCCACACCGGCTCCTCGACCTTCTCGACGTGCATCTCGTCCGAATCGGCGCGCCAGCCGCGCGCGTAGGGGGATTGCGGTTCCACCGGCGTGGTCTCGCCGGGCGGCACCAGGAAATCCGTGTCCCAGAAGTACAGCGCGACCAGCGAGTCGAAGTCGACCTCGGCGAGCCGATAATCTCCGACCGGGAGCAGGCCGCCCGGCTGCCCCGGCGCGACGTCGTTCAGTTCCGCGCAATAATTCTCCAAGCACTCATACAGCAGGAGCCACTGGCTCTCCGAAATCCGGTACACGGCAAGGGCCTGGCTGGTTCCCAACACCCGTTCGAGAGTCGGAATCGCGGATTGGGGCGTGAACCGGCGCGAGGCATGCGGGTAGCACGCCTCCCACGCATCCAGCTCGTGGCGGGCGTTGAACACAACGATCTTGGCGAGCTCGCGCTCGAGCGCCGCGTGCAGAATCGCCGTGAAGACGGCGTCGGGTTTGCGTTGAAAGTAAATCAGGCCTTCTAGAGTAGCCTACTCAGGACGAGATAGGCCAGCGCCGCCAGCAGTGCGCTTGCCGGCAGGGTGACGATCCAGGCCAGCACCATGTCCCGGACGGTCGCCCAGCGGACGGCGTTCAGGCCCTTCAACAGTCCGATTCCGATGATCGCGGAACTGCTGACGTGCGTCGTGGAAACCGGCAGCCCCATGCCGGCCGAGACGAGCACCAAAGACGACGTCGTGAGGTTCGCCGACAGCCCTTCGACATGGTCCATGCGCGTGACCTTCTCCGCCAGGACTTCGGTGACGCGGAGACCGCCCAGGTAACTGCCGAGCCCCATGGCCAGCGTCACGGCTGCCAGCGTGGTGAACTGCGCGGTCACGCTCGGCCAGGAGGCCGCCGCGCCGCCCAACAGGAGCATCGCCATGATCTTGGGCGTGTCGTTCGCTCCCCGCGCCAGGGAGGCCACTCCGCTGGAGAGCCAATGGATGCTGTCCAGCCCGACCGCCAAACCCTTTAAGCCCGCGCGCGCGCATTGAGCCGGCACCGCCACCACAGGCTGGCCGAGCACGCCTGTCTGCATCAGCGTACGGGTGTTGCCCTGCGCATCGATGGTCACCAGCGCGCGGGACGCCGGCATCACACACAGGCAGGCGCCCTCCCAGCGTTCAGCAACGCGCCGGATCACGGGATGGATAAGAAACGAGACCGTCAGCGCCATGACCGGACTCAGCAGCAGCGGCAGTCCGATCTTGCCGGCAATGGCCGGCCACATGAGCTTCTGGCTGCCGATGGCCATCAGTCCCGCGCCGACGAGGGCGCCGGTCAGCGCGTGGGTGGTGGACACCGGAAGACCGGTTCTTGAGGCCACGAGCACCCACGCCATCGCGCCGACGAGGATTGCCAGCGCCAGCGCGGGTGGCGGCGCAATCCCAGGCTGAATGAGCCCCCGACTGAAAGTCTTCAGCATGGCGCTTGCCAGTAAGGCCGAGAGGCCTGCGCCGGTCACCGTCCAGACCGTGCCCCATATGATGGCCGTTCGGTAATTGGTAACGCCGCTGCCGACCAGCGTCGCGACCGCCTTGGACACGTCGTTGGTGCCGTTGGCGTAGGCCAGCGCCATCACCAGCAGCAGGGCAAGCAGCGAAAGTTCCATGGGCCTTACGCGATGGCTCCGCCGCAGGAGGAGCCGGCGCCGGCGGTGCAGCCGTAGCAGTGCATCCCCGTCACCACCCGCCGGCGCGCCAGCCTGGCAAGGTCGAACTCGTGGATCGTCTGCGGCGCCGCGTCTTCCACGGGCAGGTCCAGCATCTGGTTGAAGTCGCAGTCGGAGAGCCGGCCGTCCCAGTTCACGCTGATCAGGTTCCGGCACATGAGTCCATCAACAGAGGACGGGTTGAAGCCCATGATGAGCTTCTCCATGTAAGCCTCGTATTGGCCGGAGCGGTGCAGGTCGTCCAGAAAACGGTTGATGGGCATGTTCGTGATGGTGTACAGGCGGTTGAAGCGGATGCCGAACCGCTTCGCCAGTTCGTCCCTGTAGTCGGCCTCCAGGCCGGCCTGCGGCGGCGGGAGCTTGGGGCCCAGCGGGTTATAGACCAGGTTCAGCGTCAAGCCGCTCCCTTCCTGCCCGTAGCCGAGAGCGTTGAGCTGTTGGAGCGCTTCAATGCTCCGGCCATACACCCCCTTGCCGCGCTGCTGATCCACGTTGTCTTCGAGATAGCACGGGAGCGAGGCGACCACCTCGACCTGATGATCGGCGAGAAACTTGGGCAGGTGCTGCTTGTCCCGCACGAAGAAGACGGTCAGGTTGCAGCGGTCCATCACGTGCCGCCCAGACGCCTTGGATTGTTCCACCAGATATTCGAAGTGCGGGTTCATCTCCGGCGCGCCGCCGGTGATGTCCACCGTGCGGAGCTCCGGATAGCGGCGCACCACTTCCAGCACCGCCTCCGCCGTCGCCCTCGTCATGATTTCGGTCCGCGTGGGGCCGGCATCCACGTGGCAATGGGTGCAGGTCTGGTTGCAGAGCTTGCCGACGTTGACCTGCAGGGTGTCGATGCGCAGCGCCCGCAGGGTCTTGTGGCCGTGTTCGGCGAGCGTTTCGTCGAAGGAGGTCAAGAGCAGTTTGGGCATGTCAGCAGCAGCTTCCGCCCGGATCGCAGGAGGCTTCGTCGCCGGCCACCGCCTCGGTCGCCCGGTTGATGATCGTGAAGTGCCGGCCGTAGGGGCCGGAGTCCAGCACGTCCAGCGTCTTCGAGCAGATCTCCAGCGGGACGCCCCGCCGATAGACATGATGGTCGTCGTCCTCCGCTTCCGCAAACGGAGCGGCCAGGATCGCGTAGTGGCCCTTCCAGACGCAGGGCGCCTCGGCGGGCAGGATCGAGATCAGACGCTGATCGGTCGTCGCCAGCGAGATCGGCTGGCCGGACAAGAGAACCAGCCGCTCGAACGGCGGCGTCTTGAGCAATTGGGCCGTGCGCGCGGACACCGCTTCCGGCTTGCCGCGACGGTAGGTCTGCCCCAGTTCGTCCACCGTCCGGCTGAAGGGACCCACCAGCGTCGCGAAACGGGTCTCATCGGGCTCCGCCGCGTCCAACAGCTTATAACCGGTCAGCGTCAGCGAGAAGAAATGGATGCCGTCGATGACGCTCCACGGAGAGAACTTCATCTGGTGCACGCCGAGAAACCCGGCCTGCACCAGGCCTCCGAGGTACTCCCAGGCGGGCAGCGCGCCGGACAGGCAGTCCCCCCATTTCTGCGTATCGTGAATCAGGTATTGGGGCACCGGCTGATCCGCCACGATGTCCGAGATCGTGAACCGCCCGCCGGGCCGGATCGCCCGGAACATCTCGCGGAACACCTTCGTTTTGTCGGGCGCCAGATTGATCACGCAGTTCGAGATGATCAGATCAATCGTGCCGTCCTCGACGGGGAGATTCTCCGCATGCCCTTTGCGAAACTCGATGTTCGGCGCGGCGTACCCGAGGTTCTTCGCCACGATGGGCGCGTTTCGGCGGGCCATCGCCAGCATCTCGTCGGTCATGTCGATCCCAATCACCCGGCCTGACGGGCCGACGCGCCGGGCCGCCTCGAAACAATCGATGCCCCCGCCCGACCCGATGTCCAGCACGGTTTCGCCCGGCTGCACCGTCGCCAGTCCGGCGGGCGTGCCGCAGCCATAGGACACGCGCAGGACCTCTTCGGGAACGAAGGCGCGCAGGTCGTCGAAGTTGTAGCCGGTCGGGCAGCACATCTGCTCGCCGGTGGTCACCGCCCTCGCATACCGCTCGCTGACCTGTTGTGTGATCGTTTCGTCCGCCATGAGCACCTCGCGCGGGATGAAGTTATGACGATGCGTCCATATAGCAGGCCCTCCCCTCTCCGTCAATACCCGCGACGGAGCCGCCGGCCTCCCGGATTTCAAATCTGCAGCCGTTCTTCTATAATGGGACCTCACGAAGGAGCAGCATGTCAGAACGGTTTGACCAGATCGTCGCGATCATGGCCCGGCTTCGGGGAGAAGGCGGGTGCCCGTGGGACCGCAAGCAGACCCGCGAATCGCTCAAGCCCTACCTGATCGAAGAGGCCTATGAAGTCCTCGAAACCATCGAGGCGCAGGACGATCCCAAGCTGAAGGAAGAGCTGGGCGACGTCCTCCTGCAAGTACTCTTCCACGCCCAGATCGGGCGCGAGCACAGGACCTTCACCATCGAGGACGTCCTGGAGACGCTGGCGGACAAGCTGATCCGGCGCCACCCGCACGTGTTCGGCGAGGCCAAAGTTGACGGCGCGGACGAAGTTGTGCATCGCTGGGAGGAAATCAAGCGCCAGGAAAAGTCCGACCAGTCCGGCAACGGCGACGCGGGCTCGGCGCTGGACGGCGTCCCCAAGTCGCTGCCGACGCTCCTGCGCGCGTATCAACTGCAGGTGCGGGCGGCCCGCGTCGGCTTCGACTGGCCGCAGGACGAGGCCGGCTACGCCCAGGTCGTCGGCAAAGTCCATGAAGAACTGCGCGAAGTGGAGGAGGCGCGGGCCGATGCCGCGCAAGACGCGACGGAGGCGGCGCGGCGGCGCCTGCAGGACGAGGTCGGCGACGTCCTGTTCGCGCTGGTCAACCTCGCCCGCCTCGTGAAGGTGAATCCCGAGGAGGCCCTGCGCGGATCCGCCAACCGGTTCGCCGCACGCTTCACGCACATGGAGCAAGCCGCCAAGGCCCGCGGCCGGTCGCTTTCAGACATGACGCTGGCCGAGATGGACCGCCTGTGGGACGAGGCCAAAACCGCGGAAGGGAACAAGGCGCAGCCATGACCGACGGGACGCCCGAACCGGTCTGGCACAACCCGAGCGCGCCCGAGCCGGGCCAACCCACCGGCGGTCATCCGGTCATCGCCGTCGTGGGCGGAATCCTCGCGCTGTGGCTCACCCTCTGGATCGTCATTCCGAACCCCAAGGACCAGCCGACCGACCCGACGACAGGCCAGACCACCACCACGCCCGGCATGACCACCGGCACGCGGAGCGCGCCGCACGTCACGTCCCGCACCGTGGCCGTCTTGCCGGAATACAACGCCGCCGCGGTGCTCGTGCCGCCGGACACAACCGACGAGCAGGTCGCCCAACTGCTGCAGCGCTTCAAGAAGGCCCGGCAGGATGAGACCCTGCCTCAATACGTCCCGCCGACCAGCAAAGGCGACAAGCTCGGCCCCCATGCCATCGCCGACATCTACGTGTTCTCGGAGACCGAATGGGCCACCGCCGACACCCTGCTGACGCTGGCCCGCGGCCTCCACAGCCCGCCCGATCCGAAGAAAAAAGGCGGGCCGACGTTTGCGGAGACCATCGGCCGCGTCCGTGGGCATTACGTCATCAACCTGCACGAGGCCGAGCACCGCGACCGCGCCTCGATCGGCTACGCCGACGAAAGCGGGCAGATCCACGGGCCGAACTACCAGGAGCTTTTCTGAGCCGACAACAAGCCAGCCGCTGGTATTGGGTCGCCGCGCTTCTGATTCTCCTCGCGGGGCTGGCCGACTTTGCCGTGTACGTGGTCAAAAGCCTCGACAACCTGGTGGACAGCCTGGCCGAAGTGACGGCCCCCGGCACGGTCGAGTTGACGTTCACAGAGACAGGCGCCTACACGGTGTTCATGGAAATGGAGGAGGCGCAGCCCGCGGCGAAGCTCAACGTGCGGCTCTTCTCCAGGACGACGGGCGCCTTCGTCCCCGTCGAGCCGGCCACGACGCTGAAGTTCTATGTCTGGGGCGACCGACGGGCCGTGGCCGTCAAGGAGTTCCGGATCGACCAGCCGGGGCTCTATGAGCTGGACGCATTTTTTTCCGCGAACCCTCGCGAGACCCCGGCAATCCTGACGATCGGACATAACTGGGGGGAACGCTTCTCCAACATTTTCGTGACCGGTCTGGCCGGCCTGCTGGCCTGGTGGGCGCTGGCCGGCGTCATCGCGGCCATCCCCCTCATCAGA
Source organism: Nitrospirota bacterium (assembly GCA_004298335.1). Lineage (GTDB taxonomy): Bacteria > Nitrospirota > Nitrospiria > Nitrospirales > NS-4 > SCTG01. The sequence goes on from SCTG01000160.1 coordinate 6,296, forward strand.
AAGCAGCCCGCCGACGCCCAGCCGTCCGCGGCAACCCCTTCCGACGGGGACGCTGTGCACCGCCTGCGCTTTCACGGCTCCGGGGGGGAACTCTTCGGCATCTTCGTCGTCAACGTCCTGCTCACCCTCCTCACTCTCGGCGTCTATTCCTTCTGGGCCAAGGTGAGAACCCGCCGATACTTATGGGGGCAGACGGAATTCGCCGCCGACCGCTTCAACTTCCACGGAACCGGCCGGGAGCTGCTCATCGGTTGGCTCAAGGCGATGGTCCTGTTCGGCGGGCTTGTCGTCACCGCCAGAGTGCTGCCGCCCATGCTCTGGAACGATCCCAGGGCCGACGCGGCGGGGCAACTCCTGCTGGCCGTCGGGTTCGTCGTCCTGATCCCGCTGGCGATCGTCGGCTCAATGCGGTACCGGCTGAACCGCACGTCCTGGCGCGGCGTGCGTTTCAGTTTTCACGGAGGCTATCGGGAACTTCTGGGGGTCATGCTCTGGAGTTTCCTGTTCACGGGGCTCACCCTCGGACTGTACATTCCCTTCTACCAGACCAATCTGCGGCGCTTTCTGGCGGGCCACTCCCGCTTCGGCTCCACGTCCCTCGCGTTCGACGGCGAGGGCAGGGCGCTGCTGGGCCGGTTCGTCCTCACGCTTCTGCTCACGCTGCCGACGCTGGGGCTCGTCTGGCTCTGGTACCTCGCCTTTCAACGCCGGTACTACTGGGATCACACCTCGTTCGCCAGCGCGCGCTTCCACTGCACAGTCACCGGCGTCGGGCTGCTCGGCCTCTATGCCGTCAATCTCGCCATCATCGTCCTGAGCCTGGGTCTAGCCCTTCCCTGGGCGACGGTCCGGACGAGACGCTATGACATGGAGAACCTCGTCCTGCAAGGGCCGGTGGACATCGAGCACATCACGCAGCAGGCCCAGACCGCCACGCCCACCGGCGAAGAACTCTCCGGCTTCCTCGACGTCGATGCCCTCCCCGGCTAGCCGAACATCCTGGCAAGGCCATTACCTCGACGGGCGCACGACCGCGCGCCACGCCGTCACCATCACCTTCGCGCCGAGCGGGCTCGAGTTGCACCTCGCGGACGGCACGCGGGCCTTCTGGCCCTACGGCGACATCACCCAGGCGCAGGGTTCGTACGCCGGCGAGCCGGCCCGGTTGGAACGCGGAAGCCCGATCCCGGAAGCCGTCGTCGTGGAGGATCCGGCCTTTCTCGAGGCGCTACGGCAGTTCGCCGGAAAAAATGCGCGGCAGTTCGCCGGGCCGCGGCAGCACACGCGCCTCGTGGGCCTCATTGTGCTGGCCGGCGCGGCCTCCATCGCCCTGATTTCCGGAATGTTCCTCTGGGGCATTCCAACTGTGGTTGAACTGGTCACGCCGTTGATTCCGACCTCCTGGGAGACGGCGCTGGGCGAATCGGTCGTGCAGCAGCTCGCGCCGGCCGAGCGCCGGTGCGCGGACAGCCGGCTGCGAGACAGCATGGACGGCATCGTGGCGCGACTCGCGGCCGCCCGTCCCGATTCGCCCTACCATTTCCACGTCACCGTCGTGGACAGCCCGGTGTTCAACGCCTTTGCCGCGCCCGGCGGCCAGATCGTGCTGTTCAGAAAGATGCTGCAGTCCGCGGAGCGGCCGGAGGAACTGGCCGGCGTGCTGGCCCACGAGATGCAGCACATCTACCGGCGCCACGCCATGAAGGCGCTGGTGCGGGACCTGTCCATCGCCGCGATCGTGGGGGCGGTGTTCGGGGATATTACGGGTATCGGCGCGCTTGCCGTGCAGGCGGGACAGACATTGACGACGCTCCACTACAACCGGGAGACTGAAGCGGAAGCGGATCGGGAAGGCCTCCGCCTGCTGCAGGCGGCGCGGGTCGACCCGGCAGGCATGGTCCGGTTCTTCGAAACGCTGAAGAAGCAGCCAGGCGAGGCAGGCCTGCCGGCGTATCTCTCCACCCATCCCGACACCGACGAGCGGCTTGCGGAGATGAAAACCCTGGCCGCGGCCACGCCCGGCCCATCCGAACCGCTGCTGGCGGACGTGCCGTGGGACGAGGTGCGGAAACTGTGCCGGCAATAAAAAAGGGGGAGGCTACCTCAGGCAGCCTCCCCCTGCTCGTTGGAATCGGTGTTTACTGCTGCTCAGCCGCCGCTTTTTGCGTCACCTTGAACACGACCCGCCGGTTCGCCTCGCGGCCTTGTGCCGTATCGTTCGACGCGATGGGTTGCGTATCGCCATAGCCATGGGCGACCACCGCAGTGGACGGCAGCCCATACGTCTGCAACAGGTACTGCCGGATGGCTTCCGCGCGCTCTCTCGACAACTGGGCATTGCTCTGCGGGTTGCCCACATTGTCCGTGTGCCCGGCGACCTCGATCACCCACTTATCCGCCTTGCCCACTTCCATGGCCTTCTTGAAAGACCGGCCCGCGATGTCCAGTTGCTGGAATGACTCCGGGCTCTTCAAGAGGACCGAGCCTGTTTCGAAGAGAATGTTGGTCGTGGCCTCACGCTTCTTCGACTCAAAGCCCGGACGCGGGACCTTGGCCAAACCCCGATGCTTGACGGCATCCTTGTCGGCCTCGGCAGGATCCGGCGCAAAGAGCGCCGAAAACTCGTCCTCGGAGACGAGCTTATCGGCGGCGGCAGCATCTTGTGGGATGGCTGTCATCCCGACCCCCGCGGCCAGGGCCACCCCGAGAACCCCCAAAAGCGACCGATTCAAACAATCACGCGTAGCCATAGTCTTCACTCCTTTATGAGGCTTTCATAGCCTCGTTACTATAGCATAAAGCAATGTCGGTGCCTACAGGGCACATCGAACGAAACACCCATGCATTCTTCAAACTGATCAAAATTATTGGAAATTTCACATCCCTCCCAGGCATTGGTCGGCCTTAACCGACTGCAAGGAATGGAAATACTGTATCACGCGTGGTACTTTACCTATCCATTTGGATACAGCTTGGGCTGGCAAAGACTACATCTGGAACTGCGCGTCGTAGAGGGTGCGGTAGAGGCCGCTGCGGGCGAGGAGCGTTTCGTGCGTGCCGTCCTCGACAAGGCGCCCGCCGTCGAGGACGAAGATCCGGTCCACGTGGCGCAACGTCGAGATCCGATGCGCAATGATGAACGTCGTCCGGTTGCGCGTGAGCTCCACCAACGCCTCGCGGATTTTCACTTCCGTCTCGGTGTCGATGTTGGACGTGGCCTCGTCGAAGATGATGATGGGCGGGTCCTTGAGCAGCACCCGCGCGATCGAAATTCGCTGCTTCTGCCCGACCGAGAGCTTCACCCCCCGCTCCCCGATCCAGGTGTCGTACTTCTCCGGCAGCTCGACGACGAACTCGTGCGCGCGCGCCGCCTGCGCAACTTCTTCGAGGCGGGCCTGGCCCGCCGAGAGATCGCCATACGCGATGTTCTCCTTCACCGTGCCGTTGAACAGGAACGGCTCCTGCTGGACCAGCCCGATCTGCTCGCGCACGTAGGCCAGCGGCAGATCGCGGAGATCGCGGCCGTCCAGCGTGACCGCCCCGTCCTTCACGTCGTAGAACCGCATCAGCAGCTTGATCAGCGTGCTCTTGCCGGCGCCTGACGGCCCCACCAACGCGATGCGCTCGCCGGCCTTCACCTCGAACTTCACGCCCTTCAGCACCGGAATGTCCGGCCGGTAATGAAACGACACGTGCCGCGCCGCCACCTCGCCCCGCAGCTTGCCGGCGGGACGGGCGACCCCGGGCCTGTCCGCCACTTCCGGCTTCGTGTCCAGAATCTCGAACACGCGCTCGCCCGCCGCCAGCGCGTGCTGGAGCATGTGGTTCACCGAGTGGATCTGGTTGATCGGCACATAAAACAACGCCAGGTAGGAGACAAAGGCGACCAGCTCGCCGACGGACAGGGTCCCCGCCAGCACCTCGCCGGTGCCGTACCAGAGAATGATCACGCTGCCGAGGCTCCCCACCACGATCATGCTGGGCGAGTACATGGACCAGAGCGTCATGACCCGCAGATTGCTGTCGGAGTACGTCTTGCTCCGTTGATTGAACCGCTCGCGCTCGTGGGCCTCCCGGTTGAAACCCATCGTCTCCCGGATGCCCGAGAGGGCGTCCTGGAGATACGCGCTCAACTCGGCGGAGCTCTCGCGGACCCCGCGGTAGAACTTGTGCACCCGGCCGGTGAAGTAGGAAGCCGCGTACACGAGCACGGGGATGGGCAGCAGGGACAGCAGGGCCAGCTTCCAGTTCAGCGAGAACAGGATGACGGAGATCCCGATCAGCGTCAGCGACGACATCAGGAGGGACTCGATGCCGTCGATAAAAATGCGCTCGACGTGCTCGACGTCGTTGTTGACCCGGTTCATGATCTCGCCGGTCGAACGGTTCTCGTAGTAGCTGATCGAGAGGCGCTGGAGGGCCGTGAAGACCTGGTCGCGCAGATCGTAGATGACCCGCTGCTCCAGGGTGTTGTTGCAACGGATGCGGAGCGACGACGCCACGTTTTTGCCGACGTGGGCGCCCAGCAGGCCCGCAATGACCCACGGCAGGAGTTCCGGCCGGTGGCCGCCGATGACGTCATCGATGATGATCTTGATGAGCCAGGGCGGGAGCAGCTCGATGGCGGCCGCCGTCGCGGCCGCCGCGAAGGTGAGCGCCGCCAGCCCCCAGTAGGGCTTGATGTAGGTGAGGACCCGAAGCAGGGACTTCACGGCAGGCGGGCTTCCAGGCTAAATGACCTCGGCGTGTTCCGTCCGCCAGTGCTTGTCGAATTCTTCCAACTGGGTGAGCGTCGAGAAGTCGGTCATCCGGTCCAGGAACAACTTGCCGATGAGGTGATCCATCTCATGCTGGATGCAGACGGCATACAGCCCGGACGCGTCCAGTTCGACGGACTTCCCGTCCCGATCGAGATACGTGACGCGGACCCCGACCGGGCGCGTCACCTTCCCGCGCAAATTATCGACGCTGAGGCACCCCTCCCAGCTCTCGGCGGTCGCCGGCGAGTAGCCCGTGATCACCGGGTTGATCAGGATGGTCCGGGGGAACCCGTGCTCGCCCTGGCACTCCATGACCACGACCTGCTCGGAACGGGACACTTGCGGGGCCGCCAGGCCGATCCCGTCGCTCGCGACCATCGTCTCGATCATATCGTCGAGAAACTGCTGGAATTCCCGGCTGCCTATCCTCTCCGGAGCGACCGGCGTGGCGATCTGCCGCAGGACCGGCGACCCGAGCTTCGCAACCTTCAATACGGCCATCTCTACGCTCCTTGCATGCCGGTTCGACCGCCCCTGCACTCACGCATCATGCTAGCACAGACCAAACGGAACCGACAATGCGGGCCGGGTGTTCTCAGCGATCACGCGCATCATCACGATCTCCGTTATTTCGTGATGATTGTGGAGTCCGTGCCGCCCAGCGGCGCGCTGCCGGTTCCGCCGTCCATCGCCGTGAACCGCACGTTGTCGAAATAGACCGTCCCGGACCCTTGCGCCCAGAGCCCGACCTTTCCCTTCGCATACCGCCCGAACTCCCATGCGTCATCGCGGGCGGAGAGAAACTGCTGGTTGTTGAAGAAGGCTTCATAGACAGGCCCGACCGCGTTCAATCGCAAGGTGTACCATTTGCCGATATCGGCGTTCTCGATCTTGAGGTCCTGGAGCGGCTTCACTTCGCCGTTCACCACCCTGTCCAGGCGCACCGTTTTTTCCTGGGGGCTGAACCAGGCCACGTAGTAATTGCGGTCGTCCGCGGCCCGGAAAACGATGCCGCCTCCCTGGCCCTCTCCGGCCGCGATCACCTTCACACGCACCGTGATATCGAGGTTGGCGGCCTCGGTGTTCTCGATGAAGATCACCTGCGCGCCCCTGCCGGATGAACCTGAGGATATGCGCGCCAGCACGTGCGGCGGCGATGATGAGTGCGCATCCACCGCGACTTCCCAGCGCCCTGACGATCCGTTCGCGCCGGCGGCGGCAAACCCGGCCGGCTGCTTCCCCGGCGCATCCTTGTCGAAGGACCAGGCCTGAATCCTGAAATCGGCCCAGGCCGGGTTTCCCCACGCCAGCGCCATCAATACAACTGCACACATTCGCATGAAAGCCGACCCCTCCTATGACTTCAGGATGACGGGTTCCAGTATAGCCTAGCGTGTTTGAGTAAATCGAGAGGGGCTACTTGACCTTGAGCTCCGTCCAGGCGCGGTCGTAGGCCTTGATGGCCTCGCCCACGTCCTTGATCCATTCAAGCCGGGAGAGAACCGTCTCGGGCGGGTAAATGGAGGGGTTCTGCGCGATCTCTTTGGGCACAAGGAGACGCGCTTCCTCGCTGGCGCTGGCGTACTTCACCTTGGTCGTGATCAGCGCGGCGACCTGCGGTTCCAGCAGGAAGTTGATGAACATCATCGCCTCGTCCCTGTGCGTGGACGTCTTCAGGACACACAGATTGTCCTGCCAGATCGTGCCGCCCTCCTTGGGGACCACGTATTTGATGGAGGGGCGCTCGGCCGCGGCCCGCATGATGGTGCCGCTCCACCCATGGGCCAGGGCGACTTCGCCGGAGACCAGGAGCTGGTCGTAGTTCTCGCTCGTGTAGGTCTTCACCAGCGCCTTCTGCGCCATCAGCCGCGCCTTGGCCGACGCCAGCTTGGCGGGCTCCGCCGCGTTCAGGGACTCGCCCGCCGCGCGCAGGGCCATGCCGAAGACCTCGCGCTCGTCGTTCAGGAGGCTGATCTTGCCTTTGTAGCGCTTGTCCCACAGCACCTGCCAACTGTCCGGCGGCGGCGAGACCAGATCGGCGTTGTAGCCGATGCCGGTCGTGCCCCACAGGTACGGGACCGAATAGGTGTTCTTCGGGTCGTAGTAGAGGCCCTTGAGGTGCTTGTAGACGTGGGCGAGGTTCGGAATCTTCGCCTGGTCGAGCTCGGCCAGCAGTTTTTGCTTGATCAGGATCGAGACCATGTAGTCCGAAGGGACGATCACGTCGTAGCCCGCCGCCCCGCCCTGGAGCTTCGCCAGCAGTTCCTCGTTCGAGCCGAACGTATCGGTCACCACCTTGATCCCGAACCGCTCCTCGAACTGCCTGACGACCGTCTCTTCCGTATAGTCCGACCACGTGAACAGATGCAGCGTGACTGGCTTCGCCTTTCCCTGCTCACTCCCCCCCGGCGAACAGGCCGCCAGAACCGCGAACATTAGCAATACGGCAGTGGCAAGGAAATTTCTTGCGGGTGGCGCCGATGTCGCTGCAGGCAAGGGGTGACGCCGGAAGGGGGCCCACCGCCGCGCGCAGCTTTTCGGAGCACGGCGGGGGATGCAGGCGGCAGGACCCCGAAGCCGAAGGCGACAGGACCAGTTCATTTCCTCTGCACCCAGGTCGCCGCGGCGACGAGCGCCATCGAGACCAGCACCAGGATGGCCGAGAGCGCGTTGACCTCCGGCGTCACCGCCGACTTGAGCATCCCGTAGACCTTGATCGGCAACGTCGTCGAGCCGACCCCCGCCGTGAAGAAGCTGATGATGAAGTCGTCCAGCGACAGCGTGAAGGCCATCAAGAGCGCCCCGACGATGCCCGGCATCAGCAGCGGCAGCGTCACGCGCTTGAAGGCGATCCACGGCGTCGCGCCCAGATCGCGCGCCGCCTCCTCCAATCTTGGATCGAGCTTGCGCAGGCGCGCGCGCACGATCAAGGCTACCACCGGAAAGTTAAAGACCGTGTGCGCGATGGTCATCGTGACGAGCGAGAGCGGCAGCTTGATCATCACGAAGAACAGGAGCATCGCCACCCCCATCATGATCTCCGGGATGACGATCGGCAGGAGCAGACACGCCTCGAACGCCGCCTGTCCGCGGAACGGCCGCCGCTCCAATGCCACGGCGGTCAGCACCCCCAGCAGGCCGGCGAGGACCGTCGAGAGCACCGCGATGGCCAGGCTGTTCAGGGTGGCCGCCAGCAGCGCCTGGTTCGTGAAGAGCTTGGCGTACCACTGGAGCGAGAAGCCCTGCCAGCGGGCGGAGAGCTTGGAGGCGTTGAACGAGAACACGATCAGGATCGCGATCGGCAGGTAGAGAAAAAACAGGTCCGCCACGCCCGCCGCGATCAGCCAGCGACCGGTCTTCACGTGAGGCTCCTCGCCCCGCCCGCGCGCAGGTAATACAGCACCGCCGCCAGGACCCCCGCCATCAGCACGAACGACAGCGCCGACCCGAAGGGCCAGTCGCGCACCACGAGGTACTGGTGCTGGATCAGGTTGCCGACCATCATCGTCCGCGCCCCGCCGAGCAGGTCCGGCGTCACGTAGGCTCCGAGCGACGGAATGAACACCAGCACGCAGCCCGCGATCACGCCCGGCCTGGAAAGCGGCAGCACGACCTTCGTGAACACCTGCACCGGCCTCGCATAGAGATCCCACGCGGCCTCGACCAGCGAGCGATCGAGCCGCTCCAGCGCCGCGTACAGAGGCAGGACCATGAACGGCAGGTAACCGTACACCAGCCCGATCAGCACGGCCCAATCGGTGAACAGGATGTTGAGCGGCTCGTGGATGAGACCGGCCGACAGCAGCGCCTGGTTCAGCAGCCCCTCGGTGCGCAGGATGAACATCCAGGCGTAGGTGCGGACGAGAAAGTTCGTCCAGAAGGGAATGATCACGAGAAACAACAAGAGGCCCTGCCAGCGCTTCGGCGCCCGCGCAATCACGTAAGCCAGCGGAAAGCCCATGACGAGACAGATGGCGGTCGTCGCGACGGCCAGCCACAGCGACCGCCAGAAGATGCGCAGGTACAACGGGTCCGCGATGCTGGTGTAGTTGGCGAAGGTGAGCGCCCACTCGACGCCGCCGTAGGTCCCGCGCGAGGCGAAGCTGACGGCCAGGACCAACAGCAGCGGCACACCGAACAGAACGATCAGCACTCCTGCCGGAGGAAGAATCAACCAAGGAAAGGAAGAAGTGGGTTTGGGAGGAGGCGTCATTCTGGGAGCAGCACGGCCTCGGCCGTCCGCCACTTGAGATAGGCGGACTCGCCGGCATGGAACCGCTTGGCCGCGCCGTCGGCGTTGGGGATCCGCGCCTTCCACATATGCTTGTTCGGCAGGGTCAGGAGGTACTGCGTCTCGTTGCCGGCGTAGATGGCCTTGGCGACCCGCACCGGCATGTGATTCTGAAAGCCGTCGTGCGCCTCATCGCGCGAGAGGTGCAGGCGCTCGGGCCGGACCGTGACCAGCACCGGCGTGCCCGCGGCCACGCCCGGCACGGCCGGCGCATGGATCACGCCGATCCCCTCCACCGCCACGGTCGCGTGCTGCCCGATAATGCCCTCCACCCTCCCCGAGAGACTGTTGGAGACGCCGATGAAGTTGGCCACGAAGGCAGACGCCGGCGCGGTGTAGATGTCCTCCGGCGTGCCGACCTGCAACAACTTCCCGTGATGCATGACGGCGAGGCGGTCCGACATCGTGAGCGCCTCCTCCTGATCGTGCGTCACGCACACGAAGGTGATGCCGACCCGTTCCTGCAGCGCCTTCAGCTCGACCTCCATTTCCAGGCGGAGCTGCTTGTCCAGCGCGCCCAGCGGCTCGTCCAGCAACAGCACGGCCGGACGGTTCACCAGCGCGCGGGCCAGCGCCACCCGCTGCTGCTCCCCGCCCGACAGCTGCGACGGCAGGCGGTCCCGCTTCGCGGCCAGGCGCACCATCTCCAGCGCCCCTGCGACCCGCGGGCCGATCTCGGCCTCCGCCAACCCCTGCATCTCGAGGCCGAACGCGACGTTCTTCGCGACGGTCATGTGGGGGAACAGCGCATAGTTCTGGAAGACGAGGTTGACGGGGCGGCGGTTGGGCGGGACGCCCTCCATGTGCCGGCCTTCGATGATGATCTCGCCGGCGTCGGGCTGCTCAAAGCCGGCCAGCAGGCGCAGCGTCGTGGTCTTGCCGGAGCCGCTGGGGCCGAGGATGGAGAAGAACTCCCCCGTGCGGATCGCGAGCGAAAGCCGGTCCACCGCCACGGTCGCCCCGTGGCGCTTGGTCACCCCCCGCAACTCAACGCTGTGGCCGCCGTCATCCAAGGCCGCGTGCTCCGCTGGCGCGGAATTTTAGCAAGAACGGGCCGCTTTTGCCATCACGCACCGGGCCTGTTACAATGGCCCGCCATGCGCAACATCCTCACCATGATCCTGGCGGGCGGGCGCGGCGAGCGCCTGTTCCCCCTGACGGCGGACCGCGCCAAGCCCGCCGTGCCCTTCGGCGGCAAGTACCGCATCATCGACTTCACGCTCAGCAACTGCATCAACTCCGGCCTGCGCAACATGATCGTCCTCATCCAGTACAAGTCCCATTCGCTCGACCGCCACATCCGGCGCGGCTGGAACGTCTTCAACCCCGAGGTCGGCGAGTACATTTTCTCGCTGCCGCCCCAGCAGCGCATCAGCCAGGACTGGTACCGGGGCACCGCCGACGCGGTCTACCAGAACTGGTTCATCGTCGAGGACAAGCAGCCCGAGTTCGTCCTGATCCTGGCCGGCGACCACATCTACAAGATGAACTACCGGGACATGTACAGCTATCTCCAGCAGAAGCAGGCCGATGCCGTGGTGGGCGCCATCGAAGTGCCGCTGGGAGACGCCTCCAACCTCGGCGTCATGACCACGGACGGCAACGGGCGCATCAGCCGCTTCGACGAGAAGCCGGCCAACCCGGCGCCCATGCCGAACGACCCGGGCCGGGCGCTGTGCTCGATGGGCATTTACCTGTTCCGGACGTCGATCCTGCACGAGCATCTCCTCGCGGACGCCGAGCGGGACACCTCGCACGACTTCGGCAAGGACATCATCCCCGGCATGATCGGGAGCCGGCGCGTGTTCGCCTACAATTTCCGCGACGAGAACCGCAAGGCCGTCAAGTACTGGCGCGACGTCGGCACGCTGGACGCCTACTGGGAGGCCAACATGGACCTGGTGTCCGTCGATCCGCTGTTCAACCTGTACGACCAGAACTGGCCGATCCGCACCTACCAGGGCCAGTACCCGCCCGCGAAGTTCGTGTTCGCGGAGGAGCACGGCAGCGGCGGACGCGTGGGCCTCGCGCTCGATTCGATCGTCAGCGGCGGGTGCATCATCAGCGGCGGGCGCGTGCAGAACTCCGTGCTCTCCGCCAACGTCCGGGTCAACGACCACGCCGAGGTGCTCCAGTCGATCATCATGGAGAACGTCGTGATCGGCGACCACTGCCGGATCCGCAAGGCCATCATCGACAAGGACGTGACCATCCCGCCGAAGACCGAAATCGGCTGGGACCTGGAGTCCGACCGCAAGCGCTTCACGGTCACCGAGTCCGGCATCGTGACCATCGGCAAGGGCATGAAGCTCGACGGGCGGTAGCCGCACACCATGTCATCCGACATTCCCGATCGCTACGGCCGGACCGAGCTGGTCCTGATGGTGATGGACCCGCTGCACCTGTTCGCCTACTGGGAGGTCACGCCGGAGAGCCTCCGGGAGGCCCAGGACGCGCTGGGCGCGGAGATGGACGGCGCCCGCGCCGTCGTCCGGTTCTACGACATCTCGCTCATCCACTTCGACGGCGCCAACGCGCACCACACCTTCGACATCGACGTCGGATTGGAGGCCCGCGGCTGGTACGTCCCCGTCTGGACGGCCGACAAGTCCTATTGCGCGGACCTGGGCTTCGTGGCCCGCACCGGACGCTTCCACGCGATCACGCGGTCGAACGTCATCCACACGCCCCGCGCCAGCGTCTCCGGCAACACCGCCGAGCGCTGGATGCGCGTGAAGTTCGTGCGCCGGCGGAAGCCCGATCGCGCGCGGCCGCTCGAGTACGTGCCGGCCCCGGAGCTGCCGCGGCGGCTGTCGCCTGATGAATGGCGCGCGCTGCGGGAGCGCCTGGCGCGGGAGAAGGCCCTGGCCGACGCGCGGTTCGCCGCCGGCGGGATGCCGTCGTCGCCGGAGAAGGGCTTTTGATGCGCGTCCAGCCGGCCGGCTATCTCTGTCTCGTCCTCCACTGCCACCTCCCCTACGTGCGGCATCCGGAGCACGACCGCTTCCTGGAGGAGAACTGGCTGTACGAGGCGATCTCCGACACGTACATTCCGCTCCTGCGGGTGATGGACGGGCTGGTCCGCGACGGCGTGGACTTCCGGCTGACGACGACCCTCTCACCGCCGCTGATCTCGATGCTCCGGGACCCGCTGCTGATCTCCCGCTACGAGCGGCACATCAACCGGCTGATCGAGCTGGCCTCAAAGGAGGTGCACCGCACCGCCTACCAGCCGGAACTCCATCGGCTCGCCACGATGTACCTGGAGCGGTTCCTCCAGACACGGAACGCCTTCACGAACGAGTATGGGCACGACCTCGTCGGCGCCTTCGGACGTCTACAAGAATTGGGCAAGCTGGAGATCATCACTTGCGGCGCCACGCACGGCTTCCTGCCGCTGCTCAACGTCGTGCCGAGCGCCGTGCGGGCGCAGCTCCGCACGGCCGTGGCCCATTACGAGGAGACGTTCGGCCGGCCCCCGCACGGCATCTGGCTGCCGGAGTGCGGATACTTCCCCGGCCTCGACGAGGTCCTGCGCGACGTGGGGATCCAATTCTTCTTCACCGAGTCCCACGGGCTCCTCTACGCCGAGCCCCGCCCGCGCTACGGCGTGCACGCGCCCGTCTTCTGCCCGACCGGCATCGCCGCGTTCGCCCGCGACCTCGAATCCTCGAAGCAGGTCTGGAGCGCCGAGGAAGGCTATCCCGGCGACCCGGCCTACCGCGACTATTACCGCGACATCGGCTGGGACCTGGACTACGACTACATCCGGCCTTACATCCAGCCGGACGGCAAGCGCGGCAGCACCGGCATCAAGTACTGTCGGATCACCGGCAGGACCGACCAGAAGCAGGTGTATGACCGCGCCTGGGCCATGGAGCGGGCCGCCGACCACGCCGGCAATTTCGTGTTCAACCGGGGGCGCCAGGTCGAATGGCTCGGCCCCACGATGGACCGGCCGCCGATCGTGGTGGCGCCGTACGACGCCGAACTCTTCGGACACTGGTGGTTCGAAGGACCCGAGTGGATCGATTTCCTCTTCCGCAAGCTGCACTTCGACCAGCAGGTGGTGGAGCCGATCACGCCCGCCGAGTACCTGGAGCGGCACGAGATCAACCAGGTCTGCACGCCTTGCGGGTCCTCCTGGGGACACAAGGGCTACCATGAAGTCTGGCTCAACGGCGGGAACGACTGGATCTACCGGCACCTGCATGCGGCCGCGCGGCGGATGGAGGAGCTGACGCACCGGTTCGCCAAGGCGGACGGGCTCACACAGCGCGCGCTCGCGCAGGCCGGGCGGGAGCTGCTGCTGGCGCAAAGCTCGGACTGGGCCTTCATCATGAAGACCGGCACGATGGTGGAGTACGCCGTGAAGCGCACGAAGGACCACGTCGCCCGCTTCACCCGCCTCTACGAGCAGCTCCTCGCAGGCCGCGTGGACGCCGGCTGGCTCAAGGACATCGAAGAGAAGGACAACATCTTCCCCTCCCTCGACCACCGCAACTTCTCGTGACCGGGTTCGCGCGCGAACTGGACGAGGCGGCGCGCCTCGCGCGGGCGGCCGGCGCGGTCCTCATGAAGGTCTACGCGACCGACTTCGCCGTGTCGTACAAGGGCCCCAACGACCCGGTGACGGACGCGGACAAGCAGGCCAACGAGCTGCTGGTCGCGGGGCTCCAGGCCGCCTTCCCCGCAGACGGGGTCGTCGCGGAGGAGAGCGTGGACAACTCGGACGCGCTGCGCCAGGGCCGCGTGTGGTACGTCGACCCCCTGGACGGCACGAGCGACTTTGTCCTGAAGAACGGCGAGTTCTCGGTGATGATCGGGCTGGCCGTGAACGGCGGCGCCCGCGCGGGCGTGGTCTATCGTCCGGTGGGCGACGTGCTCTTCGCCGGCATCACGGATAGGGAGGCGTGGGTCGAGGAGGCCGGCCGGCGGACGCCGCTCGCGGTATCGAACCAGGCAAACCTCTCCAGCCTGCGCCTGGTCGTCTCCCGCTCCCACCGGCACGCACTCATCGACGACCTCAAGACGCGGCTCGGAATCGGCCGGGAACTCCGCCACGGCAGCGTCGGGCTGAAGGTCGGGCTCATCGCGACGCAGCAGGCGGACCTCTATGTGGACCTCTCCGAGTTCACGAAAGCGTGGGATTCATGCGGGCCGGAGGCCATCCTCCGCGGCGCCGGCGGCCGCATGACCGACCTCGCGGGCCAGCCCCTGATCTATGGCGGGCCGGACCTGCACAACCGCAAAGGGCTCGTCGCCTCGAACGGCGCGTGCCATGACCGCGTCATCGCCGCCCTCGCGCCCCTCGCCAGGAAAGCCGGGCGAATCTAGCTCCTCCACGCATTTTTCACGCTTGTAACCGCATGTTGATCTGGGCATAATGCGCCCGCGAGACGATCAGGATGACCATCCCGGAAAGATGTTTCCATGCTCTTACGCTCCGCTCTGTTCCGTTTCATCCCGCCCGTTCTCGCCGTCATCGGGTGGGCAGTACCCGCCGCCGCGCTGGAGAAAACCGGCCGGGTTGAAATGGAAGAGGGCCGCCCGCCGGCCGTCCAGTTCACCGCGATCGTTTCCGACTTCGTCAAGAACACGTCGTTCACGGCCCGCCCCGATAACACGGGCCTCGTGAAGCACCGCTACCTCGGCCACCTTGAGCTGACCCCGCAGTGGTCGCCCGTCTCGCTGATCGTCGACTCTAACTTTTTCACCGACAAGATGCGGGACGAATTCAAGCCGTCCGAATGGGACCAGACGATCGGCCTCCTGTACCGCTACGAACGATGGGCCGCGCTGCTCCGCTACGAACGGGATATGCCGCTCGACAAGAGCGGGCTGGTCCAAGCCTATACCGAGGCGGAGGGGCTCTGGCACCAGGACAATCTCCTCATCCAGAAATCCGAGTTCTACGCCGGGCTCGGCTGGCTCTTCACAACCCAGAACTATTTCGCGCGGCCGAACAACACCGGCCGGGCGCTCCTACGGTACGTGCTGCACGGCGAGGCGCCGGTCTACGGCGACTGGCTCTGGCTGATCGGCGACGGCAATTTTTTCACGGACCGGCGCGAGCCCAACCCCTTCGCGCCGAGCGAGTTGGACTGGATCGTGGGTGTGGCGTTCCGATGGAAAGCCTGGGAAGTGATGGCCTTCCAGGAAACGGACCAGTCTATTGACCGAGGCGGCCTGACTCAGAAGTACTTTGCGATTCAATTGAAGTGGTCGTGGGACACGCAGTCGGTGCCGGAGATCCACACACGAGCGGCCCAGAGAAGACTCTCGGCGCAAGGCTGGCGCTGACGCCCGAGCATCATTCCCGCGCTACCGGCTCTCCCTGATGAACGTCCGGATACGCTCGGCGATCTCGTCCCGAACCCGATGGAAGACGGCTTGTCGCTCCCCCCGGGAACCGGTGGCCGCGGCCGGATCGTCGAAAGGCCAATGGTCGAGAGCCGCTGCCTCGGGGAAGATCGGGCAGGACTCCTTGGCCCGGTCGCACACGGTGATCACGGCGTCAAAGCGCCGGCCGACAAACTCATCGACGTTCTTTGACCGATGGCGCGAAATATCAATGCCGGCTTCCCGCATGGCTTCCACCGCGTCGGGGTTCAGGACGGACGGGTGTGTCCCCGCGCTGGCTGCGTCGAACCGGTCGCCGGCGAAGTGGCGCAAGAACCCCTCGGCCATCTGGCTGCGGCACGAATTCCCCGTGCAGAGAAATAAGACTGTTTTCTTCATGACGACTGCAAACTGCGGGCGACGAACACGGCCCCTACGGCCCCGGTCAGGGGGGCCAGGATATAGATCCAGAGATGCGCGAGGTGGAGAGACACGAGCGCCGGCGCGAGTGATCGCGCCGGATTCATGGACGCGCCTGAAATCGGGCCGGCGAATAAGGCCTCCAGCGCGATGACTGCGCCGACCGCCATACCCGCCGTGATCCCCTTTTCCTTCCCGCCCGTTGAAACCTGAAGAATCACCAGCATCAGCAAAAACGTCAGGACGCTTTCCAGCACGAATGATTGAAGGGCGGGACCGGCCGGCTGTGTGGCGCCGAGCGACTCATGGGCGGGGAACAGCAGTCTCAAGAGAAGGCTTGCAAGAAGCGCCCCGGCGCATTGACTCAGGATATACGGCAGGACCGCCGAGCGTTCGATGCGGCGAGCCGCCCAAAACCCGATGGTGACCGCCGGGTTGAAATGAGCGCCCGAGATATCACCCAGCGCATAAATCATGGCGAGGATCACAAGGCCGAACGTCAGGCTGATCCCGATGTGGCTGACCGCGCCGCCGGTGATGTCGTTGATCACGATCGCGCCGGTGCCGGCGAAAACCAGCGCAAAGGTTCCCACCGCCTCTGCGAGCAGGTCACGCCTCTTCATGGCCCTTTCCTCCCTTCCAAGCTCAACTAATCAAGAATTCCTGATCTGTCAAGTTCGCGCCGTCACTTCACGACCAGCACCGTGCAGGGCGAGAGTTTGGCCAGGTTCTGGGACGTGCTGCCCCAGATGCGGCCGAAGATCTTCGAGTGGCCCATGAAGCCGATGACCAGCAGGTCGAACCCATGGTCCTTGGCGAAGGTCACGATCGTTTCCACCTCGTGGCCGGGCATGACGTGGCTGTGGAGCGTCACGCCGGACGCCCGGGCCGATTGCTGGGCCTCCGCCACGAGCTTGCGGAAATAATTGGCCGCTTCCTGCTTGCTCTCCTGGACCTCCCCGACCGTCGCCGCATAGTGCGGGAGCTTCTCCTCGACCGAGATGGAATGCAGCTCAGCGCTGGATTGCGCCGCCAGTTTCACGGCCACCGCCAACGCCTTGCCGGCCCCCTCGGATCCGTCCAACCCAACCAGAATTTTATGCCACATGTCTATCCCCCTCCCCCCCTTCGATCAGCCAGCTGATCGCCTCGATCCGAGTGCCGGCGCGACAGAGTCTCCTCCGGCGGCCTGCCGCCCGGATCGAACCAACGCTCGGCGATCAGCGTCGGCACCACGGCGCTCAAGATCACGGCCGTCACCAGGACCGCGTACTGCTCCCGGTCGAGGTAGTGATTCGACAGGCCGTAGAGAGCCGAGATCGTGCCGAAGGTCAGGCCCGTGGACATCAGCAGCGTGAGGTACAGTCCCTCGCGATGGCTGAAGCGGAAGACACGGGTCAGCGGCCAGACTCCGGCGAACTTGGCGGCGACCTTCACGCCCAGGAAAATTCCGATCAACCCGAGGCTGCTCACGATGGCGCTCCACCCGACGAGCACCCCCGCCTTGAGGAAATAGAACGGCGTCAGCACGGCAAAGGCGATCAGCCGCATCCGCTGCGCAAACGTCCGGTTGGCCAGAAAGAACGGCGCCAGCGCCATGCCGACCAGATAGGCCGGCAGGACCGCCTCGCTCTTGGCCGCCTGCGCCAATGCGCCCAGGGCGAACAGCACCAGCAGCAGGAATTTCGTCTCCGGCTCGCTGATGCGGCTGCCGACCTTCGCGAAGAACCACGGCGTCACACGCGGCAGGAGCCAGAGGGTCACGCCCGTGCCCACGCCGAATGCCGCCAGATGCCAATCGTAATCGGCAAAGAGCAGTCCGAGCGCCAGGACCGTGCCCAGGTCCGTGATGAAGCAGGCGGCCAGGATCATCTGGCCGAAGCCGGTCTCATTGTAGCCCCGCTCGACCATCACGGCATAGACCACCGCCACCGACGTGGTGGAGAGCGCAATGCCGGCGATCTCCGACGCCTCCAGCGACCACCCGGCGACCCAGTAGGCATAGGCGCCGGCGCCGAGGAAGGGGAACAGGAACGACGCGAACCCGATGGACAGCGTCTCGCGCCATTTCTCCTTCATGACCTGAATGTCGATTTCGGCCCCGGCCAGAAAGGTCAGCATGACGCTCCCGAACCCGGCGAGGAAATCGATCCAGGGCGTGGGTTGGAGGGCCAGCAGGTTCCCGCCGAGCATGCCCACCAGAATCTCGACCAGCGCGACCGAGACGCCGATGCGAATGGAAATCAGGGAGGCCGCCAGCGCCAGCCCGATCCAGATCGCCGCCACCTCCCACGAAAACGACATGACGCCCTGCGCTCCTCCCGGCAATAAAAAACCCCTACCGCGGATTTCCTCGGTAGGGGTCATCAGCCGCTGACGCGGCGGTTCTCGGCGAACCCCATCGCCTCACTGTTGCCGCATGCTAGGTGATCGTCGCGTGTCCAGTCAAGCCGGCGCCGATTTTTTCGAGGCAGGCCGGACAGAGGCAATCTCGGAAACGCTGTCCGATCTCGGTCAAGTGCGATTCGTTCAGCCTGACCTGATCGCACCAGCAGGGTTCGGCCCCGCCGCCGCAGGGGAAGGAACATCCGCAGTTGCCACACACTTTTTTCATCACAGGGCCAGCGCGCGTTGGTACAGCTCCACGTACTGCCGCGCCGAGCGCTGACAGGAAAAATCCTGCTGCATCCCCCGCCGCATCAGGCCGGTCCATTCCTCCTTGTCGCGATAGACCCGCAGGGCGAGCAGCAGCGTGCTCAGAAGGACTTCGGGCTCCGGTTTCTCGAAGCCGAAGCCCGTCGCCGCCGCGCCCAGGCGGACGTCCGGCGCGTAGGGAACCACCGTGTCAGCGAGGCCGCCGGTCTTCCGCACGACGGGCACCGTGCCGTACCGGAGGCTGTAGAGTTGGTTGAGTCCGCAGGGCTCGTAGCGCGACGGCATGAGAAAGAGGTCGGCCCCCGCCTCGATCCGATGCGCCAGCCGTTCATCGAACACCAGCCGCACGGCCAGCTTGTCGGGGTGGCGCGCGCTGAGCTCCGCCAGCAACGTCTGATACGACGGGTCGCCGCTGCCGAGCACCACCATCTGCACGTCCAGCTCGAGCAATCGGGGCAGAATGTCCACGATGAGATCAATCCCCTTCTGGAAGGCCAGCCGGGAGACCATGCCCACCAGCGGCACGTCGCGGGCGGGCAGCTTCACCTCCGTCTGCAGCGCGCGTTTGCACTCCCGCTTTCCGGACAGGTCCGCCGCCGAGTACCGGGCCGGCAGATGCGAATCGGTCGCCGGGTTCCAGACGTTGTAATCAATCCCGTTGGTCACGCCGAACAGCCGGTCCTTCCGGACCTGCAGCACACCCTCCAGGCCGTAGCCGAATTCGGCGGTCTGGATCTCGCGCGCATAGGTCGGACTGACCGTGTTGAGGATGTCGGCGTGGACGAGGCCGCCCTTGAGCAGGTTCACCTGCCCGTAATACTCCAGCCGCTCGGGCGTGTATTCCGACCACGGCAAGCCGGTGGCGTCATAGGCGGAGACGGGGAAATGCCCCTGATAGCCGATATTGTGGATGGTGAAGAGCGCGCGCGTGCCGACCCACGCCGGATCGTTCCGGTAGAGCGTCTTGAGATAGGCGACGGCCAGCGCCGACTGCCAATCGTGCGCGTGCAGGACGTCCGGCGGCCGTCCCGGCTGCTTACAGGCCTCCATGACCGCCCGGCAGAACAGGACGAACCGTTCCAGGTTGTCGGGATAGTCGCGGCCGTCCTCGCCGTAGAGCCCGGGCCGCGCGAAAAAAGGATCGTACCGGATGCAGGTCAACGGGACGGCGCCGCCGCCGAGCGCCCCCGTCTCGATGCCGACCTCCAGCTGATCGCCGCGCCAGGGGACCCGCACCGCCGGCGCCTTCTTGAGCGTGACCGGCGCGGCCTCGATGCCGGCGTAGCGCGGGAGCGCCAGCCTGACGTCATGCCCGAGGCGCGCGAGCTCGATGGGCAGCGTGCCCACCACATCGGCGAGGCCGCCCGTCTTGGCCAGCGGGACCGCCTCGCTTGCCAGCATGAGGATGTTCATCGGGCGCTTGGCCCAGGGGGCGCTTGCGCAGACCTGTTCTGCTCGTAGAAGTCCTTGCCCCAGCCGGCCAGCGCTTCGGTGACGAACCCCAGCGGCAGCAGCATCAGCCCGTCCTTCCGGAAGACCGCGTCCGACTTGTCGGTGGGATAAAAGACGAAGAGGACCGCCGTGCCGCTCACGTTGACCCACTCGATCTGGGTCGGCTGGCCGAACGTCCGGATCACATCGTTGAGCGACATGCCCTTTTTGAGCAGGTCCCGGTTCAGGTCGTCGGCCCATGCGGCCGGCGCCGCGGCCACGACCAGGACGGCCACGGCGCACACCGTCATGCAGAGCCACCGCCGCAGCACGTGTCGCATGCTCACTCCTTTCACCACTCCGGCCCGACGCCGGCCAACAGCTTGAGCGTGGCCTCCGCCAGATCCGCCAGCTGCTCCTCGGTCACGGGAGTCCGCCGGAACCCGGTCAGCGGGACGGGATCAATGATATCCGGTTTGAGGGGAATCTCATAGGCGCCGTCGACCAGGATGCGCTGGCCCTCCGCCGACAGTACGAAATCGATGAAGCGCCGGGCGGCGGCGGGATTCGCCGCGCCCTTCACGAGCGCGATCGCGTTGAGATTGAGCAGCGTGCCGGGCCCGCCGTCGTCCTGGTCCGGATAGACCACGCCGACCGGATAGTCCGCCTTGCGCGCCAGAAAATAATTCGGCGAGTTGGTCAGGCCGACGGCGAACTCGCCGCGCCCCACGCCCTGCCAGACGTCCGCGTTGTCCGGCAGGACCTTCAGCCCGTTCTCGTGGAGCTTCGCCAGGTAGCTCCGGGTGAACTCGGTCCCCTTGACGGCGACGAGCGAGGAGACCCAGCTCAGGGTCGTCCGCTCCCGCGTGCCGGCGATGGCGACCTTCTCCTTCCACCTGGGGTCGGCCAACTGGAACACGGAGCGGGGGATGTCCTTCTCCGCCACCAGATTTTTATTGTAGAGGATCACGCGGGCGCGGGAGGAGATGCCGGTCCACAGGCCCTCCCTGTCGAAAAAGCCGGACTCCATGCCCTTCGTTTCCGGCGAAATGTACGCGCCGAGGACGCCGTTCTTGGCCAGTATCTCCATCACGCCGGCCTCCGTCGCGATAAAGACATCGGCCCGCGGGCGGGCCTTCTCCTGGATCAATTCGTTGGCCAGGCCGGACGTCTTGCCGATCTTGAGCCTGACCTGAATGCCGGTCTTCTTCTGAAACGCCTCCGCCACCGGCTTGACCACCATCTCCTTGCGGCCGGAGTACAGGACGAGCTCGTCCGCCGCCGGCGCGGCGTCGACCGGCGCGCCCACCAGGACGGCCAACAGCGCGAGAAGCAAGCAGCGGGCGTTCATGGGTTCGGCGATCCGGGGGCCGGCTTGTCCTCGCCCCAGTTATAGATGGTTTTGATGTATTGGTAGGCGGCGATCAACTTGCGGAGCTGCGACTCGCCGCTCCGGTCGCCGTCGCGCGAATCCGGATGGAGTTCCTTGGCCTTCTTCCGAAAGGCCTTCGTGACGGCCGTATAGGAGCTGCCTTCCTCCAGGCCGAGGACGGCGAACGCATCGGCTGCGGTCCGCACCTCGCTCTGCGGGTCCGACGAGTCGCCGCCCCACCCGCCGCCTCCGGTCGCCTGCCGGAAGAAATCGAACAGGTTGGGCCGGCGCTTCCGGCGGCGCCGGGGGCGGCCGTAGAGCTCGGCTTCGATGTCCTCGAATTGCTCCTCGATGAACTCGATGCGCCGGTCGAGCCGTTCCAGTTCGGCGACGCTGGCGATCTCCTCCAGTTCTCCGTCGATCGTCGCCGTCATCCGCAGCACTTCCTCCAGCGCGCCCTCCATCTTCAGGGAGAGGTCGGGCTGCTCCTGCAGCAGCGACTCAAAGGCGTAGTCGATGTCCTTGGTGACGCGGGCCTGGACCTCGGCGACACGGCGCTTCATCTCCTGCCGCGCCTTCGCCTGGGCCCGTTTGAATTGCGAGGAGGCCACAAATCCGTATGTAACCAGAATCAGCCCGGAGGGTCAAGGAAGGGCAGTGAATCCGCTAGTAGTGGAAGCGGCATTGCGCGATCGACAGGACGTTCTTTTCAACTTTGTAGACCAGACGATGTTCTTTGGTAATCCGTCTGGACCAGTACCCGGACAAGTCGCCTTTCAATGGCTCAGGTTTGCCAAGCCCCGTATGGGGATGCCGCTCGA
>SCTG01000161.1 GCA_004298335.1 Nitrospirota bacterium
AACTGAGAGGGCGTCAGACCGAGACGCCCCAGAGGGCCTTGGCCGCGATCCCGATCGCGTAGGTAATGGCGACCGCGCAGGCGATGATGACCAGGTTGGTGAGGATGCGTTTCTTGATGTCCATGCCGGAGAGGAACGCCAGCACCATGGACACCAGGATGATCATGCTGCCGGCCGTGACGAGCGAGGGCAGCGCGTCCTTGGCGCCGAACAGGACCGGCAGGACGGGGACCATGGCCCCGGCGATGTAGCTGCCGCCCACGACAAACGCAGAGGCCAGCGGCTGTTCTTCCATCTCGCCGCCGACCGTCCCTGCCTTCAGAAACTGCTGTCTGTCCGATTCCGTCTTTTTGACTTCCTTCTCGGAGCTGATCGCCACGTAGATGCCGGCCCCCATGGAGAGCGACCCGGCCACCGCGGTGGTGGAGGCGGCGATGAGGACGGTGGCCGCGTCGCCGAAGGCCCCGAAGAACCCGCTGACCGCCCCCAGGATCTCGACCAACCCGTCGTTCATGCCCAGAAAGATGTTGCGGATCTTTTCCGGATTGATTTTCCGTTCGGTCAACTGGGTGACCAGCACATCCTCGTGCTTGAACTCGTCCAGCAGGATGCGTTCGAGCGCGTGGCCCAGCGGATGGCCTTTATAACTCTTCCACAGAGACAGGTACTTCCGCACGCCGTGCACCTCGATTGCCTCCAGCACCAGGTGGACGGCCGTTGCTCCGAAGAGGCGGCAGACCAGGATCAGGCACTGGAGTTTGATGCGGCGGGGGAGATCGAGGGCGGTCAGCTTGAGGTCGAAGAACTTCTGCCAGAAGGCGAGATGCTCCGTCTCGACCAGGACGAGCTCGTCGAGCACCTTTCGGGATTCGCCGCCGATGATCCCGCGCAGGGCCTTGTAGAGCGACAGGTCGAACAGCTCATCCAGGATGAGCTGCCGGGCAAGTTTGGGATCATGTTGCTGAGGCGTCATGGCGCCGGGCCCCTATATCCGCATGGCCTCGCTGACTTCGGCGACGGTCTTTGCGGCGACGGCCTGCGCTTTCTTGGTGCCCGCGTCGATGACCTCGTCCACCATCTTCGGCTTCTGCGCGAGTTCGTGGCGCTTGTCCCACGTCGGCATGAGCCGCGTCACCAGCCCGTCCGCCAGCAGCGTCTTGCAGTCGATGCAGCCGATGGCGGCGGTCCGGCATTCCCGGTTGACCTGATCGATGACGGGCGGGGCCGAGATGGATTTGTGGAGGGTGAAGACCGGGCAGATGTCCGGGTTGCCCTTGTCCGTGCGCCGGATGCGGGCGGGGTCGGTGACCATCGTCTTGAGCTTGGAGCGCACCGTCGCTTCCGGATCGGAGAGGTTGATCGTGTTGTTGTAGCTCTTGCTCATCTTGCGGCCGTCCGTGCCCGGCACCTTGGGGATCTCCGTCAGCAGGGCCTGGGGTTCGGGGAAGACCGGCTTGTAGAGCTGGTTGAACCGCCGGGCGATCTCGCGCGACAGCTCTAGGTGCGGGAGCTGGTCCACGCCCACCGGCACGAGGTCGCCCTTGTACAACAAAATATCCGCGGTCTGCAGGACGGGGTAGCCGAGAAACCCGAAGGTCGAGAGGTCGCGGCCCTCGATGTTCTCCTGCTTCTCCTTGTAGGTCGGGTTGCGTTCCAGCCACGGCACCGGCGTGATCATCGAGAGCAGCAAATAGAGGACGGCGTGTTCCGGCACGCGGGACTGGATGAAGAGGGTGGAGCGCTCCGGGTCGAGCCCCGCGGCGAGCCAGTCAACGAGGACTTCGCGCGTGTATTCCCGGATGCGGCTCGTGTCCTCGTAGTTGGTCGAGAGCGCGTGCCAGTCGGCGACGAAATAAAAACACTCGTGGTCGGCCTGGAGCCGTTTGAAGTTGTCGAGCGCCCCGAACAGATTGCCCAGGTGCAACAGGCCGCTCGGCTGCATTCCGCTGAGGACGCGTTTCTTCATGTCAGGACGTGAAGGTGGCCAGGATCGTGGTCGTCAGCGCATGGACCAACGGCCCCATCAGGCTTCCGAACAGGTGGATCTGCGGGTCCACCATGACCAGGAAGAAGATGATCATCATCCCGTAGGGCTCCAGGCGGCTGAGCGTCTCGGCCTGCTTCGGCGGCAGGAGGCTCACCAGGATGCGGCCGCCGTCCAGCGGCGGGATGGGGATCAGGTTGAAGACCATCAGCACCACGTTGATCATCACGGAGTACGTGCACATCCAGGCCAGCGGAACGAGGAGCATGCCCAACAGGTCTCTCCGGACGCCCGGGCCGCGCGTGGAGATGGAATCCGCGACGGACGGATCGGCGGCGAGGATGGCGCTCAGGATGGCGGCGCTCGCGACGGCCAGGAGCAGGTTCATGCCGGGCCCGGCGGCGGCCACCAGCGCCATGTCCCGGCGGGGGTTGCGCAGATTCCAGGGATTGATCGGGACGGGCCTGGCGTAGCCGAGCAGAATGCCGGTCGGGAAAATCAGGCACAGCAGCGGGAGCAGGATCGTCCCGAAAGGATCGATGTGGGCCCGCGGATCGAGCGTGAGCCGTCCGTCCAGGCGCGCCGTCGAGTCCCCGTAATGGTTGGCGACCCACCCGTGGGCGTACTCGTGGAACACCATGGCCAGCAACAGGGGCAGGGCCATGTACGAGATGGTATGGAGAATCTGGCCGAGGCTGCTCATCGTGCGTCGGTGACCGATACGAACTTCCCGTTCTTCACCTGGATGATTGCGTAACGTCGCTCCAGGCTGCCCGCCGGCGTCATGGTCAGCGGGCCGACGAGGCCGGGCGCGTTTTTCGCGTTTTTCAGGCTCTCCCGCATGGCAGGGCCCGTTGTCGCGCCCTTCAGTATAGCATCCAGAACCAGTTTGGTGGCCTCGAATGCCTGCGCCGCGAACCCGGACGGGGGCTGCTGGAAGCGCCTCACGTAGCGTTCCACGAAGTTTCGCACGGAGGGGTCGGGGCTGTCCATGGAAAAGCTGTCGGCGAAGACGGCGCCTTCGACCCCGCGGGGGTCGAGGTGGATCAGCTCCGGCGAGTTCATGCCGTTGGTCCCCAGCATGCCGACGGAGGCCGCGTAGAACCGGAACTGGCCCGCGATCAGGCCGACCTTCTCGGCGTCGCCGGGCAAAAAGATCGCGTCGAAACCGGGGAGGTAGAGCTTGTCGCTTTTGCCCTTCTTCGGGCTCTCGATTTTTTCGAGCCGGCCGTGCTTTTTGAGGTCCGCGTCCTTGAGGCGCTTGATGGGCGGGCCGAAGTCGGTGTCGTCCGGTCCGTAGGTCTCGGAGGCGATGATGTCTCCTCCCAGGCGGCGGACTTCCTCCGCGAAGGCCTGGGCCATCTCCGTGCCGTAGGCGTCCCTGGCGGCGAGGATGCAGAAGCGCTTCCAGCCCAGCGGGCCGGTCGCATGGGCGGCCAGATCCCGGACGAGGGCGCGGTTGTTGACGGCGGCGTTGAACAGGTAGCGCCCGAACTTCTGCACGTCCGGGACGGTCGCCGTCGGCGTGATGAAGACCACCTCGTTCGCGTCCGCGGCCGGCGCGACGGTTTTTACTTCGCGGCTCAGCAGCGGGCCGATCACGGCGATCGGCTGATAGTCCTTCAGCAGATCATCGAGTTCGCGCGCCAGCAGCTTCGCGTCGCCCTCCGTGTCCTTTGCCACGAGCCCGACCGACAGGGACGGGGCCGCCTCGGCGGCGACTTCGAGGGCGATGCGGGCGCCGTTCAACGCGTCGGTGCCGTAGGGGCTCAACTGGCCCGAGAGCGGAAGCAGGGCGCCGATGCGGTGGGTCTTGCCGCGGAGCTTCTTGCGCTGCGCGGTGAGCACGGTGGTCACAGCGCCGGCTTTCTCATGCTGGGAAAACTGTCCCAGGAACTCCCGCGCCACGCGGCCGACCTTGTGGTCCTCGCCGGCGGCCTCGTGCAGCTCGAGCAGGCGCAGGAGCGCCGCGTCGGCGGGGAACGACCTGCCGTACTTGTCCGCGATGCGGCGGAGGTCCTTTTCGAGGAGCGTGGACTTGATGAGCGTGCGCACGCGCTCTTCGATCTTTTTGCGTTCCTCCTCGGGGGCCAGCTTCGCGGCCTCGACGGCCGCCTCGACCGCGCGCCCGTGCTCCTGTTTGTTGAGATACGCCTCTTCGAGCTGCCGGAGGACCGGCAGCAGCACGGCCTGGTCCGTGGTCTGGGCCTTGGCCTCCAACAGCAGGGGCAGCGCCGCGTCGGGCTGGCCGGTTTCCAGCAGCGCGGATGCGAGGGCAAGCCGCGCCTGCGGCGTCAGTTCCGACTCCGGATATTCCTCCAGGAGGCGCCGGAAATACGGGATGGCCTCGTCCGGTTTTTTCAGCTCGATCAGGACCTGCCCCAGCAGCCAATAGGCCTCGGGCACCTGTGCGCTCTGGGGCGCGTCGGCGATCAGTTTCTCGAGGGCTTCCACGGCCGGCTCCAGCTTGCCGGCGTCTTTCAGCTTCCGGGCGGCCTCCATCTGGCCCCTGGCCTGCTCCTCGACCTTGGCTGGGAGGGGCGTGGCAGGAGCCTGGGCAAAGACCGGCGCGGGGGCCAGCAGGCCGGCGGCCAGCAGGCCGATCGCGCAGAGGCGCCCGGCGTTGCTCATGGATGGGGGCGGGACTCGCACCGACGGTTACGCGGCGGCTGGTTCGGGGCTGGTGGGCATGAGCTAGGGCCAATATAGGTTTGTGGGCGGAATGAAGTCAAGCGAGGCCTGTGGTAAACTTTGAGCGATGAATCGCGCGTGGATGGGCGCAATAGTCTTGGCGATGGGAGCGTCGCTGGCCGCGGCGCAGGCGGCCGATCCGCCCCGGGAGATCAATGCCCGGGACGGCGCGCCCATGGTCCTGGTGCCGGCCGGGGAGTTCTGGATGGGGCTCTCGGAAGGCGAGGGGCTGGATGACGAGCAGCCGCGCCACAAGGTCTACCTGGATGCCTACTACCTCGACAAGTACGAGATCACGGCGGAGCGGTACGCGAAATTCCTGGAAATCACGGGGTGGCTGCCGCCGGTCAACTGGACCATGGTGAAGCTTCCCGAGCACGCGAACCGTCCGGTCATCGGGGTGAGCTGGGCCGACGCCGACGCCTACTGCCGGATCAGCGGGCGGCGGCTGCCCACCGAGGCGGAGTGGGAGAAGGCGGCGCGCGGCACGGCCGAGCAGCGGTTTCCCTGGGGCGAGAAGCGGCCGCAGGCCTCGCTCGCGTTGTTCGGCCAGATGACGAAGTTCTCCTACGACATTCTCAAGCCGGTCGGCAGCTACCCCGAAGGCGTCGGGCCCTACGGGGCCTTCGATCTGGCGGGGAACGTCGCGGAGTGGGTGCAGGACTGGTACGACGGGGAATACTACCGCGAGAGTCCCGGGAAGAATCCGCCGGGGCCGCGGAACGGCCAATATAAGATGGTGCGCGGAGGGTCCTGGTCCGACATGCCGGTCTACCTGATGGCGGCCGGCCGCACCTCCAAGCTCCCGCCGGACACGCGCAACGCCTTCATCGGCTTCCGCTGCGCGCAAGGTTTGAAGTAAGACCTATTTCAGGACAGCCGGCTTCCCGTCGCAGTCGATGTTTTCGCCGCTGTGGGTGTCGTCTTTCAGCTTCCAGAGGGTCGGCGTGACTTCGAAGGGTTTGCCCCTGCCGGTGTAGAGCCGGGCCTTGTGAATCTGGACGCGGTTGCCGTCCAGGAACTTCACCTCCAGCAGGATGTCCCCGGTCTCGCGGCGGAGCAGCTGCACGACCGGGTACTCGGACCGCATTTCGAATTCCCCCTGCAGATTCATGGCGAGGCTGTTCTCCGAGATCTTGGCCACGAGCGTTCCCCGCTGATCGAAGATGAGCCCCCGCAGCATCATTTCGTTGTAGCGGCGGTTGTGTTCGAAGGCGAACTGCGTCATGCCGTCGATCTCGATGTCGGTATCGGCGTTCCGGTACAGATTGGAGCCGATGTCGAAATCCATGCTAGGCGTCTCCCTGCGTTTGCGCGACCTGCTGCTGCCGGATCACCTTGACGGCCGCCTCGCGCACCTCGGTGAAGATGACCTTGATCGTCTCGCGGAACATGTCGGCGGTCCGGGGGTCCTCGATCGGCTTGCCCAGGATCTGGATCGCGGCGGCTTCGCCCAGGCGCTTGTACGGGGTCGCGGCGTTCTCGCCCTCGACGGTCTGGCCGTACAGCCGGTAGCGCGGCACGAGGTTTTTCTCGTGGGCGCCGGCGACGTCCTGTCCCGCCTGCTCCGCGATCTGCTGCAGGAACGCGGTGTGGAAGAACTTGAGCGCGGCGGTGGTCCGGTCCCGGTCGGCCGCGGGCGACGTCCCGCACCCGTTCGTGATGGCGAACAGGATCAGGTAGGCGAGCTCCCACTCCGCGGCGTTGGTCTGCATCGGGTCAAGGCCGGTCACGTCCACGGCCTTGCCGATGTGCTCCTTCAGCCAGTTCTGTTCAATGATGCCGAAGGCCAGGTCGGACAGTTCCCGGCCCAGTTCCTCCGGCGCGGCGATGGGCATGGGGGTCAGAAGGCCTCGATCTTGCCCATCCGGCAGTGGTCCATCCGGATGAGGTGGAAGCGCCCCTGGTCGTCGGCCACGAGGAATCCGGGCAGGTTTCCGGAGCCCGGCAGGAGGACATCGAGCACCGGATAGGTCGCGGTGTGGGTGAAGGACGGGTGCGGCTGGCCGTTGCCCTCCATGATGTCGGTGATGGTAAAACGTCTCATGCACTCCCTCCGGTGTCGGTCGTGGCGATGGAACAAAATATACCGTATACCATGCCGCGTATGGGAATCAAGGCCGGGGCGTCGCTATTTGGCCGGCTCGGGGAGGGACCACTTGGAATACCGGGTGAGCAGCAGCAGTCCGGGAATCATGGCGAGGACGCTGATGAGGAAGTAGGTTTCCCAGCCCACCGCCTTGGCGAGATAGCCGGTCGGCGCGCCGCCGAGGACCCGGCTCAGCCCCATCATGCTGGTCAGCAGCGCGTATTGCGTGGCGGAGAATCGTTTATCGCAGAGCGTCATGAGAAAGGCGGTGAAGGCGGCGGTGCCCATGCCGCTGCAGAAATTTTCAACGGCGATGGCCGTGACCAGCATCGGATAGTGATGGCCGAGATGCGCCAGCGCCATGAACGAAAGCCCGGACACCCCCTGGCTGAGGCCGAAGACCCACAGCGAGCGCTGCATTCCAAGCCGGACCATCAACGCGCCGCCGGTGAGCGTGCCCAGCAACGTCGCGACCAGCCCGAAGCCCTTCGTGACCGCGCCGATGTCCGTCATGCTGAAGCCGAGCTCCAGCAGGAACGGCGTCGTCATCGCCATCGCGATGACGACGTCGATTTTATACAGGACGATGAACGCCAGGATTTCCCCCGCGCCGGTTCGCTGGAAATATTCCCTGAACGGCAGGAGCACGGCGTCGGTGATGCTCTGCGGGGGCGTGCCCGGTGTCTTCGGTTCGGGCGCGAACAACGTGGCGAGGATGCCGATGCCCATCGTCCCTGCCATCAAGAGATAGACGGCGCGCCAGGGTAAATGGTCGGCGAGGATCAGCGCCAACGCTCCCGACACCAATAACGCGATCCGATAGCCCGCGATATAGAGCGAGGCGGCGGGGCCGACCTCGTCTTTTTCCGCCAGGTCCGTCCGGTAGGCGTCCACGACGATGTCCTGGCTGGCGCTGAAGAACGCGATCAGGACGGCGATCGCCGCGGTGGCAGCCGGCAGCGCGGCGGGGTTGGTAAACGCCATGGCGGAAATTGCGGCGACGAGCGCGACCTGCGAGACCAGGATCCATCCGAGGCGGCGCCCCAGGAACGGCGGGATATACCGATCCATCAACGGGGCCCAGAGGAATTTCAAGACGTACGGCAGTCCGACCAGCGAGAACAGGCCGATGACCGTGAGATCGATGTGTTCGGACTTCATCCATGCCTGGAGGGTCGCGCCCGTCAGCGCCAGCGGAATCCCCGAAGAGAACCCCAGCAACAGGATGACGGCCATCCGCCACGTTGTGAATGCGCGAAGAATGAGTCCCATGCCGCGAGCCCTGCCCCCCGTGGTCAACGATGGCGGTCAATAAAAAGGGGAGGGCCCTTGCGAACCCTCCCCCAAAAAACCGAATCTGTGACGCCGTGCTTACTTGGGATCGGCGTTGACCTTGGTTGCGTTCTTGATGTGCCCCTCGACCACGCCGGCATTCGGATAGCCGGGGTGCTGCCGCTGACGGGGGTCGTCCGTGATGACGTTGCCGGCGCGATCGGCGCTGGTGCCGGCCGCATCGTTTTGACCCTTCAGAACCTTCGGGGCCCCTTCCGTAGACTTCAGCACAGCGGCCTCACCGGTGGCGGTGGTGGCCTTCTTCGTCTCATCAGGGTAGCCGTCGTGCTTTTTCAGCAGCGCCGGGTTGGCGAAGGCTGAAGCGGCGATGAACATGAATCCTGACACCAATGCGATCGCGAGCAGCGAGCGTTTCATTGGAACCTCCTTAAATGGATGAAACCCGGTTTTCAATAATGACCCGAAAATAGAGGGTCGAGCAAAGCGAGGCGACGATACCGCATTCCCCATGGGCTGTCAAGAGCCTAGCCCGAACGGGAGCGGCGGCGTCCCCGCCCGCCCTGGTGGCGGGCCGCGGCATGCGCCGGCAGCCTGATGATCACGGCCGTTCCCTGCTCGGGCCCGCTGGCGATCGAGATCTGGCCCCGGTGCTCTTCGATGATCTTTTTGACCGAGGCCAGGCCGAGGCCGGTGCCAGCCGCCTTGGTGGTGAATCCCGGCTCGAAGATCTTGCCGATATGCTCGGTGGGGATCGGGGCGCCGTCGTTCTGGATCGTGATGGCCACCTCGTGCCGCCCGCGCGCGCCCTTGTGCGGCACCGCCTGGAGGTGGATGTGGCCGCGGGGCGTCATGGCCTCCATGGCGTTCTTGAGAATGCTCAGGAACACCTGCTGGAGCTTGCCTTCATCCGCCTTGATGGGGGGCAGGATGGGGGAAAACTCCTTCGTCACCACGAGGGCCTTCTTGTCCAGTTCGTCGGTGACCACCGCGAGCGCGCTCTCGAGGACCTCCGGGATCCGGACCATGCGCGGGTGCAGTTCCAGCGGTTTGGCGAAATCGAGGACCTCGTTGAGGATGGCCTCGATCCGTGTCAGCTCCAGGGAGGCCTTTTCGACCCGCTGGAGCATGCCGTCGGCCGCCTCGCGCGCCGGCGCCTCCTGCAGGGCCTCCTCCATCTCCATGCGCGTCTTCGTGAGCGGACGCTGGATTTCCTGCTCGAGGAACGTCGTCACTTCGCGGATCGCGCCCTGCCGCGCGTGGCGGATCATCAGTTCCCGCGCCTCGTCGGCGTCATGGGAGGGCAGCAGGCCGGCGACGTCTCCTGCGGCCGGCGCGCCGGCCGTGTCGGGGGGCGCGGCGCTTCCCGAGCGGGGCCCCAGCGCGGGGAGCATCGCGGCCAGCTGGTCCAGCTGGGGCGCGGCGGCCCGCACCATGTCGGCGTTGTAGACGTCCGGCGTCTTCGATCCCAGCACGATGGTCCCGATGAAATCCTGGCCCTTCCGCAGGGGGAGGCCCAGCGCCGTCTTGAACTTGTCCTTGTACAGTTCCTTGTAGTCCAGGAACCGGCCCTGGGTGGAGGCCAGGTCGCGGTCCATGCGCGGTTTCTTGTGCCGGATCACCCAGCCCGCGGCGGAGCCGTCCAGCGTGAGCGTCTGTCCCTCCCGCCATTCGCAGCGGCCGGCGGCGTGCGACAGCAGCGTCGCCAGGAGCTTCGCGTGGGGATCGTACCGTGTCAGGAGGACCCGGTCATACGGAATCACCGACCGGATCTGGGCCATCAGCGCGTCGAGTCCCGCGTCTCCGATTTCAGAAATAAGCACGCCCGCTGAAACCGGCGAGGGAGCCGCTGGTCCGGCGGCGAGGATGCCGGCCTTGGCCAGCGCCTCTTCGAGTTCGCCGGCCGCCTCCGTGAGATGGCGCCGGTCTTTTTCGTTGAAGGCAACGACGTCCTTGCGGCCGACCACCAGGGCGCCGCAGACCCGCCGGGATACTTTCAGCGGGACGCCCAGAAGCGAGCGGTGGGCGGGAGCCGTCATCCGGAAACGCACGGCTTTCGGACGGGCGTCGCTGTTGCCCGCGGCGCCGTCGAACCCGACTTCCGGAACCGACAGCGCCTTGACCACGGCCTGGACCTCGCGGGGGGAAAAGCCGCGGTTCGACTGGGAGAGGTACGGGCCGAACCCGTCCTCCCTGAGGGCGATCAGGGCCATGTCGGAGCCCAGCTCGTTCAGGGCCGCATTAAACGTTTTCGTGAGCGAAGTTGGAATCTGCACGGTTCGGTGTCCTCCGAGAATGCCGTCGAGCGCCGCATTGTAGCAACCTCGCCCGTGACAAGTAAACCTGTGTTGAAAGCACGGGATGAATGTAGGATACTGGCGGCGGTTTTCGAGCGCCGGGACGGGAGGTGCATGTCGTGATCCGTGGTGTCGGGATTGCCCTGATCGCCGGGGCGGTGAGTGCCCTGCTCTGGCCCGGCGGGGTGGAGAGCCAGCAGCCCCGACTCCAGAAGCCCAACCCCGAAGCGGGCGAGCGGGTGTACAGGCAGAACTGCGTCAACTGCCACGGCGCCTCCGGCCGGGGAGACGGCGCGGCGGCGGGCAAGCTGGACCCCCGGCCGGCGGACCTGACTTCCGCCACGACCCAGGCCAAGCGGGATACCGAACTGCTGGAGACCATCAAGTTCGGCCGTCCGGGCACGGCCATGCCCGGCTGGATGAGCGAGCTTGACGAGCGCGACCTGCGCGACGTGCTGGCGTACCTCCGCACGCTGGCCGCCCCGTCCCCCTATTGAGCGGCGCATGGATTCCTCCCTCATCGACTTCGGGCGCGACATCTGCGGCGACCTGACCCAGGCCGAAGCGCGCGAATGGCTTGTCACCAACGGGCTCGGCGGGTACGCGTCCGGCACGGTCGCCGGCCTGCTCACGCGCCGCTATCACGGGCTGCTCGTCGCGGCCCTGAAGCCTCCCGTCGGGCGCACGCTCCTGGTCGCCAAGCTGGACGAGGCCGCCGAATACGGCGGCCGGACGTTCGACTTGTCCGCGAACCGCTGGCATGGGGGATCGGTCACGCCGCATGGCTATCGGCATCTCGAACGGTTCCGGCTGGAGGGGGCGGTCCCGGTCTGGACCTATGCCCTCGCGGACGCGCTCCTGGAGAAGCGCGTCTGGATGGAGCAGGGCGCCAACACCACCTACGTCCGCTACGACCTGGTGCGGGGCGCCGGCGCCGCCGCCTTGCGCATCAAGATGCTGGTCAACTATCGCGACTACCACGGCAGCACGCGCAGCAATGGCTGGCGGATGCGCGTGGAGCCCGCGGACCGCGGCCTCACGGTGACCGCCTACGACGGCGCCGTGCCGTTCCATCTGCTGTCCGATCGGGGCGAGAGCGACGCGGCGCACGACTGGCACGTGGGCTTTGACCTCGCCGTCGAGCGCGCCCGCGGGCTGGACGACCGCGAGGACCACCTGCAGGCCGGGACGATCCGCGCCGCGATCGGGGAAGGCACGCCGCTCACCGTCGTCCTCACGACCGATCCGGGCGCGTCATCCGATGGGACACGGGCGCTGGAGCGGCGCAAGCGCCACGAGCGGACGCTTGCCGCGGCCTTCGCCAAGGCCGGGTCCGCGGCGGCGAAACAGGCGCCGCCGTGGGTCGGGCAGGCGATCCTGGCTGCCGACCAGTTCATCGTGGACCGTCCCTCGCCGGAGGACCCCGAGGGCCGGTCGGTGATCGCCGGCTACCACTGGTTCGGAGACTGGGGCCGCGATACGATGATTGCGCTGCCGGGGATCACCCTGGCCACGGGGCGGCCCGCCATCGCGCGGCAGATTCTCCAAACCTTCGCCCGCTTCGTGGATCGGGGCATGTTGCCCAACCGGTTTCCGGACGCCGGCGAGACGCCGGAATACAACACGGTCGACGCGACGCTCTGGTATGTGGAAGCGGTCCGCGCCTACCATGCGGCGACGCGCGACGAGAAGCTGGTGCGCGAACTCTTCCCGGTGCTGGCCGAGATCGTGGATTGGCACCGGCGGGGCACGCGCTACGGCATCCGGCTGGACCACGCCGACGGGCTCCTCCGGGCGGGCGAGGAGGGCGTGCAGCTCACGTGGATGGACGCGAAGGTCGGAAGCTGGGTCGTCACGCCGCGCATCGGCAAGCCGGTGGAGATCAACGCGCTCTGGTACAACGCGCTGCGGACCATGGCGGCGCTGGCCCGTCTTGCGAAAAAGCCGGCCGGCGAGTACGAGGACCTGGCCGCGCGCGCAGCGACGGGCTTCGCCCGGTACTGGAACGAGTCCCGGGGCTGCTGCTACGACGTGCTGGACGGGCCGGACGGGGACGATCCGGCGCTCCGTCCCAACCAGATCTTCGCGGTCGCGCTGCCCGAGAGTCCGCTCGGTCCGTCGCAGCAGAAGGCCATCGTGGATGTCTGCGCGCGGGCGCTCGTGACGTCGCATGGGCTCCGCAGCCTGGCGCCGGACCATCCCCGGTACGTGGGGCACTACGGCGGAAGCCAGCACAGCCGCGACGGGGCCTATCACCAGGGGACCGTATGGGGGTGGCTGCTCGGGCCCTTCGTGACGGCGCATCTCAAGGTCTATCGGGACCCGGCCGGCGCGCGGTCGTTCCTGGAGCCGATGGCCAGGCAGGTGCGGGCGCATGGCCTCGGGACCATGGGCGAGATTTTCGACGGCGAGCCGCCGTTCGCGCCGCGCGGGTGCATCGCGCAGGCCTGGACCGTCGCCGAGATGCTGCGGGCATGGGCGCAGATCGCGACGTTCAAGAAGCCCGCAACCCCCACATCCACCGCCGCGCGCAAGAGGAGACGGTAATGGAATGAAAGATCAGGACGCGCTGAAGAAGATGGCGGCCGACGCGGCGGTGGAGTACGTCAAGGACGGGCAGGTCGTCGGCCTCGGGACCGGCTCGACGTTCAAGCATGTCGTGGCCAAGCTGGCCGAGCGGGTCAAGGCGGGCCTGCGCATCACGGGCGTGCCCACGTCGCTGGAGACGGCGCGTCTCGCGAGGGAGGCCGGCATTCCCCTCCTGGCCGAGGACGGCGAGTGGGCCGTGGACGTCGCGCTGGACGGCGCGGACCAGGTGGACCCGCAGCTGAATCTCATCAAGGGCGGCGGCGGCGCGCTGCTGAAGGAGAAAATCGTCGCGTCGGCCGCGGCCAAGTTCGTGGTCATCGTGGACGAGACCAAGCGGGTGCCGGTGCTGGGCGGTTCCTTCCCGCTCCCCGTGGAAGTCGTGCGCTTCGGCTGGGGCACGGTCATGAAGAAGCTGGAGACGTTCGGCTGCCGGGCGGCGCCCCGGATGAAGGACGGCGGGCTCTTCGTCACGGAGGCGGGCCACCTCATCCTCGACCTGTCGTTTCCGAAGATCGCGGACCCGGGCCGGCTGGAGGCCGACCTGGAGAAGACGCCGGGCGTCGTCTGCACGGGCCTCTTCGTCGGGCGCACAGACGTCGTCATCGTCGCCACGCAGCAGGGCATCGTCACGCTGAACCGGCCGGGCGCCCGCCCGTGAAGGTCACCCGGCTGTCTCCCAGGGCGAAGCTGCCCGTGAAGGCGTCGGAGGGCGCGGCGGGCTACGATTTGTTCGCGGGCGAGGCGGCCGTCGTGCCGGCGTCCGTGGTGCGCGACGGGCGCATTGAGATCGGCCACGCGCTGGTGGGGACAGGCATTGCCGTCAGCCTGCCGGCCGGGCACGTCGGACGGATCGGGTCGCGGTCGGGCCTCTCCGTGAAACACAACATCGAGATCGGGGCCGGGTGGATCGATCCCGACTATCGCGGCGAAGTGAAGATCGAAATGAAAAACTTGTCGGGCCAGGACTTCATCGTGGAGGCAGGCATGCGGATCGCGCAGTTGTTCATCCTGCCGTTCGCGGCGCCGAAACTGGAAGAAGCAGATAGCCTGCCGC
This sequence comes from Nitrospirota bacterium, assembly GCA_004298335.1. Taxonomy (GTDB): domain Bacteria; phylum Nitrospirota; class Nitrospiria; order Nitrospirales; family NS-4; genus SCTG01. Next base: position 13,995 of record SCTG01000161.1, read on the forward strand.
CATCCCAGCGCGGCGCCGGCGGCTTCGGCTCGACGGGGCTGACATGAAGGCCCTGCGGCTCCATGAAATCTCGAAGCGGATCGCCGAGCAGATGAAGCTCAAGAGCAGCGACGTGCGGGCCGTGCTCGAGTCGAAGAAGACCGACCTGCCGAAGGCGGCGGTGAAACAGATCACCGAGTTGGCGCGCACGATGATCCACGAAGAGCTGATGCGGATCGACGCGCAGCGCCACCCGGACGCCCCTCCGCCCCAGCCGCGCCGCGGTCGGGCCGCCGCGCCGCGCAGGAGTCGCTGATGGTCCCGGGCAAAAAGATCGTCGTGATCGGCGCCGGCAACATGGGTGAGGCGCTCATCGCTGGCATGCTCGCGGCCGGGGCCGCCGCTCCCGATGACATCCACGCCACCGACGTCGTCGCCGGGCGGCTGGACCAGGTCAAGGCCCGGTACGGCGTTCGCGTCGGAACGGACAACAAGGCCGCCGCAAGCTGGTCCGATATTGCGATCTTGGCGGTTGAACCTCAAGTTCTGGATCATGTTCTTGACGACCTTCGATCCGTGCTGGACGGAGCCAAGCTGATCCTCTCCGTCGCAGCCGGCTACCCGATCGCCCGCATTGCGGCCCGCCTCGCGTCCGGCGCCCGGATAGTCCGGTGCATGCCGAATACACCGTCCGTGGCGCGGGCGGGTCTCTCCGCGCTGGCCTGGGGAGACCGGGTGACGGCGGAGGACGAGCAGAGCGCCCGCGCGATCTTCGAATCGGTCGGGCGGGTCGTGGTGGTGGAGGAACGGCTCATGGACGCCGTCACGGGCCTGAGCGGGAGCGGGCCCGCGTACGTCTTCCTCATCATCGAAGCGCTGGCCGACGGCGGCGTGAAGATGGGGCTGCCGCGCGAGGCGGCCCTGGCGCTGGCAGCCCAGACGGTGTTCGGCGCGGCCAAGATGGCGCTGGAGACCGGCGAGCATCCGGGGCGGCTGAAGGACAGGGTGACGTCGCCGGGCGGGACGACCATCGCCGGCCTGCACGCGCTGGAGCGCGGATGCCTGCGGGCGTCGCTGATGGATGCCGTCGAAGCCGCCACCAAACGATCGCGGGAATTGGGGACGGAGTAAGACACGGCTTGCGGGCGTTGTTCCGTATCAGGTAGAGTAACCGTCTATGGCGACCGAGATTCCCGTAATCCCGACGGATGCCCGGCTGACCTACGACCGCCCCGCCGATCCCCGCGACGTGCTCGTCAAGGAGATGGAGAAGCGGAAGATCCCCCTCAGCATCGGCAAGACCTGCCCCGTGAAGTGCACCTTCTGCTACGAGATCGATCATGGCTACCGGGACACCCTGGAGCCGGGCAAGACGACCCAGGAGGACTGGGACTTCATCCTCGACTACATCAGCAAAAAGCCGACGCGCCCGGGCGAGCAGTGGGTGTGGGGTGGCAACGAGTACATGGAGTGGACCGATCTCTTCCTGCACCCCAAGGCGATGGACTGGCTGGAGGACTTCCTCAAGTACACGGACAAGAGCGTGACGATGTTCACGGTCGGGTACGTGCACGTCCCCCGGATTCACCAGCTGGCCGCCCGCTATCCGGGCCGGATCAATTTCGAGCTCTCGGTCATCACGCTCCACAAAGACTACCGCAAGGCGCTCATGCCGCACGCGCCCTCGGTCGCCCACCTGATGAAGGTCCTGGACGGGCCGGCGGTGGCGTCCGCCAACTTCTACTCGTTCGACGAGGGCACGATGTCGGAGGACGCGAAGGCCATCTCGCGGATCAACCCGAACGTCATCCTCTGGATGGGGTGCCTCACGCCGCTCAAGGGCATGGACGAGCACACGGTGCGCCTCTGCCGCCAGGGCAAGCAGCGGCTGCCGGGGGAGGCCCTGCGGGTCCACGAGGCCGGCCTGCCCAACATCACGACGATCCACACCGAGCCGTACGTCACGGCGTTCCTGAACCGGCACAAGATCCTGACGGTCTTCGATTCGCTGGAGATGGAGAAGCACGACACGGTGGTGATGGCCAAGAGCGTGTACCGCGTCCTGAGCATGTACCGGAAGAAGCGCGCCCGGTTCCTGTTCGTGCCCAACGCGACGCTGGGCGGGGACTCCGACTGCACGATCCTGCTGACCTTCGACGACATCCTGAAGCGGCTGACCGGCGAGAAGGTCATCCACCTGCCCAAGGCCGTGCTCGAGAGCCCGCGCGGCAACAACTGCGACATCAGCGGGATGACCCTCGAGGAGTTCGAGGCGCGGGCGCGCTGCACGGTGAAGGTGCTCCACAAGGTCAATACCAAGCTCGCCGACCGGAAGCTCTGGGAGCACGGCTACCTCGGCGCCTACGTCCGCGAGTATCTCTGCAATCCGGCGACGAGAGAGTACGAGCAGATCCCCGTGGCCGCGTGAGCGGGAAAAGGAGCCTCCGGTGGAATATTGGGTGAAAGTGGTGCTGACGGACAAGGAAGAGCTCCGGTACAACAACGTGATCCGCCACACCATCAGCGACGACATGGAGATCCTCGAGATCGACACGCCCAAGGAGGTCATCATTATCCCGATGCGGCAGGTGAAGTACATGGCCTGCGACGCCGGCATCTTCCAGCAGACGAAAGCGGCGGAGAAGAAGGGGGATGCGAAGCCGGAGGGACAGAAGTGGTAAACGGGAAAGCGGCTGCTCTTCTGTGCCTGCTGGTCGCCGCCCTCGGGTTGTCCGGCTGCGTGACCAAGGAGAACTACAATTCGCAGGTCCTCCGGACGAACAATTTCCAGCGGCTGCTGGCGGAGGAGGAGAAGCGCAGCGTCGAGCTGAGCACCGAGATCGCCAAGCTCAAGGACGAGAAAGCCAACCTGGACGCCAAGAACAAGGCGCTGACGGCCCAGCTCAACGACGCCAAGTCCCAGGTGGTGCGGTCGCTGGAGGAGGTGGGCCGCCTGCAGGACGAGGTCAGGCAGGCCCGCGGCGGGTTCTCGTTGCCGCCGGCGCTGCGGGGTCCCTCGCAGGAGCCGCCGGACCGTCTGGGCGAACTGCAGCCGGCGCCGGCCGCCCCGAGCGAGAAGAAGGCCGAGAAAAAGAAGGGCAAGGCCACGGCGCAGGTCAAGGTGCAGAAACCGAGCGAGGCGCCGGCTTCACCGCCACCGCCCAAGGCTGCGCCTCCGTCTCCGGCTGCGGCTTCGACTCCGGTGCCGGCACGGCCTCCAACCAGGGTTGAACCCCCGACGTTGCCGCCGCCGCTGCTGCTGCGCGACCAGTCGCAGGAGCCGCCGGATCGCCTGGGCGAACTGCAGGCCGCGCCGGCCGTGAAGAGCGAGAAGAAAGTCGAAAAGCAGGTCGAGAAACCGGTCGCCCGGCAGAAGGGGAAGGCGACGGCGACGATCAAGGTGTTCAAGCAGAGCGAGGAACTGGCTCCGTCTCAGGCGGAGACTCCGGCGCCGGCGCCGCCATCTCCGGCCAAAGCGCAAGCGCCGGCAAAAGTGCAAGCTCCGGCCAAGGTGCAGGCCAAGACAGAGACAAAGATGGAGGCCAAGACCGAGGCGGATGATGTTCCGGCCGACTCATTTTTCCGCTACCACAAGGTCAAGAAGGGCGAGACGCTGGCTGGCATCGCCAAGCTGTACAAGACCGACGCCCAGACCCTGCGCGAGCTCAACGACCTGGCCAGCGGCGACGCCGTCCGCCCCGGCGACCGCCTCATCGTCGGACAGAAACCGTAAATTTTCGTTATACCTTTCCCCCCGCTCGCGTGTCTCATCAGTTGAGACACGTTCCCAATCGCTGTTAGGATGTATGACCATGAAGCTGCTACCGGTCGCAGTCGTCCTTCTCGCGGTTTTGGCCGCTTCCGCATCGATGGCGGCGGACCTGAACCCGCAGCAGATCTATGAGCGGGCCGCGCCCGGTGTGGTGCTGATCATCGGCCATCCGCAGCAGGGCGAGGGCGGCAGCGGCGGGACCGGCTCGATCATCCGCAAGGACGGGTTGGTGCTGACCAACGCGCACGTCGTCATTGACGAGAAGACGGGGAAGCCCTATCCGCGGCTGTCCGTGTTTCTCAAGCCGGACCGCGTCACCGGCAATCCCAAGACCGATCTCTCCCGCAGGGTGAATGCCTCCGTGACAGCATTCACCCGGCAATGGGACCTGGCCTTGCTGAAGCTGGAGGCTGCGCCTTTGCCGGTCACGACGCTGGAGTTGAGCGATCCCGACCGGGTGAAGATCGGCGAGCGCGTAGTGGCCATCGGGCACCCCGAGCAGGGCGGGCTCTGGACGCTGACGACGGGAGTCGTGAGCGCGGAGTTCGAGGACTTCGGCAACATGAAGGGCAAGCACGTGTTCCAGACCGAAACGGGCCTGAACCGCGGCAACTCGGGAGGGCCGCTGCTGGATGCCCAGGGGCAGATCGTCGGCGTGAATACGTCGATCGCCAGGCTCGCCTCGGACGGCCTGCCGATCACCAGCATCAGCTTCGCGGTCAAGTCGAGCGTCGCCAGGACGTGGCTCCGGGAGCAGGGTGTGATGGTGAACTATGCGTCGGTCTCGCCTGAGCGGCCGCCGGTACCGGCCCAGGCGCCGATCACTGCGGCGCCGGAAAAGCCAGTCAGCCCGCCGGTGCAGGCCCCTGTTGTTGCGGCACCCAAGGCGGAGCCGCCGAAGGTGCACACGGAGGTCCGGCCCTATGACCTGGACGGGCTCATCCGAGGCCAGCGGGAGGCGGAGCAGGATCTGGACCGGATGATGCAGGACATGCGGCAGAAAACAAAGCCGAAGTAGGGGAGGACGTCATGCGTCTACGACTGCTGGTGGGGCTTATCCTCCTGCTGAACGGGCTGGCCGGGTGCCAGTATTACCAGGAGTACCGCAACACGAAAGGTGAGGCGGACATCAAGGAGGAAAAGGCCGAACTGTTGAAGGCGCACCGGCTCTGCCTCCAGAAATATGAAGGCGATCCTGCCGGCCAGAAGGAGCGCTGCGCCCCCTACGCCCAGGCCATTCAGGACTTCGACCGCCGCAGCCCCGCCGGGAAGTAGCTGATCTCGACAGGTTTTTCTTCCTCCTCGTTTTACCCCAATAAAAGTATCGGGCTCCTTGTATCCAATTCGATAAACGCGTTTGCTTTTCAATAATACACGTAAGCTTGACAAGGTAATCGTTTTGGAGTAGCTCTGCGCCTCAAAAGCAAACCATCGCCGTCGTGAGGCTCAAGCGAAGGAGAAGACTCTCAAAGACTATGAGTTGGGCAAGTTCTTTAATGGGAATAGGCAGAGTTCTGCTCCTGGTGCTTTTGTCAGGATGCGCGGCGAACATGACTGTCACTCCGACGATTGAGGCTCCGATTGACTCGACGTATACCATAAAAGGGAAGGTCATATATGAGGGCAAGAGGGAGTACCTTCCACGGATCATAGTGGAAGTGTCGGAGCCAGATAGTGGGATGACTTTTCAGTATTCCGCTCAAGAGATTCAGAAAAGAGATGATGGCTTGGAGGTTCTGGCACTCTTCAACCCGCTTACCCTTGTTGGTTTTCCGACTGGCGGCATCAGTTCGGCAATTATTGGGAAGTTAGATGTATTGCAGGGTAATGGGGTTATCAAATCCTATTCTTCGAGATGCGATTTAAAAGTGACGAGAACCATATTCACAGACGGGGAGAGTTTCTCAGAGTTGCGCAGGAAGGGATTGATCGCTGTGCGGGACAACATCGAAACCCAGATGTACCAGGACAGGGAGTTCCTAGTAAAAGCGTCAAGGGGTGAAGCCAAGTGATCGTGCCGATGGAAACCTTTGCAGGGCCAAGTTTTCTACACGCCAGCGTGTGAGGGCAATATGAAAAATAGGGTTTCGGGCGTAGCAACCGTCCTGATAGTCTTGGCGGCAGTTTTTGCTGCGGCAGGTTGTGCTCCGACCCTTCAACAAGTTTATCAACGGGTCGAAGCCATACCGCCCGGCAAGGCTCTGGTTTATATTTATCGGCCGGGTGGGTTCTTAGGTGGGGCCGTATATTACGATGTTCGAGCTAACGGCACTGTTGTGACAACCTTATATAGGGGAGGGTATTATCCATACATCGCAGAACCGGCCGAGATCGAGTTTTCTGCAAAGACGGAAGCTACCGATTCAGTGACTATCGATGTGAAAGCAGGGCAAACTTATTACATCAAAGGAACTGTGGGCGTTGGGTTTGTAGTCGGACGACCGCACCTTACTGTAGTTCCAGCTAGTGATGCAGAATCAGAAATAGCGGAATGTAAATTACTGCCCGGACCGGAAAAACAAGAAAGTAAATAAAGTGATCGCAAAAAGACGAGCAATATATCGCACCGCAGACAAAAGGGGATCATTTATGTTCAGGGCTTTAGGTCTTGTTGTCAGCCTGTTGATGGTTGGGTGCGGGCAGCAGTACATCATGCCTGATAGCGCTGGCGCGCCGCAGAAAATCGTCGTTAGCGCCTATACGAACGATGGCTGTATCGAAACCCTGCACGAAGAAGCAGCCAAGAACGGCGTCAAAGTGAAGCTGACTGACGTCAAAAGCGACTTGGGCTGGGGAATTTTTCTTTGGCCCATCTACAAGAGCTACACCTGCACCGGCGAAGTCGTGAAATAAACCCGCCCGCTGGGAATCTTCGCCGCAGTAGAGGAGTGGCCGGTCTCGAACGGCCCGATTTAATGGAAAATTATTATAAAGAATGCTTTTTATGGGTTTTTGTGTTACGGTGAGTCCGTACGGTGGGGTACTAGGCATGAAATTGCGGATTCTCGGCGTGCTGGCGATGGTGTCGTTCCTTTCCGGGTGCTCCTCCTGGGTGCCGACCATCGCGAACAACGGCCTCAACTACGGCATCAACGTCGGCCGGACGATCTCCGCGGACCGTTCCCTGTTCAACGTCATGGACGACCTCGCCATCAAGAATGCGCTCACCAACATCTTTCTCGACGAAGCGCTGTTGCTGGACGTCAGCGCCGACGTGTACCAGGGCATGGTGATGCTGACGGGGGCCGTCAAGGATGCCGAGACCAAGCAGAAGGTCGAAGACCTGGCCCGGGAGGTCGACGGCGTCCGCGAACTCTTCAACGAGATCCAGGTCACGGACGAAAGCTGGCTGAGAATGACCGTCAAGGACCTGGTGATGGAAACCGCCCTCACGGCCCAGCTGGTGCTGACCCAGGGGGTGAACTCCGTGAATTACCGGTGGCGGGCGGTCAACGGCGTCATCTATTTCATGGGGCGGGCGAGAGGCCGCGCCGAACTGGACAAGGTGGTCAGCCTCGCCCGGATGCCCGGGGTGCGCCAGATCGTCAGCCATGTGTTCCTCACGGACCACATGGTCCTGGACGTTCCCTCCAACGCCACCGCCGAAGCGAAAGCGGACGCCGAGACGAACAAGGCGGGCGCGGAGGCGGTCAAAGCAGAAGCCAAGCCTGAAGCGGTGAAAGCCCAACCTGCGGCACAAGGAGCGAAGCAGAAAGTCCCAACGCGCCTTGTTACTCCTCGCACCACCCC
>SCTG01000162.1 GCA_004298335.1 Nitrospirota bacterium
CCTCGATGTGGACTTCACCTCGCTGATGGAGAAGGAGCTCGACGAGGTCGAGGAAGGCGCGAAGCCCTGGGTCACCGCGGTGCGCGACTTCTACATTCCCTTCAGCAAGGACCTGGACAAGGCCAAGGACATCCCCGGCCCCAAGGACACGGTCGAGCCCCCGACGAACGTCGCCTGCGAGAAGTGCGGGCGGATGATGGAGATCAAGTGGGGCCGGAACGGCAAGTTCCTCGCCTGCCCGGGCTACAAGGAGGACCCGCCCTGCAAGAACACCCAGAACTTCGAGAAGCTGCCGGACGGCACCATCAAGATCGTCGCGAAGGAGGACGCCTCGACCGACGAGAAGTGCGAGAAGTGCGGCTCGCCGATGGTGATCAAGACCGGCCGGTTCGGCAAGTTCATCGCCTGCTCGGCCTACCCGACCTGCAAGACCACGAAGCCCATCCCCCTCGGCGTCAAGTGCCCCCAGGACGGCGGCGACCTCACGCAGAAGCGCAGCAAGAAGGGCCGCAACTTCTACGCCTGCGCGAACTACCCCAAGTGCGAGTTCGCCCTCTGGGACCGCCCCGTGCCGCGACCCTGCCCCCAGTGCCAGGCCCCCTTCCTCGTGGAGAAGTACTCCAAGGGAGCCGGCACGTCCGTCGTCTGCCGCAACGAGGAATGCGGCTATAAAGAGTAGTGTGCTAAGATTGCAGTCTCACTGAGACTGTCCACCATGCGCGAGGATATCGTCATCATCGGCGGGGGCCTGGCCGGCTCCGAGGCCGCCTGGCAGGCCGCGAACCGCGGGGCCAAGGTCACCCTCTACGAGATGCGCCCCAAGGAGCAGACGGCCGCCCACAAGACCGGGCACCTGGCCGAACTGGTCTGCTCCAACTCCCTCGGCTCCACAGAAATCCAGAGCGCCCCCGGTCTTCTCAAGGAAGAGATGCGCCGCCTGGGCTCCCTCATCATCAAGGCGGCGGACGAGGTGCGGGTGCCCGCGGGCGCGGCCCTGGCCGTGGACCGCGACCTCTTCGCGCAGAAGGTCACGCAGGCGCTGGAGGGCCACCCGAACGTCCGCATCCTGCATGAGCCCGTGTCGGAGATCCCGCCCGACTGCGCGGCGATCGTGGCCACGGGCCCGCTGACCACCGACGCGCTGGCCGAGCATCTCAAGAACCTGACGCACGCGAAACATCTCTACTTCTACGACGCCATCTCGCCGATCGTGGACGCCGACAGCATCGACATGACCGTCGTCTTCCGGGCGTCGCGCTACGACAAGGGCTCCGACTACCTCAACTGTCCCATGACCGAGGCGGAGTACGACGCGTTTTACAAGGCCCTGCTGGAAGCCGAGAAGGTGGTGCCCAAGGAGTTCGAGAAGGTGCCCTACTTCGAGGGCTGCATTCCGATCGAGGTCATGGCCGAGCGCGGCCGGGACACCATGATGTTCGGCCCGATGAAGCCGGTGGGCCTGGTGGACCCGAAGACCAACGCGCGGCCCTATGCCGTCGTCCAGCTGCGCATGGAGAACCGCCATGGCACCGCCTACAACCTGGTCGGGTTCCAGACCAAGCTGACCTATGGCGCGCAGAAGCGCGTCCTGCGGATGATCCCCGGCCTGCAGCACGCCGAGTTCCTGCGCTACGGCAGCGTGCACCGGAACACCTTCGTCAACGCGCCGACCCTGCTGCGTGACACCCTGCAACTGAAGAGCACCGGCCGGATCTTCCTGGCCGGCCAGCTGGTCGGCATCGAGGGCTACACCGAGGCCGCCGCCACGGGCGGGCTGGCCGGCATCAACGCCGCCCGGGGCCTCCTGGGACAGGACCTGGTCGTCCCGCCGGAGACGACCGCGCACGGCGCGCTGCTCAAATATCTCACGACCAGCGACCCCCGGCATTTCCAGCCGATGAACACCAACTACGGCCTGTTTCCGCCGCTCCCCGCCAAAGTCCGCGACAAGCAGGAGCGGCAGCGCCGGATCGGACAGCGCGCCCTGGAGGACTTCGCCGCATGGATGCAGCGGTCCGGTCTTTCCTGACATATCTCAAGGTCGAGCGGAGCGCCTCCCCCCACACCCTCCGCAACTACGAGGCGGACCTGCGCCAGTTCCTGGAGTTCCTCCGGGGCGCGCCCGGCGGCCCGCTCCCCGCGCCGCCGGACATCGACGCCTACGCCGTGCGGAGTTTTCTCGCCGCGCGCGCCGGCGCGGGCGACGCGAAAAGCTCCATCGGGCGCAAGCTGGCGACCGTCCGGAGCCTCTTCAAGTACCTCGGGCGCGAAGGCGCCGTCGAGCAGAGCCCGGCGGCGGCGGTCGTCACGCCGAAGAAGGACCAGCGCCTGCCGCGCGTCCTGTCCGCCGACGACGCGGCCCGGCTGATGGACAACCCGGAGACCACGCAGCCGCGGTCGCCGCGCGACCAGGCGATCCTGGAAGTGCTCTACTCGGCCGGCGTCCGGGTCGCCGAGCTGGTCGGCTTGAACGTCGACGATGTGGACCTGGAGGCCGGCGCCGCGACCGTGCTGGGCAAGGGCCGCAAGGAACGGGTCGTCCTGCTGGGCGAGAAGGCCGTGGCGGCCCTGCGAGCGTATCTTGGGAAAGAAGGACTGCAGGAAGGGCCGCTGTTCCGCAACAGCCGCGGCGGGCGGCTGACGGCCCGCAGCGTGGAGCGCATCGTGACGGCGCAGTGCCGGGCGCTGCCGAACTTCCCGGCCATGACGCCCCACACGCTGCGGCATTCCTTCGCCACGCACCTGCTGGACGGCGGCGCGGACCTGCGCGCGATCCAGGAGATGCTGGGCCACGCGTCCCTGTCCACCACCCAGCGCTACACGCACGTCGCCCTGGACCGCATGATGGAGGCTTATGACAAAGCGCACCCGAGGGCCCATGAAGAAAAATGACCGCCTGATCATCCGCTCCACCACGATCCTCTGCGTGCGGAAGGACCGCCGCGTGGCGATGGGCTCCGACGGGCAGGTGACCCTCGGCACCACCGTCATGAAGCACAACGCAAAGAAGCTCCGCCGCATGTATAATGACACGGTGCTGGCGGGCTTCGCGGGCGCCACCGCCGACGCGTTCACGCTGTTCGAGCGGTTCGAGGCGAAGCTCCAGGAATACCGCGGCAACCTCGCCCGGGCGGCCGTCGAGCTGGCCAAAGACTGGCGGATGGACCGGGCCCTGCGCCGGCTGGAGGCGCTGATGGCCATCGCCGACAAGGAACATTCGTTGATCGTCTCCGGCACCGGCGACGTGATCGAGCCGGATGACGGCATCCTGGCGATCGGCTCGGGCGGCCCCTACGCCCAGGCGGCGGCGCGCGGGCTGCTCCTGCACTCGACGCTCGACGCCCGGGCCATCGTGGAGGAGTCCATGAAGATCGCCGGCGGCATCGACATCTATACGAACGTGGAGATCACGCTGGAAGAATTGAAGGGCTGATGGACGACCGGACCCAACCGCCGCCGAACCTCGACAGCTTCACCCCGCGCGAGATCGTGGAGGAGCTGGACCGCTACGTCATCGGCCAGCGCAACGCGAAGCGCATGGTGGCCATCGCGCTGCGCACCCGCTGGCGGCGCCAGCGGCTGCCCGCGGAGCTGCGCGACGAGGTGATGCCGAAGAACATCATCATGATCGGGCCGACCGGCGTCGGCAAGACCGAGATCTCGCGCCGCCTGGCGAAGCTGGCGCAGGCGCCCTTCATCAAAGTCGAAGCCTCGAAGTTCACCGAGGTGGGCTACGTCGGGCGGGACTGCGAGTCCATGGTCCGCGACCTGGCCGAGCAGGCCGTCACCATGGTCAAGACCGAGTACGCCGGGCGCGTCCAGAAGAAGGCGGAGGCCCAGGCCGAGGAGCGCCTGCTCGACCTGCTCGTGCCGCCGCCTCCGCCCAAGGCGCCGTCCGGCATCTACGACCCGGCGAGCTACGAGGCGCCGCCGGCGCCGCCCAACGAAAGCTACGAGGCGACGCGCTCGAAGTTCCGGCTGCTGCTGCGCGAGGGGAAGCTGGACACCCGCTCGGTCGAGATCGAGGTGAAGGACAAGGCCGGGATCCCGATCGGCGTGATCTCCAACCTGGGCGGCATGGAGCAGATCCAGGACCAGCTGCAGGAGATGCTGGGCGGCATGTTCCCCGGCAAGAAGAAGCGCCGCCTGGTGAAGGTCCCGGAAGCCCTCGAGCTGCTGGTCCAGGAGGAGGCCCAGAAGCTCATCGACATGGAAGCGGTCGTCAAGGAGGCCGTCGCCAAGACGGAGCAGAACGGCATCATCTTCCTGGACGAGATCGACAAGATCGCGGGGCGCGAGCGGACGATGGGCCCAGACGTCTCCCGCGAGGGCGTCCAGCGGGACCTGCTGCCGATCGTGGAGGGCTCCACCGTCACGACCAAGTACGGGCCGGTGAAGACGGACCACATCCTCTTCATCGCGGCCGGCGCGTTCCACATGGCCAAGCCCTCCGACCTGATCCCGGAGCTGCAGGGCCGCTTTCCCATCCGGGTCGAGCTGGAGCCGCTGACGAAGGACGACTTCATCCGCATCCTGACGGAGCCGCAGAACGCGCTGCTCAAGCAGTACACCGCCCTGCTGGAAACGGAAGGCGTGACGCTGGACTTCACCCGCGAGGGCACCGAGGAGATCGCGGCGACCGCCGTCCAGGTGAACGAGCGCTCGGAGAACATCGGCGCGCGGCGGCTCTTCACGATCATGGAGCGGCTCCTGGAGGAGATCTCCTTCGAGGCGCCGGAGCTGGCCGAGAAGAAGCTGACGATCGACGCGCAGGCCGTCAAGGACCGGTTGAAAGACATCGTCAAGGACCAGGACCTCAGCCGGTATATTTTGTAATCGGAGCGACGCATGGACGAGCTGATCAAGAAAGCGAACGTGCTGATCGAGGCCCTGCCCTACATCCGGGCCTTCGCCGGCAAGACCGTCGTGCTGAAGTACGGCGGCAAGGCCATGACCGACCCGTCGTTGAAGGAGGGCTTCGCCACCGACGTCGTGCTCATGAAGTACGTCGGGCTGAACCCGATCGTCGTGCACGGCGGCGGGCCGCAGATCGACCAGATGCTGAAGCGCCTCGCGATCGAGCCCAAGTTCCGCCAGGGCGTCCGCGTCACCGACGCGGCCACGATGGAGGTCGTCGAGATGGTCCTCGGCGGGACCATCAACAAGGAGATCGCGTCCCTGATCAGCCGGCACGGGGCCAGGGCCGTCGGCCTGAGCGGCAAGGACGGCGGGCTCATCCAGGCCAAGCCCTTCACGAAGGCCGACTGGGCCAAAAAGCTCGGGGCGGACCTGGGCGACTGGGCCGAGGGCGAGGACTACGGACTCGTCGGCGACGTCCAGGCGGTGGACTCGTCCATCCTGAAGAACCTCCAGGCCACCCACGCCATCCCGGTCATCGCGCCCCTGGGCGTCGGCAAGGACGGGCGCACGTACAACATCAACGCCGACCTGGTCGCGGGCGCGGTCGCCGCGGCGCTGGGCGCGGAGAAGCTCGTCGTGCTCACGGACGTCCGCGGCATCAAGGACGAGGATGGCAAACTCGTCTCCACCCTGGCGCGCAAGGACGTGGCCCGCATGGTGAAGAAGGGCACGATCAGCGAGGGGATGCTGCCCAAGGTCCAGGCCTGCCTCAACGCGCTCGAGGGGGGCGTGAAGAAGGCGCACGTGATCGACGGCCGCACGCCGCACGCGATCCTCCTGGAAATCTTCACGGACAAGGGCGTCGGGACGGAGATCGTCGCCTGAGCATGGACGCGCTGGCCACGGACGCGGCGGACCAGACCCCTGCGGAGCGGCGGACCGCGGACCGGGTCAGGCGCTTCACCGTCCGCCTCGCCATCGGCTTCATCATCGGCATCAACGCGCTCTTCCTCCTGGCCCTGTGGGGCAGCGGGCTGGACCTGGACCGGATCTTCGCGGACCGGGAGTTCTTCGACCCCGTCCATGACGTGTGCCTCCGCATGGCCTGGTACAAGCCGGAAGGCGAGAAGGAGCCGGTGCGGCTCTGCAAGGAGTGGATCAACCTGGGCGACCCCTCCGGCAACGTCCACCAGAACCAGAAGGACATGGTGATCGTCAAAGGAACCGACGGCAAAGTCTACGCGAAAGAGGGCGCCGGCGACGGCCGCCTGGTCGCGCTCGTGGTCGTCGTCGTCGCGCTCGTGGCCGGCGGGATGTGGCTGCAGCGCCGCCTCATCGCGCGCTACCGCGCGCGGCTGGCCGCGTCCGCCGGAAAGAACCCATGAGGGGAACCACACGCGTGCGCCTGCTCGGCGCGTTCACGTTCGTGCGGGATCTCCAGGAGCGGGAACGCAAGCGGCTGCTCGCCGAAGCCGTCCAGATCAAGGGGCTCATGCCTCTCCTGATGAAGAAACGCAACGGCCAGCGGTGGACCAGGGAGGACAAGGCCGAGCTGCGCGTCTACCTCCGGCGTCTCTCCGCATTGAGTCCCTATCTCGTGGTGGTCGTGCTCCCGGGCGCGCCCCTCACCATCCCCCTGCTGGCCTGGTGGCTGGACCGTCGCCGGCTCCTGCGCAAGAACGGCCCGCACGACACCGTCCCTGCCAAGCCCCCGTCCCAGTGAAACGGTGCATCATCCTGGCCCACGGAGGCGCGGGCGCGAAGGTCGTCACGCCGGCCCAGCTCGCCTGCCTGGCCGAGGCCCTGGCGGCAGGACACATCTTGCTGGAGCGCGGAAGCACCGCCGCGGCCGCCGTGGAAGTCACCATTCGAGTCATGGAAGGCTCCGGCCTCTTCAACGCCGGGACCGGCGCGCACCTGCAACTGGACGGCATGCGCCGGATGGACGCATCTATAATGGAAGGGCGCCTGCTGCGGGCCGGGGCCGTGGCGGGCATCGAACACATCCGCCACCCGATCACCGCGGCGCGGCTCGTGATGGAGAAAACCGCGCACGTGTTGCTGATCAGCAAGCACGCAACGCGCTTCGCCGACCACTTCAAGCTGGAGCGGCAAACCCGCCGTCCACGCAAGCCGGCCCTGCCCCCGTCCCGGCGGAACGCCATGCGCGAGGCTGTGACAGCCACCGGCCCCCAGCGCCGGATGCTCCGGCTGTATGAAAAGATGCTGGGGCTGGAAACCGTGGGCGCCGTGGCGCTGGACGCGGAGGGCACCGTGGCGGCGGGCGCCTCGACGGGCGGAATCGCGTTCATGCTCCCCGGCCGCGTGGGCGACTCGCCGCTGATCGGATGCGGGGTGTACGCGGACAACGACGCCGGCGCGGTCTCCATGACCGGACTGGGCGAGGGCATCATCCGGATCGCCGTGGCCAAGGAGATCGCGGACCGGCTCGCGGCGGGAGCGAGCCCGGCGACGGCCGCGCGGCTGACGTTGAAGAAGCTGGTGGTCCGCATCGAAGGCGCGGCGGCCGGCGCGCTCGTGCTCGCGCCCGACGGCCGCTTCGCCATCCGCCACACCACCCCCACCATGTGCGCCGGGTATCTGACGGGCGCCGGTAGGCCCGTGGTGGCGGACCGATTCCGCTAAATCACCGACTCGTTGTTGAAACGTACACGGTCGCTGAGGAAAGAAAAGTGGGGGAACCCACCATTGGATTCCCCCGCTCTCAATCCCGACTGACCTAGTCCGACCTATCGAACCACGTCGGCCTTCGACACAGCCGGCGCCGCCAACGGCGCCTCCGGCGGTGCCTCGGCTTTCTGCGCACCAACGGCCCCGCTGGTCAGCGGCAGGATCCTCTGATCGCCTGCCGGCAGCACCCGGAGGTACCCCCACTGGCCGGACTGCGAGTACGGGAGCCGCTGGTTGGACCAGATATAGTCCCCGACCAACCTGTACGGACCACCAGCTCCCTGCCGCAGGAAGACATCCAGGACTTCAGACCCCGCGAACTCCACCACGCTGATCATGTCGGCGCCCGCCATGTAGGGCTCGATCGGCCACTCATGTCCTTCGACACCGAACATGCCGTTTTGTTCGCTCCACGCGCCAATCACGTGGATCCGCACCGGATCGCCCGCGTGCGCCAGGATCAGCGGTGTTTGCGGATCTTCGAGCTGACCTGCCGAGCACGGACTAAAGATATTGCCGAGCTTACAACCCTGCTCCTCCCGCTGCTTGTACGGTTCCGAGCGGTAGTTGACACCGGTCAATCCCGCCACGTTCTGCACGTACGGCATGAAGCTTGTCCCGATGATGTTGTCCTCGTCCTGGAAGAAGAGAGCCGCGTCACGATAGCTGCGCTTGCCCGCGTTCTCCGGCAGCGTCGTATCCACGATCACGTCGGCCTGCCAGCTGTTCTTCTGGGACAGGTCCTCGCCGGTCGCCGGATCGCGATACTTGGAGCCCCTCGGCCCGACGATGACCGCCCCGAACAGCCCGTTGCGAGGGTTGCTCACGACGTTGGCGCCGTCCCACACAAAGGAAGTAGTCTCCTTGTTGTCGGGATGCGCGTAGTATGTGTACGTGCGGCTCTCGCCCGAACCGATGGTCTGGTCGCCGGGGTTGTTGCCCACGTTGATCCCCTGCGACTCTCTCGGATCGAAACCCAGGCCCGGCGCGAAGAACGATGCCCGGCTTCCGGCCATCTTATTCTTGAGATTGACCTTGATGCAGTCGCCAAGGTTGACGCGGAGCGTCAACGGCATCGGCTGCGCCCCCGTCGCCACTCGGGCGGCTTCCTCCTCCAAGGCAAAGATCTTGGCCTCAGAATTGGCCACTTCGATCTTGCGCTCGAAATCCACTTCGATCGCGCCTTTTGCCTTCGTGTTGAAGACGAGCGGGCGATCCAACGCAACTACGTTGAAGGTCTTTACCGGCGCGTTGCTCGGACATACGGAAGCCGGCGCCTGCGGGATCTCGTCCTTGGCCGTGCCGGCCGGGAGACGCTTCAGATCCGGCGTCTCCTTATCCAGCACGCGGACGAGTCCCCATGCCCCTTCCATGAAGTGGGACGCGCGGCCGTTGAAGTGGATGTAGTCGCCCGGCATCCCCTGGAACCCGCCGGCCTTGGTCACAAGGTCATACCGCTCGGCGATCCCGACGTGGATCGAGTTCTTCCGATTGGCGTCCCCGGCGTAGCGTTCCGTCAGGAACGTGTGGCCCGCAATGGTCCACACGTGCGACTCGTTCATCAACTGATGCAGCAGCCTGAAGACAACCGTATCGCCGAGATACGCCCTCAGGAGAGGCGTGCCCGGATCCTGGTGGACCGCGCTGCTGAACAGTTTCGTGGTATCCGGATTGTTCGCCAAGCGTTGTGCGAACGGTTCTGCCCGGAAATTCAGGCCGCTGCCCGTGGTATGCGTGCCGCCGTTCACGTATGGGTTGGGCAACATCGCGATCTTGTCCGGCATCTGGAAAGACACTGTCTTGCCGCCCTCCAGCGCCACCTCAACCGGTTGACCGGGAGGATTGCCGGCTTGTATGACGTTGACGGTATGCGGCACGGTATCGTGGATCGACACCATCAATTCACGGAAACTGCCGTTCACGCCGTAGCCCACCGGCTCGGTGGTATGGATGTCGGCGATCGGGCCGCTCCGGATTTCCTTTCCGGTCTGAGCGTCATGATACGTTGAGCCCTGCGGCTCAATGATCACGGATCCGAACCCGCCGTGTGGCCAAGTCGTGGCCCCGAAGGCGTGGTCGTGCCAGAACACCGTGCCCAGGTCCGAGTCCACCCACCAGCGATAGCGAACGAACTCGACCGTCACGATGTCCTTGACCGGGTGATCATGCTTCAGCGCGTGCGCCAGCGTGATCGTGTCGCCGCTGATGCCCGTGATGCGCTGGATCTCGCTCCCCTTGACGTTGTCCGCGCCGATCAGCAGTTCGGTGCCGACGTGATACTGCTTCGCGTTTTTGACCTTGATCGTCTTGCCGCCCGATTTGACCGGCTCCGTAATCACGGTATTCATCGGCGCCGGCATGCCGGCTTTCTTCGGCTTCTCCAGCATCGTGAACGGCCGCACGGACTGCTCATAGGACATGCCGCTGATCACACCGTCCGACGCCTGGTTGTCGAACTGCATGAAGTGGGGATGGATGTTGATCTTCGACGACTGGAAGTTCGTGAAGTCGTCGTCGTCCCACTCGCTGGTCAACAGCACGTCCACGCAGTCATAGACGTTCGCCCGGATCACGAGCGGATATTTCTTGTCGTCGTTCGCCCGCGTCTCCGCCTCCTCTTCGTGGATGACGTAGAGCAACCCGTCCTTGTCCACGATCGGCGGCTCCTTGCCCTGCGCCTTGGCCAGGGTGATCGGCAGCCGGATGAAGTGGAGGTTATAGAACTTGCGCCCGACGTTCTCCGGGCACAGGCTCCACCGCCCCTGCTCGCCCGGCTTGGCCGGGTCGGGCGTTCGCACGCCGTTGTCGTCCTGATGGATCATCTCCAGCCACGGCGCGCCGTTGTGGTTCGGCGGGAAGGGTACGCGCTTGCCGAAATGCGGCTTCATCGTCGGCCAAGAAATCTTTCCGGTCCGCGACTCGAACAAGATCGGCAGTCGCTCGCCCGGCTTCGGCGACTTGTACTTCGGATTGGCGGTCGTGCTCTCTCTCTCCGTCATCGCGACCGTGCCCTTCCAAGCCCAATCCTGCACCGTCGCGTCGTAGGCCAGGATTTGCCCGCGCTCGTCGTCTTTGTGACCCGGCTTGCCCATAGTCGGCATTTGCATCTCGACCCAGTCCTTGATGGTCACGACCGCAGGACTGCTCTTCCAATTGGTCTTGCCCTTCTCGATGATCTGGAAGTTCTTCCCGAACCAATCCACCGTCTTGCCGATGAGCTTATCGGAGGTCACGCCGGCCTGCATCCGGCCCTGCCGATCCGGCAGTTCCCGCAGATCGGGCATGACGTCGGTGTGATGCTCGCCCGCCTGGAGGGTGTTGTAGGTCCGCGCGTATCCCCACATGCCGGCCACGTAGTGGTGCGCCACGTGACAGTGGAACAGGAAATCGCCGGCCAGTTGCTGGCACAAGCCGGACCCGCACTCGTTTTCCAGGTCCAGCGCCTCGGACGGCCCGAGCACTTCGACGTCCACGCGGTCCGTCTTGGTCCTGATCACCGGATACTTCACCGGGCCGTTCTTTGCGGTCGCCCACAGCTCGGTATCCAGGGCACGTGGGCTGCGCGGCCACCGGATGGACCCGCCGTGGGGATGGTGGGAGTGGAACACCTCCGACCCGCCATGCACGATCCGCCACTTGACCGGATCGCCCAAATACGCCCGCGGGAGGGTCGTCGGCACGTCGCCGAACGTGTACGAACTGTACGCAAGTGACTCGTCCTCGAACCCGAAGTACTCGTGCTGCAGGTGCATCTCGTCGATGCCAAATGGCTCGCTGCGATAGTTCAGCGCCCGCCCGCCGGGACGGTACGCGTCCGTGATGGGATCGCGCTGGGGCAGGAAGTCGCCCTTCTTGTTCACAGGTCGGAAGGCTTCATCCCCCACTTCGTGATAGAAGATCACGTGCTCGCGAAAGTCCGGGCCCGAGCCGTTGTTGATCATCACCTGCCAGCCGCTCCTGGCCTCGGTGGCCGGCCCCGTCCCGATGGGCTCCAGATACCGTGAGCCCTTCGGCTCCACCACGAACGCGCCGAACAGCCCCATCACCGTCAGTTCACGGTCGTTGCTGTATGAATGGAACTGCCGTACGCCTTCCTGTGTGGTGGGATGGATGTACCATTCCATGTCCACGCTTTTTCCGGGGCCCACGATCGTGTCAGGGTTCGTCGTGGTCGCCGCCCTGCCCGTCGCGCTGACGATCATACTGGCGCCGGAAACGTGGAAACTGCCGGACTCGTCTTTCATCTGGTTCCGGAGCGTGATCTTCACGCAGTCGCCCTGGTTCGCCCGGATGGCCAGCGGCTGAATAATGTCGCCCTGGAGGCCGTTCGAAACCGCCCCGGTGTCGAATTGATCCTTTTCGTTCTCGCGCGCAGCTTTGTTCTTCGCCTCTTCGGTGCGAGCTTTTTGAATGTTCTCGCTCAGGATGTACATGTAGCCGGGATAGTAGTCCAACCACTGATTGAGGGTGATCTCGATGGCGATCATCGAGATATCGTACTGCTTCACGGGAACGGATGACGGACACCGTCCGCCGTCCATTTTGACCGGCTCGCCGCCGGGTGGGGACGCCAACAAGAAGCTGGCACCTTCTTGCCCAGCGTATTGGTGCATCGAGGACATCGTGTTGTAACCGCCGGATGCCCCCTGAGTCTGGGCTTCCATCTGCTGCATCAGGCGCTTGTGCTGCAGATCCACCTTGACGGCCCGGTCCGGGCGGCCTTCCATCGCATTCTCAACAATGGTCTGCCCCTTGAGTTGTTCGGCCCATGCGGAACCCGCCGGGCCTGATGCATGCTGCGCGTGCTCGTCGGCGGCAAAGGACACCGGCGAGAAAATGAGGCTTCCGGCTATCGACACCGCTTGAAGAGCCAGGGCCATCCGGCCCGAATCCGTTCTGCCACACACTCTACTCATACAGTCGCCTCCTTTTTTTCTGCGCATCTCCATCCAAAAGAATACGGACGGTCTCCTTCAACTGTGCCATGCGGACCGGCTTGTTGAAGTAGGCCGACGCGCCCCACTTGTAGGCCAGTGATTCGGTCGCCTTGTCCCCGAACGCCGTCATCAGAATGATGGGCATGCCGGGCGCCGCAGCCCTCAGCCGCGCCACGGACTCCATGCCGCCATGCGGCATCCGGAGGTCGGTGATGACCAAATCCGGCTCGGCATGACCCACGCACTCAAGGACGGCCTGGCCGTCGGAGACCTGGGTCACGCGGTATCCTTCCTCCCTGAGCTCGTCGCTCACCAGGCTCCGCATCGCGGGATCATCGTCTGCTATCAGGATGCTCACGCCGTTGTTTCTGTTCTGTTTGTGTCCGTCACTGCTTGCACGTGGTTGTTCGTCCTTCATGACGCTACTGGAGGAATGCAAGAGAGCGGCCACAGGGAGCGCTCATGCGGCTTCAGGAGAAGAGCATCGAATCAACGAGTTGCGGAGCGAACCGGCGGGGGTCACGGACTTGGCTGATGAGATTCTCTACAGGGGGAACCGGCCGCTGGGGAAAGATGCGACAGAAAAACGAAAAGAAGCGAGGCCGGAATGCCGACCTTTCTGAATTTTGAGCAGGCGCACTCCGCCCCAGCTACAAGAATCAACGGTGGGGCCAAATGCCTCAGCTTTCTCGGGTCCTGTGTCGCAAGACATTGATAGACTGATGCGTGCCCGAGGGCATAGCGCTTGCTCAATGTAAAGGCAAAAGGAGGGAACGATATGTTCTGGAATCGCTTACGGATTGCGCTCGGGATAGTGATCGGGTTTGCAATGTGGCTGCTCGTGCTTGCCTTGCCTGCTGCGCTGGCCGAACCGAAAATGAGCAAGCAGATCGAAATCCAGGCGGATCAGAAGGCGGTGAAGGAGATCCTGGCCTCCTTCGACAAGGCGGAGGCTGCCCTGAAGGCGCAGAACATGGACACGCTCATGGCCCTCTATTCAAAGGACTACAACTACCATGGACTCACGAAAAACAACCTGCGGGACCTGTGGAAGGATCTCTTCTCGAAGTACCGCCGGATTTCAAGCCATCACATCTTCTCGAAGATCGCCGTGACGGCGGAGGGCAAGTCGCCCACGGCCAGCATCACCTGCACCGGAGGCGTCTGGGCGACGGCCGAATCGACGGGCGAACGCATCATCATCGACAGCTGGTTCGAGGAGGTGCACCGCCTGGTGTACGAGGACGGCGCCTGGCGGATCCTTGGACACGACGGGGAGCACCAGCAAGCCCTGCCTATGGGCGGCGCGCACCCGTACTTCTGAGGCGACGGACTGCGGCCGTTACGACCGCACGGCCGCGATCGGCAGCAGGATGCGGAAGGTCGTGCCTCTCTGAGTCTCGCTCTCCACTTTGATCTGTCCGTCATGCTCCAACACGATGCCGTGGACCACCGTGAGTCCCAACCCCGTCCCCTTGCCGACTTCCTTGGTGGTGAAGAACGGGTTGAAGATCTTGTCGAGGTCCTCGGGCGGAATTCCGTGGCCGGTGTCGGTGACGGACAGTTCGATCATCTCACGGCCCTCAGCGGCTGAACCTTGACCGACGGGTGTGCGCGCAGTCCGTATCAGCAGAGTGCCGTCGTTGCCCATCGCGTGGAGCGCGTTGATTGCCAAGTTCAACACGACCTGGCCCATCTGGTCGGGATCGACATCGGCCTGCGGCAGCGACTGCGACAGCTCCATCTTCAGGGCAATGCGGTGCCTCCGCAAGCGCTCCTGCATGACCTCCAGCGTGTCCTCCACGATTTTGTTGAGATGCGTCGGACGACGCTCAATT
>SCTG01000243.1 GCA_004298335.1 Nitrospirota bacterium
TGTTCTGCCATAATCTGTCATTAAGGCAGCCATATTTCTATGGCTTCCCTGCTCGAGTATTCCTCGAAAAATATTTTGATAAATTACATCAGGTTGTTCTATTATGACCCCAAATGAGGGTAGAAAAGATTCTAAGTCTACTGCAGTATTTTCTGTCATGCTTTGCATTATACCAAAAAATAAGAAGACATCAACATTATAGGATTTATTTCGTTGAGTTAGTTCCTAATCAGTCAGGAAACAGGTTCTAATGTCGTCCAGTGCCCGCAGTCAATCTGCGCTTTTGCCCATGCCGCTATTACATCAAAGATATTTTCAGAACTTAAAATAATGCATATGTTACTATATAAAGCATAGGGAAATCTATATATGATTTTATACTGATATATTAAAATGAAGAATATAGTAAATATATGCTTTTAAAATTGATGAAGATATTATGTATTATTCTTCTGTTTCTCTGCTGTATTGCTCTTGCTGTATATGTATTGAGCAGACCTTCATTAATACATCAATATTCAAACAAGATTACAGACTTAAAATATCATCTTTACCCACTCCATAAGCAAATTACAGCGACAGTGTTTTGGGTGGGTGAACCGATCGGTAATGGGTCATCGGAGGACAATAGCGAAAGTGTGTATGATCCAAAATGGCTCGAGCACTATGGAGGGATCGATGACCCTTATCAGCGAAAAGGTTATTTCCCTGTTTCTTTTATACCAAAACAAAATCCTTTTTATCTTGATGTGCCGTATAACGACTTTTATTCATGCTATCTAACTGAGCATTGTAATCCTAACCAAGAAGGTAAGCGAAAGCCAGATTCATATTTGCATGTTTATTGGGCGCACGAAAAGCGCTGGGTAGATGGTGAGTCGATGATGAAAAATCGCTGGGTTAAATTGATACATCGAAATAAGGTATGCTATGGACAAAATGAAGACGCTGGGCCATATCAATATAATGATTACGAGTATGTCTTTGGTACGGCGTTGCCAAAAAATAAATTAGCAAATAACGCTGGCATGGATGTTTCTCCGGCTCTTCGGGATTGTTTAGGTTTTTCAGGGTTAAATAATGATGAAAATTCTGTTGATTGGCAATGGATTGATGAGCGAAATGTTCCTGAAGGACCGTGGAGAGAAAT
>SCTG01000163.1 GCA_004298335.1 Nitrospirota bacterium
TGGGTGAGCTTGCCGGGGCGATCAGCGTCAAGCTCTCCAAGTGAGGCTGAGACGATTGCAGGGCATGTATCACTAGCGGAAGGAGGCCGGTATGAAGACCACGGGATTCATTAGCGCGGGCCTATTCATTCTCTTCATCAGCGTCGACGAGTGGACTCCTGCGAGAGTGTTTGCCGCCGATGATGCGGTCGAGACCGGACGTCTGCTCGCCGTGCTGCACGACTCAGGCCGGGTGACGATCGGGGCGAACCAACCGCTCATCAACGACCCCGACAAAGGGAACAAGGGATTCACGCCTGAGGTCTTCGAGAAGCAGGTAACCGTCAAGTTCAAGGAACGGGCGAAGATTGACCTCGACAACCTCAAGAATGAGAAGGTTCCGGAGCTGGCGAAGAAGCTGCTCCCGCAGCTTATCGACACGATGAAATCGACCGTTGCGGATTATCAGCCCGTGATCAACCGGCCGGGCGTGGGGTTCAAGGGCTTCATTCCCGCCACCTTCGGGACCCAGGCGGCCGCCAAGTTCAGGGCCAAGACGGGCGTGTACCTCAAGCAGACGCAGAATCCTCCGCGGAATCCCAAGAACACGCCGGATGAGTTCGAATTGAAGGCCCTTGCGAAGTTTGCCGAAGCGTCCTATCCCCGCCAGGGCGAGAAGATCATCAGCGAGACGGTGGACGGCGGGAAAGCCGTCCGGATCATGCTGCCGCTGTTCTATGGCAAGGGCTGTCTGCCGTGCCATGGGGACCCCAAGGGTGAAAAAGACATTTCCGGATACATGCGGGAAGGGGCCAAGGAAGGCGATAGCGGCGGGGCCATCAGCGTCAAGATCGTTACCGGGAAGTGATCCCGGCCGCGTTACTGCTGCTGCTGTTTTGGGGAGGAACGGCGGTCGCCGCTCCTCCCCTCCTTTCTCCGCCGGAGGGCTTCCGGGTTCTCGATACCCCGAATGACGCGGGCAAAAGCCTGAGCCTGGTCTGGAAAGCCTCTCCCTCCGACAGCAAGAATCGCCTCGTCCAGGTCTGGGCCGCCGAGTCGCCGCAGGCCGCGTTCAACAAGGTGGCCGAGTTTCCCTCCAACACCCGCTACGTGAAGCCCGGGGATTTCCCCTGGTGGGCCCAGCCGGCCGGCAAGGGCGATCACTACGTCAAGCTGTCCTCCTCCCAGGCCTTTCCGATCGAAAATGGGAAGCGCTACACCGTCAAGCTGCTGATGCGCGAAGGCGGGCGGGAAGCCTGGTCGGACGTGGCCGGGGGAACCGCCGCGCCGAATTACTTCAACACAGCCCAGATCAACAACCTGGTGTTCGTCCTGGCCTTCACGGGCGTGCTGCTGGGGAGCATCGCCGCGGCGCGGCGGAATCCCCACGTCCCCCTCCGGCGCATCGCGGGGCTGGACGCGGTCGAGGAGGCCATCGGCCGATCCACCGAAATGGGCCGCCCGATCCTCTACCTCACCGGCGCCGGGGACATGAGCGAAGTCCCCACCATCGCGGCCACCGTCATCCTGGGCGAGGTGGCCAAGAAGGTGGCGCACTACGACACCACCTTGAAAGTCCCCCACCGGGACCCGATCGTCATGGCTGTCTGTCAGGAGATCGTCAAGGAGGCCTATGTGGAGGCCGGGCGGCCGGACGCCTACAAGGACGAGTCCAACTTCTTTATCACCGGCGACCAGTTCAGCTACACGGCGGCGGTGGACGGGATCATGCTGCGGGAGAAGCCGGCCGCGAACTTTTTCATGGGCTCCTATTTCGCCGAGTCCCTGCTGCTGACCGAGACCGGCGCCAGCACGGGGGCGATCCAGATCGCCGGGACGGACTCGGACCACCAGCTCCCGTTTTTCGTGACCACCTGCGACTACACCCTGATCGGGGAGGAGCTCTACGCCGCCAGCGCCTACCTCTCCCGCGAGCCGGTCCTGGTCGGCACGCTTCGCGGACAGGATTTCGGCAAGGCCTTCATCATGGGCGTGCTGGTTCTCGGCACGGCCCTGGCCACCGTCGGCGTGGTCGCGGACGTCGACGGCGTCAACTACGTCCTGGATCTCTTCAAAGACTTCAAGTGATCTTCCTCAAGCGCCAACTGCCGCTGGCCATCACCTTCGTGATGGGCATTGCGTTCACCTTCCAGTACTACATTCCCCATCCGGTCTCGGAAGACGCGATCACCAACGTCTCCAAGTGGATGCAGATCATTTCAGGGTTCGCGCTGTTTCTGGGGCTCGCCAGCCTCTTCCACGTCCATGCCGTCAAGATCACGCGCCAGGTCCCCGGCTGGGGCTTCAGCCTCGCGCTCTACGTCGCGATGATCGGCACGATCGTGATCGGGTTCTGGAGCCACGGCGAGACCAAGGTCGACGGCGGGCAGACCGCCTTCGGCTGGCTGTACGACTATACGATGGTGCCGCTCCAGGGGACCATGTTTTCGATCCTGGCCTTCTTCATCGCCTCGGCGGCCTACCGTGCGTTCCGGGCGCGGTCGCGTGAAGCCTCCGTGCTCCTGGTCGCCGCCGTCGTGGTGATGATGGGGCGCGTCCCGCTCGGGCAGTTTCTGCTGCCGTGGACCTGGGACGTCACCCAGTGGCTCCTGAACGTGCTGAACAGCGCGGTCCGTCGGGCGATCCTGATCGGCGTGAGCATGGGCGCGGTCGCGCTGTCGTTGAAGATCATCCTGGGCATCGAGCGCTCGTACCTCGGCGGAGGCCGGGACCAGTGAAGGACTTCGCCCGGCGCATGGTCGGCATCGACCGGCGGATCATCTTTCTCCTCATCACGGCGGCGATCCTGCTGCCGATGCTCAAGCCGTTCGGCCTTCCCATCAAAGTCTCGCCGGAGGTGAAGGCCGTCTATGATTACATCGAGGCGATGCCGGAGCGCTCGGTGTTCCTCCTGTCCTTCGATTTCGACCCGTCCTCCAAGCCGGAGCTCGAGCCGCAGGCGGTCGCGCTGCTCCGGCACGCCTTCCGCAAAAATCTCCGCGTGATCGGGATGACGCACTGGCTCACCGGCACCGGGCTGGCGGACGGCGTCTTCTCAGCCGTGGCCGCGGAGACGGGCAAGGAGCGCGGCAAGGACTACGCCTTCCTCGGGTGGAGTCCGGGCGGGGGCGCGTTGATCATTTCCATGGGCCAGGACCTGTACAAGGCGTTCCCCTCCGATTACTCGAAGACCCCGACGCAGGGGATGCCCGTGCTGGAGGGCGTCCGCAACCTCCGTGACGTGAATTACATGGTGAGCCTCGCGGCCGGCGGATCCGGCATTGAGATGTGGTACGTGTTCGGCAAGGACAAGTACCGGTTCGAGATGGCCGGCGGGTCCACCGGCGTGATCGCGCCGGGCCTCTACCCCTTCCTGCGCAGCGGTCAGATCAATGGGCTCATCGGCGGCCTCCAGGGCGCGGCGGAATATGAAACGCTGATCGGGCAGAAGGGGATGGCGACGGCCGGCATGGACGCCCAGTCGGCCGCCCATTTCGTGATCATCGCGCTGGTCCTCCTGTGCAATGTGTTTTATTTCATGCTGCGGGGCGAGCAGGGGAGGCCGCGCTGATGCCCGAGGCCATGCTTCCCACAGAGGTCGTCCTGGGCGCCTGGGTCGCCGCCGGGCTGACGCTGTTCATTTACAGCTTTCTCTACAAGGACAACCCGCTGTTCAAGCTCGGCGAGCATCTCTACGTCGGGATTTCGGTCGGGTATTCGGTCGTCCTGGCCTGGCACACGGTGTTCCTGCGGCTCTTGTGGGAGCCGCTCCAGAAAGCCGTCGGCGAGGCCCCGGCCTCGCCGGACAGTTACGTGCTGCTCATTCCCGCCACGCTCGGCGTGTTCATGCTGACGCGCTTTATTCCCCAGATCAGCTGGCTGTCCCGCATCGCGTTCGCGTTCGTCGTGGGATTCGGCTCGGGCGTGGCGATCCCCCGGACCATCTCGTCGTACATCCTCAAGCAGATCGAGGACACGGTGAACCCGCTCCTCACGATGGGGGCCGGCGGGCTGACGATGGGCTTCGACCTGGCCGCGCCCCAAAGCGGCGTCAATACGATCATCCTGCTGGTCGGGGTCGTGTCGGTGCTGTTTTATTTCTTTTTCTCGGTCGAGCACACCGGGGCCGGCATGGTCACGGCCCGGACCGGCATCTATTTCCTGATGATCGCCTTCGGCGCGGCCTTCGGTTACACGGTGATGTCCCGCATGTCGCTGCTCATCGGCCGGTTCCGGGACCTCATCACGTTCGCCGGCGCCGCGTATGGCTACGCGACCCTGGTGCTCCTTGCCGTCACCGTCCTGTCGCTCGTCGGCTGGGAGCTCGCCACGCGCCGCAAGACCGGCGGCGCGTCTCCGGAATGATTCTTGTCGGGCTCTTCCCCCGTCCTGTATAATCCGTTCGCGTTCATTATGGATACGACGACAAAACTCGGCGCGATGGAACATCCGAAGCTGCGCAACCTGGAATTTTTCCCCGTGCGCGAGGGGGAGACGCAGTCGGTGGGCCTGCGTGATCCGCAGGGGATCTCGGACGGGATCCTGTTCCTGCCCCCCAACATCTTTTACCTGGTGCAGTTCCTCGACGGCGCGCACACGCGCAACCAGATCGCGGGCGAGTACCTCAAACGCTTCGGGGAGCTCCTCATGCCGAACTGGGTGGACAAGTTTCTCGCCGATCTGGACGAGAAGCTGTTCCTCGAGGGCGAGCGGTTTGACGCCGCCCAACGGTGGATGGTGGAGGCGTACCGCGCGGAGCCCGCCCGCCCGGCGGCGTTCGCCGGGAAGAGCTACGACGCCGACCCCGGGAAATTAACGGCGCAGCTCGGCGGGTTTTTCCGCTCGGACGAGGGCCCCGGCACCAAGCCGTCGGAGAACGCCGGCAAGGCGCTCAAGGCGGTGGTGGCGCCGAACGTGGAATTCAGCCAGGCGGGTCCGATCTACGCCTGGGCTTACAAGGAGGTGCGCGACGCGAAGGCGCCCGATGTGTTCGTGATCCTCGGCGCCGCCCGCGGGATCATCGAGTCCCTGTTCGCCTGCACCGACAAGGATTTTGAGACGCCCTTGGGGCTGGTCCGGACCGACCAGGACTTTCTGCGTCTGTTCCGGGAGCAGGGGGGGGAACCGTTCTTTGCGGAGGAGTTCGTCCACCGCAAGGACCACGCCATCGAGTTTCAGGCGGTCTTCCTCCAGCACCTCTTCGGCGGCACCACGCCGTTCACGATCGTGCCGGTGCTGTGCTCGTTCTCCCACCTGCACTTTGGCCATCCCGACCTGGTCAAGCAGGGCGAGCGGATCGGGCAGTTCATCGAGGCCTTCCGCAAGACGCTGGCGGCGTTCGGCAAGGAGGTCTGCTTCATCGTGAGCGGGGACCTTGCCCACATCGGGATGCGGTACGGGGACATCAAGCCGCCGACGGACTTTTCCTTCCACAAGACGATGCAGGCCGATCTCGCGATGCTCAAGCACGCGGAAGAGGGCAAGCCCGACGAGGTGCTGCAGTTCATCCGGCAGGAGGACGACGCGCGGCGCATCGGCATTCTCCCGCCGCTCTACACGATGCTCAAGCTCTTGGGCAACTCTGATGGCACCGCGCCGCAAGGCACCGTGCTGCGCTACGACCGCGCCACCGTGGACCAGTACAACTCCACCGTCACCTACGCCGCGATGGCGTTCTACTGAGAGTTCGCGGGTCCTGTCGTCTGCGGCTCCGGGGTCCTGCCGCCTACATCCCCCGCCGTGCTCCCAAAAGCTGCGCGCGGCGGTGGGCCCCCTTACGGCGTCACCCCTTCGCCTCCGGGATATCGGTGCCCCCGCTATTCTGCGTTTTTTAATCCGTCGCCCGGCCTGATCATCAGCCACAGCAATCCGCCCAGCATGGCGATGCCGGCCGCGAATCCCAGCGACACGTTCCAACCGAACTGCTCCGCCAGCCAGGGGGTGAGCGTCGGGGAGATCGTCCCGCCGATGTTGGCGCCCGTGTTCATGATGCCCGAGAGGGTGCCGGAATGGCGGGGGGCCAGGTCTATCGTGCTGGCCCAGAAGGCGCCGACCGTGAAGTAGAGGAAGCCCGCGCCGAGCGACAGCATGGCGATGGCGGCGTAGGGCTCGGCGATCTGCGTGCCGGCCACGATGCAGAGCCCGGACAGCAGCATCCCCGCGCAGCCCACCCGGGAGCGCCCGCGGTTCACGCCCCACGAGGCGGCGAGGCGATCGGTAACCCAGCCTCCCAGCGGGCAGAGCACCGTGATGGCGATGAAGGGACCCGAGGCGAAGAAGGCGCCGCGCAGCACGTCGAACCCGCGTTCCTCGACCAGGTACAGATAGAACCAGGACATGTACACGTACGCGATGTAGCCCAGGCCGGTGTAGCTGAGCACGATCCACCAGACGGTGGGCGTGCGAAGGAACGCGGCCCAGGGGACGGGTTCCGGCGGCCCTGCGGATGGAGCGGCCGGCCCTCGGATGACGGCGAGCTCCGTTGTGTTCACCCCCCGGTGCTGCTCGGGCCGGTCCGTGGCGTACCAGCCCCACAAGGCGGCGATCGCGAGGCCGGCCAGCGCCGCGGCGTAGAAGGCGCTCTGCCATCCGTAGGTCACCATCATCCAGGCCACGATCGGCGGGGTGACGGCCGATCCGAGGCCGATGCCGCCGATCGAGACGCCCATGCCGAGCCCGCGCTCGTTGAGCGGAAACCAGTTGGCCACGGAGCGGTTGAAGTTCGGCAGGGCGGCGGCCTCGCCCACGCCGATCAGGAACCGGACCAGGAGAAGCGAGCCGAGGACCCCCAGCCACTGCGCCGTCGGCAGCGTTCCGGAGAGGGCGGTGCAGGCCGTGAAGAAGGACCACCAGACGACGGCCAGGGTCAGGACCAGGCGGCTGCCCCACCGGTCGCCCAGCCATCCGCCGGGGATCTGGAAGAGCGCGTAGCCCAGCACGAAGGCCGAGAACACGTAGCCCATTTCAAGCTGTGTCAGGCCCAGGGCGGGCATCATCTGCCGGGCGGCCACCGAGATGTTGACCCGGTCCACATAGGTGATGATGCTGATCAACGTGAGCATCGCCAGAATGTTCCAGCGGGCTCGCGTGGGAGGCCGGTCGGGGGTCGGACTCGAGGCGGGAGAGGGCACGGGGCGGAGTATACCCCGGGCGATGCGGTTTGAACAGGCGCCCGTTGGCATTTGGGGCCGCCTCAGGTATTATCGCTACTGTGTGGAATCCTCGCCGCAAGCTTGCGTGGTTGGTGCTCGTTCCCGTCGCCGTCCTTGCCGCGGTTGCGCTCTCGCTTCCCCTGATCCTGAATACCGCCGATTACCAGGCGTTGCTGGTCGAGCAGGCGGAGCTGCAACTCGGCCGCAAGGTGACGGTAAAGCGGGCCACCGTCGAGGTGTTTCCCTACGTCCGGATCGCGCTCGATGACGTGGTGATCAAGGAACCCGACGGCACGACGCAATTCCTGTTCGCCGACCATTTCTTCATCGACCTGCGGGTCTTTCCGCTCCTGCAGCGCAAAGTGCTGGCGAGGCGCATCCTGCTGGACAAGCCCAAGATGGCGATCCGGCGGGGCGCCGCCGGCATCCTGAACATCTCGGACCTGTTTTCCCAGACGGCCCAACCCTCGGACTTCACCATCCCGATGCTGGGCGAGGAGATCGCCATCGCCGACGGCGAATTCGTGTTCGAGGACAGCTTCGGCGTGGAGGCGCCCCGGACGGTCACGCTCCGGCACGTGACCACCACGTTGACGAGGGCCGGCGTGCAGCTGGGCTTCAAGTTCCACGCGGCGCTCCCGCATGACAACACGGAGGCGACGTTCACGGTCACGGGGCAGGTCTCGCGCGAAGCGCTCGTGGGGGCGCGCCCGGGCGGGAAGGCCGTGGGACGGCTGGAAGCCAAGGGCCTGAACCTGAGCCAGCTGGCCGCATTTCTGAACAACAACCCCGTCCTCCGCAGCGCCAACGCCCCGATGAACCTGACCGGCGCGTTCGAATACCGCTGGGCCAAGGGCGAGCGCGCGCTGGCCATCAAGGAGTTGAACGTCACGGGCGCCGGCGCGACGATCACGGGCACCGTCACGCTGAGCAAGCTGTTCACCCCGCAAGTGGAGTTTGTCTCGTCGCTGACCACCACGCCGTTTCGTCTGGAATCGCTCGTGCAGGGCCTTCCCGAGGAGACGGTCCAGGCCTACGCGCTGGGGTTTTTGAAGCAAGGGCAGGCGAGCGGCTCTGTCCGGCTGGTGTCCCTCCAGGTGGGATGGAGCCCGGAGCAGGCGCGCCGGCTGACGGTCAAGGGCGAAGTGAACCTGCTGGGCGGGAGCGCCGTTGTGGGGTCGCACCACGTGCCGGTCTCGGAGGTCAACGGCCGGTTCCTGTTTGACCCGGACCGTATAGCGATCGAGGAACTGACGGGCAAATACGGACTGGCGGATGTGACCGAGGGGCGGGGAGAGGTGACGCGCCTGGCCGACAATCCGCAACTGGCGCTCGACATCAAGGGCAGGCTCTCCGCCCAGGAACTGGCCGTGGTCGTGGCCCGGTTCGCGCCGAAGGCGCTGCTGCCGCTCGGCCCGGCCGGCCTGACGAAACTGCAGGGCGAAGCCGCCGCCGCCGTCAAGCTGGAAGGTCCGCTGAACCGGCTCGACGAACTCCGCGTGGCGTGGGGTCTTGAAGCGAAAGACGTCGGGTTCACGGACCGGCGGCTCTCCCTGCCGTTCGCCGGCGTGCGGGGCCGGGTGCGGTCCATCCCGCGCGGTGTGCTGTTCGACCGTCTGGCCGGTCGCGTGGGACACTCCCCGATCGTTCTGGACGGAGAGATTGCGGTCCGTTCCGACGAGAAGGCCCACTACGCCCTGATCGTCTCCGGCCAGGCCGATACGAAAGAACTGCTGGGGGTGACGATGGAGAAGCCGTCGAAAAAGCTCTCGGTGGAGGGCACGGCGGGGTTCGGGCTCAGCATTTCGGGGAGGACGGGAGAGTTGCGCGGCATCGGGCGGGCGGATCTGGGCCAGACGGGGATCAGCCATGTGGTGGGATTCAGGAAGCCCAACGAGGTTCCGGCTTCAGTGGAATTCGACCTGCAGCTGGACCAGAGCCGCCGCGTGAAGGTGAACCGCTTTGCGGCGGCGATGCCTCCGTTCAAGATCCTGACGAAGGGAACCCTGAGCTTCGACCGGGACCGCAGCTTCGACCTCGAGGTGCGGATTCCGCCGGTCGCCATCCGAGCGCTGCCCAAGGGACTGCTCGCCGTGAAGACCTCCTTCAATGCGGGAAGCTTCCAGGCGCAGTTTACGGCGGCCGGGCCGCTCGATAACTGGTGGGCCGCCAAGCTGAAGGGCCAGGCGGCGATCACGCACGCGAGTTTCAAAATCGAAGGGCTGGCCGCGCCGGTCGAGGACCTGACGGCGACGTTCTCGTTTGTGGAGGACCGCCTCACGGTGGAGGGCGGGACGCTGAAAATCGCGGACAGCCGGATCACCGCCACGGGAGACATCCGCGGGTGGCGGGGGATCCCGCGCATCCAAGCCGCGTTTGACTCGCCGGGCCTCGATCTGGCCTTGCTGGTTCCCGAGGGCGATCGCTCCCTCGTGCGCGTGGCGATGGAAGCGCTGACCAGCGGCGCCAAGCTCTCGGCGACGGCGACGATCCGGAACGGCCGCTATCACGGCGTGCTCTTCGACGAGATTCAGGCGAAGGTCTCCGGAGGGGACGACGCGATCGTCCTGGACCCGGTCACCGGCCGGATGGGGAAGGGGACGATCACCGGCCAGACGCGCGTGGCGCTGCCGCCCGGGAAACCCGCCGCGGTCGAGTCCACCCTTCATCTGAAAGGGATCGCGGTGGAGCCGGTGTTCCATTCGGTCGGCATCATGGAGCCGCCGTTCACCGGCTCGCTGACGTTGGACGGGGCGATCCGTGGGGACGGCACGCATCCCAAGGGGCCCGCGCCCACCCTCAACGGAGACGTCAAGGTGCTGGTCGCCGACGGCCGTTTCCGGAAGCTGTCGGCAACATCAAAAATCGCCGGGCTGCTCAACCTGACCTCGCAGCTGGCGGGCAAGGCGGACGTCACCGAGCAGGGGATGCCGTTTGATTGCGTCTCGGGGCGCATCGTCATCAAGAACGGCATCGCGGAGGTCCAGAACTACCGGGTGGACAGCCCGGTCCTGAAGATCACCGGCGCGGGCACGTACGACATCCCCAACGATCAGTACGACATGGTCATGGTCGTGACGCCGTTCGGCTCCTACGAAGGGATCCTGCAATCCATCCCCCTCTTCGGCAAGCTGTTCGCGGGCGAGCGGGAAGGCTTTACCACCGCCTTCTTCGAGATCAAAGGCCCGCTGGTCGATCCGAAAGTGACGTGGCTCCCCATGAAGTCGGTCGGGTCGGGGCTGACCGGCCTGGGGCAGCTCGCCTTCGATCTCATGAAGAACATCGTCCTGCTGCCGAAAGAGCTGATCGCGCCGGCCGACAAGGGGCCGCGGACGCCTTGCTCGGCTCAATGAGGCCATGCTAGCATCGTCGATTATGCCGGCCGATTCCGACGTCCTGCTCATCGCGGCGAGCGAGACCGACTCCAACCTCTATTACGCGACCCGGTTTCCCGCGCCGGACTCCTTCATTTTTCTCCGCGTGAAGGGCGAGAAAATCCTCGTCATGAGCGATCTGGAAGTGGACCGCGCGCGGGCCACGGCCACGGTGGATACCGTCCTGTCCTATACGGAATACGAGGCGCGGTTCAAGCGGCGCGAGGCGGCCCACCCCACCGCGGTCGACGTGGTCGATCTGGTGCTGAAGGAGCGCGGCGTCACGCATCTGGTGGTGCCGGAGAATTTCGGCTTCGAGCACGCCCGCCGGCTCCAGGCGAAGGGGTACGAGCTGAGCACGAAGCGCGAGCCGTTCTTCGAAGAGCGGGCCATCAAGACCGGGGCGGAAGTGGCCGCGATCGAAGCCGCCCAGCGCGCCGTGGAGTCGGCCGTCCGGCGGGTGCTCGACCTCCTCGGCGCGGCCTCCGTGCGGGACGGCCTGATCGTCCACGAGGGCGAGCCCGTGACGTCCGAGCGCATCAAGCAGCTCATCAATGTCTCGCTGATGGAGCAGGACTGCATCAGCCAGCACACGATCATCGCCGGAGGCCTGCAGGCCTGCGATCCGCACAACGAGGGGTCGGGGCCGCTGAAGGCCGGCGAGCTCATCGTCATGGACATCTTCCCCCGCAACGCGACGACCCGGTACTTCGCCGACATGAGCCGCACCGTGCTCAAGGGCAAGGCGAGCCCCGAGAAAAAGCGTCTCTACGACACGGTGCTGGCCGCGCAGGAAGAGGCCATCGGCTCGGTCCGCGACGGCGCGGACGGGCAGAAGATCCACGCCCGCGTCCTGGAGCGGTTCGAGCAGGCCGGCTACAAGACGGGCCTGATCGACGGGCGCATGCAGGGTTTCTTTCACGGGACCGGCCACGGGGTGGGCATCGACATTCACGAAGCGCCCCGGATCGGCAAGACCGGGTCTCCGCTCGCGGCCGGCCACGTGGTCACCGTCGAACCGGGGCTCTACTACCCCGGCATCGGCGGGGTCCGGATCGAGGACATGGTCCTGGTCGAGTCCGGCGGCTGCCGCAATCTCACGCGCTTTCCGAAAGTCCTCGAAATCGACTAGGCGATGCGCCTGGCCTTCACGATCCAACGGTATCACCCCGAGCTGGACGCCGCTCCCCACGACGAGACCTATCGGCTCGACGTCGCCCGCGGGATGACCGTGCTCGACGCCCTCATCCGGATCAAAAACGAGCAGGACGGCCGGCTGACCTTCCGCTATTCGTGCCGCTCCGCCATCTGCGGGTCCTGCTCGATGACGATCAACGGCGGCGAGAAGCTGGCCTGCCGCACGTCCGTCCGGAGGGAATGGGAACGGCACGGCGGGCTCATCGTCGGGCCGCTTCGCCATCTGCCCGTGCTCAAGGATCTGTCCGTGGACATGGGGTCCTTCTGGGGCAAGGTCCGCGCGATCGAGCCGTGGCTGCGGGACAGCGGCCGCCAGGCCGCCGGCGGCGCGCTGGCGGCGGGCGCCTCCCGGTTCCACAACGTGGACGCCTGCATCATGTGCGGGGCCTGCGTGGCGGCCTGCACGGTGCACGAAGTGGACAAGGGTTTCCTGGGGCCCGCCGCGCTGGCGAAGGCGTACCGGTTCGTCGCGGACGCCCGGGAGTCCGGCCCGGCGCGGACGTCCCGGCTGGCCGCGCTGCAAGGGCCGACCGGCATGTGGGACTGCACGCGGTGCAATTTCTGCGTGGAGGTCTGTCCCAAGGACGTGCAGCCGATGGAGGCGATCATCCGCCTGCGCCGCGAGGCCATCGAGTCGGGCCATACCGGGACGGGCGGCGCCCGGCACGTCGTGGGGTTCCGGGACCTGATCGCGCGGTTCGGCCGGCTGAACGAAGCGCTGATGCCGTTGAAGGTGATCGGCTGGAGCCTGCGGAAGTTCCTGCGCGTGCTGCCGCTGGGCGTCCGGATGCTGCTCAAAGGGAAGGTGCCGAGCCCGCTGCACTCGTCCATGGACGGGCCGGAGCGGGTGCGCGCCCTGCTGGAGCGGCGGCGATGAGCGACAGGAAGACCGGCAACGAGATCCAGTTCCGCACCCCGCACATCCGGATCAAGGAGCCGGCGGCCTGTCTGCGCTGTGTGAGGAAGCAATGCACGATCGTGTGTCCGGCGGGGGTCTACCGGTGGGACGGGATCACGATGAAAATGAACGTGGAGTGGCCGGCCTGTCTCGAGAGCGGGGCCTGCCTGGTCGCCTGCAACGAGTTCAACAACATCGAGATGACCTATCCGGACGCCGGCACCGGCGTGAAATACAACTATGGATGAGATAAATTGAAGTACGCTTTATATCCAGGGTGTGCGGCGAAGGGGGCGACGCCCGAGCTGTTTCAATCCACGATGGCCGTCATCGGACGGCTCGGGATCGAAGTCACCGAGCTGACCGCGTCGTCCTGCTGCGGGGCCGGCGTGGTCGGCGAGGCGGACCCCGACGGCGCCCTCGCCCTCAGCGCGCGCACCTTTGCGCAGGCCGAACGGCTGGGCCTCGACATCATGACGATCTGCGGCACCTGCCAGGGCGTCATGGGCGGCGCCAACCGGAAGCTCAAAAGCGATCCGGCGCTGCTCCAGCGCGTCAACCGCCTGCTCGCGCCCGAGCGGCTCGCCTATCGCGGCACGGTCCAGGTCAAACACCTGCTCTGGATCGTGGTGCGCGAAGTGGGGCTGGAGAAGCTCGCGGACGAGGTGCAGGTGACGCTCGGCGACCTCAAGATCGCGCCGTTCTACGGCTGCTATATCCTGCGGCCGTCGGGCGATCTCGGGTTCGACGACCCGGAGCACCCGGATTCCCTCGACAAGGTCATCCGTGCCGTGGGGGCCGAGCCGGTGGACTACGGCGGCAAGATCAAGTGCTGCGGCTTCCCGATCATCCTGGAGAAGGAAGACATCGCCCTCGCGATGAACGGCGCGAACCTCAAGGAGGCGAAGGACGGCGGCGCGGACGCGATGGTCACGCCCTGCCCGCTGTGCCACATGAGCCTGGACATCTATCAGGAGCGGGCGGGGAAGAAGATCGGGGCGAACCTGAACCTGCCGGTGCTGCACCTGCCGCAGATGCTCGGGCTGGCGATGGGCGTGCCGGCCGGGGAGCTCGGCCTGCAGCGCCACCTGGTGTCGGTCGATCCGTTCCTTGAAAAGGTGGAAGAACGTCACGTCGAACGTCACAAGGAGAAAGGCCAGGTATGACAGTCTTGTCGTTGAGCGACTTCAAGCAGTTCTCGTCCGAGAAGATGAAGAAGAACAATCTCTTCCAGACGCCGCGGTTCTTCTGCGACGTGTACGGGTTCGAACCGGGGCAGGTCCAGAAGGGGCACGTGCACGGCGAGCAGGACAAAATCTACATCGTGCTTGACGGGCAGGGGACGTTCCAGGTCGGCGGCGAGGAAAAAGTTCTCGGGTCCGGCCAGGCGGTGATGGCGCCGGCCGGCGCGGAGCACGGGGTCCGCAACCACACGCAGCAGCGGCTGTCGGTGCTGGTGTTTGTTGCGCCCAATCCCTCATAATAGGCGATGATGGCGAAGCGTCGCGCCATGCTGATTGCGGGGAAGTGGATCGAGACCGGGACGACCGGTCCGATCCGAAACCCGTATAACGGAGAGATTCTGGCGGAGGTCTGCCTGGCCGGCGAGGCCGAGGCCGACGAGGCCATCCGCGCGGCGGTCGCGGCCTTTGCCGTCGGCCGGCGGCTGCCCGCCCACAAAAGGGCCGAGGCGCTGCAGAAGATCGCCGCCGACATCACGATCCGCAAGGAAGAGTTCGCCCGAAGCCTCTCGTCCGAATCAGGCAAGCCCATCACCGATGCGCGCCGCGAAGTCGGGCGGGCCATCACGACGTTCACGGTCGCCGCGGAAGAAGCCAAGCGCATTTCCGGCGAGATCGTTCCGCTGGACATCGCGCCCGGCACCGACAACCACTTCGGTCTGTCGCGTCGGGTGCCGCTCGGACCCATCCTCGGTATCACGCCGTTCAATTTTCCGCTGAACCTCGTCGCGCACAAGGTCGCGCCGGCCCTGGCGGTCGGGAATCCCATCGTGCTCAAGCCGGCTCCCCAGACGCCGCTGACGTCGCTGCTGCTGGGCGAGGTCTTCCTGCAATCGGGGTTGCCCGCCGGCATGCTCGGCATCGTGCCCTGCGCGAACGCCGTCGCGGAGCGGATGGTCACGGACGAGCGTTTCAAGATGGTCAGTTTCACCGGCAGCGCCGCCGTGGGCTGGATGCTCAAGGGCAAGGCGGGAAAGAAGCGCGTCGTGCTCGAACTGGGCGGGAACGCCGGCGTGATCGTCGAGCCGGACGCCGACCTCGACCAGGCGGCGGACCGTTGCGTGGTCGGAGGCTATGCTTATTCGGGTCAGACCTGTATCTCGGTCCAGCGCATCTACGCCCACGAATCGGTCTACCAGAAGTTTCTCGACAAGCTGGTCCAGCGCGTCGGCGCGTTAAAGGCCGGCAACCCGGCCGAGGAATCGACGGTCGTGGGGCCACTCATCGACGAGGGCGCGGCGAAGAGGGTGGAGGCCTGGATCAAGGAAGCGGCGGCGGCAGGGGCGAAGGTGCGCATCGGCGGCAAGCGGCAGGGGAGCGTGGTCGAGGCGACGGTGCTGACGGACGTGACGCCGGAGATGAAGGTGTCCTGCCAGGAGGTCTTCGGGCCGGTCGTGACGGTGGCGCCCTACGTGAAGTTCGACGACGCGCTGGCGGGGATCAACGACTCGCCGTACGGGTTACAGGCCGGTGTGTTTACCCGAGACATCAAGAAGGCGTTTCAATCATTCCGGGATCTGGACGTGGGCGCGGTGCTGATCAACGAGATTCCGACGTTCCGCGCCGACCACATGCCCTACGGCGGGGTGAAGGACTCCGGCCTCGGCCGCGAAGGCCTCCGCTACGCCATCGACGAGATGACCGAAATCAAGCTGCTCGTGCTGAATCTCAGCTGACCAATCCGCGAAGAGTGGGTCCTGTCGCTGAGCCACCCTGACGTACTCAGGCCGTTTCGGCGTTGCAGCCACGCAGACTCGCCTGTACGTCCTTCCGTTCCGCCAGGGGCCCGCTCAGCGCCACCCACCTAAGAAATGAGCTTCTTTACTTTCTCCACGATGTGGCGGGCGCTGAGGCCGTAGCGGTCGAGGAGCTGGTCCGGCTTGCCGCTGTGGGGGATCTCCGTCACGGCCATCTTGTGCACCTTCACCCCGTCGGCATTGACCGCCGCCGTCACCGCATCGCCGATCCCGCCGTGCGCGTAGTGGTCCTCGACCGTCAGCATGAGGTTGTTCGTCGCGCGGGCGGAGGCGAGCAGCGTCGCGCGGTCGATCGGCACGATGCTGTAGAGGTCCACGACGCGGATCGCGATGCCCTGCTTGGCCAGCTCGTCATGGGCCTTGAGCGCCTCGAACAGCGTCACGCCTGCCGCGACGACCGTGAGTTTGTCCTTCGCGCTTTCGCGGAGCACCTTCGATCCGCCGATCGTGAACTGCTCGTCATTCTTGTAGAGGATGGGCGTCTTGGGACGGCCGGTGCGGATGTAGACCATGCCCTGATGATCGGCCGCCAGGGCCGTGAGCCAGTGCGTGCAGACCGCGTCGGACGGGTAGAGCACCGCGACGCCCGGCTGCGCGGCCATCATGGCCAGGTCTTCGAGGCCCATCTGCGACGGCCCGTCCTCGCCGATGGAGACCCCGACGTGCGAGCCCATGAGCTTGAGGTTCGTCTTGCTGATCGCCGCCATGCGGATGAAGTCGTAGGCGCGGGTCAGAAACGCGGCGAAGGTGGCGACGAAGGGAATCTTGCCCTGGCTCGCCAGCCCCACGCCCGCGCCGATCATGTTCTGCTCGGCGATGAAGGTCTCGAAGAACCGATCCGGAAACTTCTTGCCGAACTTGTCCGTGAAGGTGGAGTTCTTGACGTCCGCGTCGAGGGCGACGACTTTGGGGTTGGCCTCGCCCAGTTTCACCAGCGTCGCGCCGAAGGCCTCGCGCGTCGCCACGGAATCCGACGGCTGGTACTCCGGCGGCGCGACCGGCCTGGCTGCGGCCGGCGCCTTCGCCGGCGGGTCCGGCAGACGAATCTCGACTTTGGGAGGAGAGGGGAGCAGCCGGGCGCTCAACTCGGCCAGGGCTTTGTCGGCTTCCTCGCCTTTCTTGAAAGCCTTCCCGTGCCAGTCCGGCTTGTCCTCAGCGAATGAAATGCCCTTGCCCTTGAGCGTGCGGGCGAGGAGGACGGTCGGTTTCCCCTTCGTTTGGCCGGCCTGCTCGAAGGCGTTCAGCAACGCGGCGGTGTCGTGACCGTCGACGACGAGCGCGTTCCAGCCGAACGCGCTCCAGCGCGCGCGGTAGGCCTCCATGTCGTGCTGCAGGATGGTCGGGTCGCTCTGTCCCTGGCGGTTGACGTCCACGATCGCGCAGAGGTTGTCGAGTTTGAGATGCCGCGCGATTTCGGCGGCTTCCCAGATGGAGCCCTCCATGGACTCCCCATCGCCCATCAGGACGTAGGTGCGGTAATTGGACTGGTCCAGCCTCGCGTTCAAGGCCAGGCCGATCCCGGCGTTCAGCCCCTGGCCGAGCGAGCCGGTCGCGACGTCCACGAAGTTCAGCCGCGGCGTGGGATGGCCTTCGAGGTCCGATTCCAACGTCCGCAGGCGCAGCAGGTCGTCGGGATTGAACGCGCCGGCTTCGGCCCAGGCGGCGTACAACAGCGGCGCGGCATGGCCCTTCGAGAGCACGAACCGGTCGTTGTTCGGATGCTTGGGATTCTTCGGGTTGAAGCGCATGACCGAAAAGAACAGCACGGCCACGATGTCGGCCGCCGAGCAGCAGCTCGTGGGGTGCCCGCTGCCGGCTTCGGTGGTGGACCGAACGCTGAGGATTCGCAGCCGGGCGGCCAGGTGGTTCAGGGTTGCAAGAGGGGTACCGGCGGTCAGGCCTGTGGGTGGCAACGGGTCGTCTCCTTGTTGAGAAATCGGTTGGTCGGAAGTCCCGGCGGAGCCTAACAAAAGCGCCGCCGACAGTCAATCCGGCCGCGGTCCTTCAATTGACAACCCCTACCGCATTTGTTAGGGTTGGCCCTCCGATTCCTGCTCGGGAGACCGCACGGGTGACCCTTCAGAACCTCCTGCTTTCACTGCATCATTTTTGGGCCGACAGGGGGTGCGTGATCCACGAACCCTACGATCTGGAAGTCGGCGCCGGGACGTTCCATCCGGCGACGTTCCTCAAGGTCCTGGGACCCGATTCCTGGCGCGCGGCCTACGTGCAGCCCTGCCGGCGGCCCACAGACGGACGCTACGGCGAAAACCCGAACCGCCTCCAGCACTACTACCAGTACCAGGTCATTCTGAAGCCGGCGCCCGCCGACGTGCAGGACGTCTACCTGGAGAGCCTGCGCGCGCTCGGCATCAACCCCAAGCAGCACGACATCCGGTTCATGCAGGACGACTGGGAGTCCCCGACGCTCGGCGCCTGGGGCCTGGGCTGGGAGGTGCGCCTCGACGGCATGGAGATCACCCAGTTCACGTACTTCCAGGAGGTCGGCGGCATCGAGCTGAACCCGATTTCGGTCGAGCTCACCTATGGGACCGAGCGGATCGCCATGTACCTGCAGGGCGTGGACAACGTCTTCGACCTGGAGTGGACCAAGGGCGTGACCTACGGCGACATCCACCACGAGGACGAGGTCCAGTTCTCCAAGTACAACTTCGAGGCGGCCGACGTGAAGGTGCTGATGGCGACCTTCACGGCCTACGAGGCCGAAGGCACACGCCTGATCGGGCAGGACCTGGTGCTGCCGGCCTATGACTGCTGCATGAAGACCTCGCACCTGTTCAACCTGCTCGACGCCCGCGGCGCGCTCAGCGTGGCCGAGCGGACGGCCTACATCGCCCGCGTCCGCGGACTCGCCCGCCTCTGCGCCGAGGGATATGTTGGAATGCTCAGCAAGGCGACGGCATGACGCGCACGCAGGCCTCCGGGCTTGAGTTGTTGCTGGAGATCGGAACCGAGGAACTGCCCGCGCAGTTCATGCCGCCGGCGCTGTCTACTTTGGGAGAGCGTGCGGGGCAGTTGCTCAAGGCCGCGCGCCTGGCTCACGGGACCGTCAAGACGATGGGGACGCCCCGGCGCCTGACGCTCTGGGTGCGGGGGGTGGCGGAGCACCAGGAATCGGTGGCGACGGAAGCCATGGGCCCGTCGAAGTCGGTCGGCTTCGACGCCCAGGGCCAGCCGACCAAGGCGGCGATCGGGTTTGCGGCGTCGCAAGGGGTCGACGTGAAGGCGTTGGTCGCGCGGACGATGCCCAAGGGCGAGTATCTCTTTGCCGTCAAGCGCGACGCCGGGCGCAAGACGACCCTCCTGTTGCCGGCGCTTTTGGCTGAGCTGGCGGGCAGCCTCACGTTTCCCAAAGCCATGAAGTGGAACGACACGGGCGCCCGGTTCGCGCGGCCGGTGCGCTGGCTGCTGGCCCTGTACGGCGGAAAGCCCGTCCGGTTCCAGTTCGCCGGCCTGACGGCCGGAGATGCAACTTATGGCCATCGGTTTCTCTCCGCCGGCCGCCCGCTGCGCGTCAAGGACTGCCGCTCCTACGAAGCGTCCCTGGAGAAGGCCGGCGTGATTGTGGACCCGGACAAGCGACGGGCGCTGATCGCTTCCCAGATGAACCGGATCGCCGCGCATAAGAAGGGCCGAGTGCACGAGGACGAGGCCCTGCTCGAACAGGCCGTGTTTTCGGTCGAGATGCCGCAGGTCCTTATCGGGGCCTTCAAGACCCAGCACCTCGCCCTTCCCAAGGACGTGCTCATGACCTCGATGAAAGAGCACCAGGGCTATTTCTCCCTGCTGAACAAGGACGGGGGGTTACTGCCCTATTTCGTCGCCGTGGTGAACATGCGCGGCGGCGAGGCGACGATCCGAGCCGGCAACGAGCGGGTGCTGGCGGCCCGCCTCGCAGACGCCCGGTTCTTCTTCGACGAGGACCGCAAGGTCCGGCTGGAGAGCCGGGTGGAGAAACTCAAGGGCGTCACTTTCCACCAGAAGCTGGGCACGCTCCATCAAAAAGCCGGGCGCATGATGGCGCTGTCCGCCAAGCTGGCCGACAGCCTGGGCGACCTCGACGCCCTCGAACACTGCCGCCAGGCCGCCAAGCTCTGCAAGGCCGATCTGGTGACGGGCATGGTCGGGGAGTTCCCGACGCTCCAGGGCGTCATGGGCCGGGAGTACGCGCTGCATGACCGGGAGCCGAAGGAAGTGGCCGACGCGATCGCCGAGCATTACCTGCCGCGCTTCGCCGAAGACACCATCCCGCCGAGCCTGGCGGGGAAGGTCCTGTCCCTGGCCGACCGCCTGGACACCCTCGCGGCGTTTTTTGCCGTGGGGCTCGTGCCGTCCGGGTCGCAGGACCCGTTCGCGCTGCGGCGCCACGCCTATGCCGTGGTCAGGATTCTGGTCGAGGGGACGCTGTCCCTGAGTCTCAACGCGGCGATCCTGGACGCGGTCAGGCTGCTCAAGGAGCAGGGGATTCCCGTTGATGACAAAGCCCCGGCCGAGCTCCAGCGGTTTTTGGGCGAGCGGCTCCGGCATTACTGCCAGGAGGTGACCAAGCTGCGGGGCGACGTGGTGGACGCCGTGCTGTCCAAGTGGCAGTATGGCGAGTTCGATCCGCGGGACCTGGTGGCGCGCGCCAAGGCCCTGCATGCGTTCGCGGGCCGGCCGGAGTTCCAGACGCTGGTCACCGCCTTCAAAAGGGCCGAGAATATCACCAAGGCGCAGGAGGATGAAGGCGTGAACCAGGCCCTGTTCCAGGATCCCGTCGAGGCGAGCCTGTACGCGGCGCTGCTGGCCGCCGAGACCGTCGTGCCGGGGCTGATCGAAAACCGGAAGTACGAGGACGCCCTCGGCGCCCTCGTCGCGCTCAAGGCGCCCGTCGATGCGTTCTTCGTCGGGGTGATGGTGATGGTTGACGAGGAGGCGGTCCGTCGCAACCGGCTGTCCTTGCTGGTCCGCGTGCGGAACCTGTTCAGGCAGTATGCAGATCTTTCGAAGATCGTTCAATAACATAGGCTTTGACGTAAATAATTAAACCTTTCATTGATATTTGAGAATCGGGGGACGCGTGGCGACAAAGAAATTCGTCTATTTCTTCGGGAACGGCAAGGCCGAGGGCAAGTCCGGCATGAAGGAACTGCTGGGCGGCAAGGGCGCCGGCCTGGCGGAGATGACCAATCTCAAGGTGCCGGTGCCCGCCGGCTTCACGATCAGCACCGACGCCTGCCT
This sequence comes from Nitrospirota bacterium, assembly GCA_004298335.1. Taxonomy (GTDB): domain Bacteria; phylum Nitrospirota; class Nitrospiria; order Nitrospirales; family NS-4; genus SCTG01. The sequence goes on from SCTG01000163.1 coordinate 20,839, forward strand.
CGCCTATTTCAAGAACAAGAAGACAACCCCTCCCGGGCTCTGGGAGGAGGTCCTGCGGAACATGAAGCGGCTGGAGTCGGCCATGGGAGCCAAGTTCGGCGACCCGGCGAACCCCCTGTTGGTGTCGGTGCGGTCCGGCGCGCGGGCCTCCATGCCCGGGATGATGGACACGGTGCTCAACCTGGGCCTGAACGAGCGGACCGTCCAGGGGCTCATCAAGAAGACCAAGAACGAACGGTTCGCCTACGACGCCCACAGGCGGTTCATCACGATGTTCTCGACCGTCGTGATGGACATCAAGCGCGAGCGGTTCGAGGACGCGCTGAAGGACAAGAAAGCCGAGACGCGCGCGGTCCATGACACCGACCTGTCCGCGGCGGCCCTCCGGGAGCTGGTTGTGCGCTTCAAGAAGATCGTGCAGGAGGAGACGGGCCGCGAGTTTCCGGAAGACCCCTACGAGCAGCTCAAGATGGGCATCAACGCCGTCTTCAATTCCTGGTACGGGGCGCGCGCGGTCACGTACCGGCGGCTGTACGACATCCCGGACAACTGGGGCACGGCGGTGAACGTCGTGGCGATGGTGTTCGGCAACATGGGGAACACCAGCGGGACCGGCGTGGCCTTCACGCGCGATCCGGCGACCGGCATCCCCAAGTTCTTCGGCGAGTGCCTGCTGAACGCGCAGGGCGAGGACGTCGTGGCGGGCATCCGCACGCCGCTGCCCGTGGAGGCGCTGGCCAAGCCGCTGCCGAAGGCCTACCAGGACCTCATGGCCACGTACAAGAAGCTGGAGCGCCATTACCGTGACATGCTCGACCTGGAGTTCACGATCCAGGAGGGCAAGCTCTACATGCTCCAGACCAGGGTCGGCAAGCGCACGGGCATCGCGGCCGTCCGGATCGCGGTGGACCTGGTTGCGGAAAAGGTGATCGACAAGCGCGAGGCGGTGATGCGCGTCGGCCCCGAGCAGCTCGCCCAGTACCTCTATCCCATCTTCGATCCCAAGCAGGAGTCCCATCACCACGCGGTGGGCAAGGGGCTGCCGGCGGGCCCCGGCGCCGCCGCCGGCAAGATCGCGCTCACGCCGGAGCGCGCGGTGGAGATGAAGGCGCGCGGCGAGCGCTCGATCCTCGTCCGTCGCGAGACCAGCCCGGACGACATCCACGGCATGAGCGCGGCGGAGGGGTTCCTGACTGCCAAGGGCGGCATGACGTCCCACGCAGCCGTCGTCGCGCGCCAGATGGGGAAGGTGTGCGTCGCGGGCTGCGAGGCCCTGGACGTCAAAGACAACGGGACGATCCGCTTCGGGACGCTCACGCTCAAGGAGGGGGATGCGCTCTCCATCAACGGCTTCACGGGCGCCGTGTTCGCGGGCGAGATTCCGGTCGTCGAGTCCGAGATCATCCAGGTCATCCAGGGCAACATCAAGCCGGAGCAGTCCGAGAAGTACCGATACTTCTCCACGCTGCTCGCGTGGGCCGACGAGTTCCGGACGATGGGCGTGCGCGCCAACGCCGACATTCCCGACCAGGCGGTCATCGCGCGGGGGTTCGGCGCCGCGGGGATCGGCCTCTGCCGGACGGAGCACATGTTCTTCGCCGAGGCCCGCGTCCCGATCATGCAGCGGATGATCCTGGCCAAGCGGCGCGAGGACCGCGAGCGCGAGCTGGCCAAGCTTCTCCCGCTCCAGAAGAGCGACTTCATCGGCCTGTACCGGGCCATGAAGGGGCACCCGGTGACCATCCGCCTGCTGGACCCGCCGCTGCACGAGTTCCTGCCCAAGCGCGAAGAGCTGATGGTGGAGATCGCGCGCATGGAGCTCAATCAGGCGGACCCGGTGCGCATCGAGGAGAAGAAGCTGCTGCTGGCCCGCATCGAGGAGCTGCACGAGTTCAACCCGATGCTCGGGCTGCGGGGCTGCCGGCTCGGCATCACGATGCCGGAGATCACCCGCATGCAGGTCCAGGCCATCATGGAGGCCGCCTGCGAGGTGACCAAGGCGGGCATCCGGGTGGTGCCGGAGATCATGATCCCGCTGGTCGGCCTGGCCGCCGAGATGAAGGCGCAGAAGGCCCTGGTGCGCGAGGTCGCCGCCGACACCATGCGCCGGTACCAGACGAAGTTCCCCTATCTGGTCGGGACCATGATCGAGCTGCCGCGCGCGGCCATCACTGCGGACAAGATCGCGCTCGAGGCGGACTTCTTCTCGTTCGGGACGAACGATTTGACCCAGACGACCTTCGGGTTCTCCCGCGACGATGCCGCGAAGTTCACCGACTTTTACATGAACCGGCGCGACCGCTGCCCCCGCTGCCTCAGCCGCGAGGTGGACCAGAAGACCATGAAGTGCCGGGCCTGCGGACTCCAGCTCAGCGAGACGCCGGACAACATCCTCGACGCCGATCCGTTCGCCACGCTCGACCAGGAGGGCGTGGGCGGGCTGATGAAGCTGGCGATCGAGCGGGGGCGGAGAGGGCGGCCGGACATCAAGCTCGGCATCTGCGGCGAGCACGGCGGCGATCCCGCCTCCGTCGAGTTCTGCTACGGCCTGGGCCTCGATTACGTGAGTTGCTCGCCCTATCGCGTCCCCATCGCCAGGCTGGCCGCGGCGCAGGCCGCCATCAAGGCGGCGGGCGCCGGCAAGACGGCCCGTTCCGCTCAACGTTCGCCCGCCCGCCGGCGGGCCCGCCGCTAAACGCCCTTGCCTCTGAGCAGCCGAGAGTGTGACGAGCATTTCATGGAGCGCGCCCTTGCGCTGGCCGCGCGCGGCCTGGGCACGACCAGCCCGAACCCGCCGGTGGGCGCGGTGGTCGTGCGGAGCGGCCGCGTCGTCGGCGAGGGCTACCACCGGCGCGCCGGCGGGCCGCACGCCGAGGCGCTGGCCCTGCGACGCGCCGGCGCCCGCGCGCGCGGCGCGACGCTCTATGTCACGCTGGAACCCTGCTGCCATCTCGACAAGCGCACGCCGCCCTGTGTGCCGGCCATCATCGCGAGCGGCGTCGCGCGGGTGGTCGTCGCCGCGCGCGACCCGAACCCCCGGGTCCGGGGGCGCGGCATGGCGGCGTTGCGGCGGGCCGGCCTGCGCGTCGATCCCGGCGTCGGCACTGCGGGGTCCGAGAAACTCATCGAGCCGTACCGGACCCTGATCACGACCGGCCGCCCGTTCGTCACGCTGAAGGTGGCGTCCACGCTGGACGGGAAGATCGCCACGGCGCGGGGCGAGTCGCGCTGGATCACGGGCCCCGCGTCGAGAGGGCTGGTGCACTTTCTGCGCTCCCGTTCAGATGCGGTGGTGACGGGCATCGGAACCGTCCTCGCGGACGATCCACGCCTCACGGCGCGCACGGGATCGGCGCAGGAACATGCGCCGCTCCGCATCGTCCTCGACCCCTCGCTGCGCATCCCGCTCCGCGCGAAGGTGCTGCGGGGCCGCAAGGCGCCGACGCTCGTCGTGACCACCGAACAATCACCCCGGGCGAAGCGCGCGGCCCTGCGGAAGGCCGGGGCCGAGGCGCTGGTGCTGCCGTCGCACCGGGGGAGAATCACGTGGCGCGCGCTGCTGTCCGAGCTGGGGCGGCGGGGCATTGCGTCGCTCGTGATCGAGGGCGGCGCGGAGGTGAACGCCTCGGCCCTGCGCGAGGGCGCCGTGGATCGCGTCCTGTTTTTTCTGGCGCCCCGCATGCTGGGGGGGGCGGACGCCGTGGGCGCGATCGGAGGACGGTCGCCGGTCCGCCTGAGCGAGGCGCTGCCGTTGAAGCGGGTGTCGGTGATGCGCGTCGGCCCCGACATTTTGGTTGAGGGTTATTTAACGGGAAAGGGCGCGTCTCGGCGCGCACGGGGTCGGGCGGGTGTGAAGTGAAATCCCGCCAGTTCGCGCTCCTGTGCGGCGTCGGGCTCTTCGCGTTCATCAGCTACAACCTCGTCCGGATGCCCGTGCTCTCCCTGTACGCCCAGTCGCTGGGGGCGGGGCCGGAGGCCATTGGCTTCATTGTATCGGCCTCCACGCTGACCGGCGTCTTTCTCAAGTGGCCGGCCGGCGCGCTGTCGGACATCTACGATCGGCGCTGGCTCCTGCTGGCCGGCCTGCTGGCCTTCGCGCTCCCCCCGTTTTTTTATCAGTTCGTCTCCGACGTGGGCTGGCTGGTGGCGCTTCGCTTCACCCACGGGATGGCGACGGCGGTGTTCGCGCCGATTGCCCTGGCGGTCGTGGCCGACCTGTGCCGGGAGGCGCGCGGCGCGGCGTACGGATCGTACACGGCCGCGACCCAGGCCGGCGCCATGCTGGGGCCGGTGCTGGGGGGCTGGCTGGTGGTGTCCGCGGGATTCCCGGCGGCGTTTGCCACGGCCGGCATCCTGGGGACGATCGCCGTCCTGCTCTTTCTGCTCATGCGGCTGCCGCCGCAGATCCCGCGGGTCGCGTCGGGCTCTGGGCCGGGGGCGGTGCTTCGGGAGATGGCCCGCGGGGCGCGGACCGTGGTCGGCAACGTGCGCGTGGTGGTGACCAGCGTCACGGACGGCGCGCGGCAGGTCGCCAACGGCGCGCTGATGGCGTTCCTGCCGATCTACGTGGTCGGGATCGGGATGGACGCGGCCCAGGCCGGCGTCCTCTTCGGCGTCCAGAGCGTGACCTCGTTCTTCTCGCGTCCCACCATGGGCTGGGCGTCCGACCGGATCGGGCGGCGGCCGCTCATCCTCCTGGGGCTGGTGGTCTGCGCCGCGTCGCTGGCGGCCATCCCGTTCACCCGTCCGTTCGGGTGGCTGATGGTGCTGTCGGCGCTCTTCGGCTTCGGCGAGGCCATCGTGAACGCGTCGGCCGCCGCGCTGGTGGCCGACCTGTCCGAGCTGAAGACGCTGGGCTCGGCGATGGGCATGCAGGGCACGATCATGGACATCGGCCACGCCTCCGGCCCGATCCTGGCGGGGCTGCTGATCGGCGCGCTCGGGTTTGAGAAGGCGTTTTCGATCATCGCCGGGATCGTCCTGCTGGCGGCGGGGGCGTTTCGCTTCGGCGTGGGACCGGCGCGGCCGGCTTGACGGGTGAGAGGGACCGTACTAGGCTTGAGGCGGAACAGTCACGCGGAGGGCGATGTTTACCGGCATCATTGAAGAGATGGGGGTCGTCAAGGCGGCGGGCAGGACGCTGCAGGGCGGCGGCGTCACGATTCTCGCCAAGACCGTGCTGGACGGCCTCAAGGTCGGCGACAGCGTCACCGTGAACGGCGTCTGCCTGACCGTGGTCGAGTGCGACGGCGCGGAGATGAGGGCGGACATCTCGCCCGAAACGCTGAAGGTCACGACCCTCGGCGCCTTGAAGGCCGGCGATCCCGTCAATCTCGAGCGGGCCATGCGGCTCGGCGACCGCCTGGGCGGGCACCTCGTCACCGGCCATGTGGACGGCGTCGGCACCATCCGGTCCCGCGTCCAGGATGCCGACGCGATCCAGATCGTGATCGAGGCCGCGCACGACGTCCTGCGCTACTGCGTGCCCAAGGGCTCGGTCACGGTGGACGGGATCAGCCTGACCGTGAACGACGTGACGGAGCGCGGATTTCGCGTCACCGTCATCCCTTACACGGCGAAGGTGACGACGCTCGGGATCAAGCAGATGGGCGACACAGTGAATCTCGAGACCGACCTCATCGGCCGGTACGTCGAACGCCTCTTTCCAGGCTTGCAGGCGGGAGGCCCGCCCGACGTCAAGATCGACCGGGACTACCTGCAGAAGCGCGGACTGATTTAAACGTCCTCTCCATGGCGTCGATAGCGGAATCCCTCACCATCGCCCTGCAGCATCACCAGGCCGGGCGCCTGCCGGAAGCGGAGGCGCTCTACCGGCAGATCCTGCAGGCTCAGCCCCAACACCCGGACGCGCTGCACCTGCTGGGCGTCATCGCGCACCAGAGGGGACAGCATGAAGCCGCCGTCGATCTTATTGGCAAAGCACTTACCCTGAGTCCTCAGCGCGCTGATTTTCACAACAACATCGGGCAAGCCTATCGCGCTCTTGGCCGATTTGACGATGCGCTCTCCAGCTACGGTCGGGCGCTAGCCCTTCAGCCTGTGTTTCCCGAGGCGTACTATAACCTGGGCAACGCGCTGTCTGATCTGGGGAGGATACAGGAAGCCGCAACATGTTTCTGGCAGGCGCTGGCGCTCAAGCCGGATTACACTGAAGCGCATAATAATCTGGGGGTTGTCCTGGGCCATGATTGCAAGTTCCAGGAGGCGGAGGCGAGTTTCCGGCGGGCCCTGGCGATCAAGCCCGACTCCTCCGAGGCGTGCAACAATCTTGCGGGCACATTCAAGGACCAGGGGAAAATCCATGAGGCGATGGAATGGTACAAGCAGGCGCTGGCGATCAACCCTGGCAATGCCACCGCGCACTCGAACCTCCTTCTAGCCATGAGCTATGATCCTGCCGTCGACTCGAAGACGATGGCCCGTGAACATCGGCGATGGAACGAGAGACATGTGCGTGCGTTGTCCTCTCAGCGCCCGCGGTTTGCCAACCGTCGTGATCCCGAACGGCAATTGCGCGTCGGGTACGTGTCGGCTGATTTTCACAGCCACCCGATCGGGCATTGGATGGTGCCACTACTTGCACACCATAACCGTGCCGGCTTTGAAATCTACGCGTATTCCGCTGGCGTCAAGGTCGATCAGGTGACGTGCTGTTTGCAGGCGTCAACCGATGTCTGGCGCCGCATCGCTGGCATGAGCGACGAGGCTGTGGCCGACATGATCCGCGCCGACCGGATTGATATCCTTGTCGATCTGTCTGGCCATACGGCAGGCACCCGCCTTCTCGTGTTTGCTCGTAAGCCGGTTCCGGTGCAGGTGACGTATCTTGGCTCCTGGTCCACGACGGGGCTGTCCACGATGGACTACAAACTGACGGATCGGTTTCTAACGCCGCCCCGCGGGAGTGAATGGTTTTCGGAAAAATTGGTGCGGCTGCCGGGCGGCTTCGTATGTTACCAGCCGCCTCACAATGCTCCGCCTGTTACGCCGCCGCCGTCGTCCGCGACGGGGCGTGTGACGTTCGGCTCCTTTAATAATGTCGCGAAGCTCACGCTGCCGGTCGTGGCGCTGTGGGCGGAGATTCTTTGCGGAGTGCCAGAGGCGATCTTGCTGCTGAAAGATCGGACATTGGTCGATCCGAGACAACAGGACCGCTGTCGTGGGTTATTTGAGGCTCGCGGAGTCGAAGCGCGACGGCTCGAGCTTCTTCCCGCAACACCGTTTCCCGATCATCTGAAGGAATACGGCCGCATCGACATTGCTCTCGATCCCTTTCCTTACAATGGTTGCTACACGAGCTGCGAAGCCCTGTGGATGGGAGTGCCGGTTATCACCCTGGCCGGCTGTATGACGTACGGTCGCTACGGTGTTTCGCTCCTGTCCACGCTCGGGTACTCCCAGTTGATCGCGGACACACCGAAGGCCTATCTCAAAATCGCGGTGGGGTTGGCAAAGAAGTGCAAGGACCTGGCAGCGTTGCGCGCCGAGCTGCGCCCGCGCATGGCCGCCTCGGCTCTCTGCGATGCCAAGGCTTTTGCGCAGGGGGTGGAACAGGCCTACCGGTCCATGTGGCGACGGTGGTGCGGGAAGTAAATGCACATGGCGACGATCCCTGAGACACTTAGCATTGCCATCCAGCACCATCAGGCCGGGCGCCTGCCGGAAGCGGAGGCGCTCTACCGGCAGATCCTGGAGACCAGCCCGAATCATCCGGACGCGCTTCATCTTTTGGGTGTGCTTGCTCACCAGGTCGGCAGGCACGACGTCGCTGTCAGTTGCATTGGTCAGGCGATTGCATTGAACCCGACGTGCCCGGAATACCAGAACAATCTTGGCGAGGTCTATCGGGCTCAAGGCAAACTGGAGGAGGCGGCGGCGCATTACCGGCAGGCACTGGTCCTCAAGCCGGCGTATGCAGAAGCCTGTTTCAACCTGGCTCTGGCGTTGCAGCAGGAGGGGCGCTTGGAGGAGGCGGCGGCGCATTACCGGCAGGCGCTGGCCCTCAAGCCGACGTATGCGGAGGCCTACTTCAACTTGGCCCTGGCGCTACAGCAGCAAGGAAAATTGGCGGAGGCGGCCGAGCACTATCGGCAGGTCGTGTCGTTCCAGCCGGCCAATGCGGAGGCCTACAATAATCTGGGCGGCGTGCTCCTGAAGCTGGGACGGTTGGACGAATCGGTGGCCCAGTATCGGCGGGCGCTGGCGCTCAAGCCCGGGAGTGCCGGGTCGTACAGCAACCTGGGCGTGGTGCTGCAGCAGCAGGGCCGGTTGGATGAAGCCGTTGACGCGTACCGGCAGGCCGTCGCGCTCCAGCCTGCCTATGCGCAGGCCTACAGCAACCTCGGAAATGCTTTGCGGGCTCAAGGCAGACTGAAGGAGGCGGTGGAGCAATTTCGGCGGGCGCTGGCGCTCGAGCCGGCCTACGCGGATGCCCACTCCAATCTGGCTCTTGCATTGAAAGAGCAGGGCAATCTCCAGGAAGCGATGGCGAGTTACCGCCAGGCCCTCGCGATCATTCCGGACAACCCCGAAATCCATTCTCATTTGCTCTTCGATTTGAGCTATCTCCAGACCGCTCCTGAGACGATGGCCCAGGCGCATAGAGCATGGAATGATCGGCATGCCCACCGGGTGGCTCATGAGATGCGGCCGCATGCCAATCCGCCGGTCCTTGACCGCCGGCTACGCGTGGGATATGTCTCGGCTGATTTTCATGCCCACCCGGTCGGCCATTTCGTAGAACCACTGATCTCTGCGCATAACCGCACCGACGTTGAAGTGTTCTGCTATGCGTCCGGCGGCGCTTCAGATGAGACCACAGGCCGCTTGCGTAAGGCCAGCAATGTGTGGCGCCAGATCACAGGCATGGACGACCGGACAGTCGCCGAACTCATTCGCGCCGACGGGATTGATATCCTTGTGGATCTGTCAGGCCACACGTCGGGCAATCGCCTGCTGGTCTTTGCCAGGAAGCCGGCACCGGTCCAGGTCACGTATTTGGGATCACTGACGACGACCGGGCTGACGACGATCGACTGCCGACTGACGGATCGTTTTCTGTCGCCGCCCTCCGGCTCGGAGTGGTTTTCCGAAGAGTTGATCCGTCTGCCGGGATGCTTCGTCTGCTACCGGCCGCCGGAGGAGGCGCCGCTGGTGACCCCTCTTCCGGCGTCTTCCAGAGGGGAAATCACGTTCGGGTCCTTCAATAACATGAGAAAAGTGACGTCTGAGGTGGTCGCCCTCTGGTGCCGTATATTGCAAGCGGTTCCCCGGTCACGGCTTGTCTTAAAGGACCGGACGCTGGCGGATCTGGCGCAGCAGGCTCGTTGCCGTGGACTCTTCACGGAACACGGCGTTGCGGCGGACCGGGTGGAGCTTCTACCCCGAACATCTTTGGCCGAATACCTGGTCGAGTACGGACGTATGGACATCGGGCTCGATCCGTTTCCATACAATGGATGCACGACGACCTGTGATGCCATGTGGATGGGAGTGCCGGTCGTGACACTGGCCGGCGCCATGTCCTGCGGCCGGTTCGGCGTCTCGCTGCTCTCCAATCTCGGCTTGACGCATCTCATCGCGTCGACGCCGGACGTCTACGTCAAGATCGCGGTGGAGCTGGCCCAAAAGCGCAAGATGCTGGCGGCGCTGCGCGCTGAGCTGCGGCCGCGCATGGCCGCTTCCACCCTCTGCGACGCCAGAACCTTCGCGCATGGGGTCGAACAGGCGTACCGGCGCGCGTGGAAGCGATGGTGCCGGACTCATCAGTAGCTTGGGCGGCAGAGAGTGCGCCATTAATGAGAAGTAGGTGAATATGTCGTTGCTCATCGGGACAGGGCAATTCATCATTCGCCATGTGATGAGCAAATTGCCGAAGCGGGGTAGTATGCTCGGCATTGCCCGAATGGGGATGAACTGGAGCATCGATGATGTCCTCAAGCATCTCCGTGCGAACAATATTGAGTTCAATAAAAAAGCAGCTGATCGGCTCAGGGCGCAAAACCGCGCCTACACGTCGAAAGATTTCTTTGAGCTTCTGGGCTTCGAGGACTATCAGGATATAGACTTCGATTCCACTGAAGGCTGCACGATCATCCATGACATGAACCATCCCCTGCCCAAGAAATACGAAAATCGCTTCGACTTTGTGATAGAAAACGGCACTATCGAACATATCTTCGACATTAAAACCGCTGTGGGGAATATTGCGAAGGCGGTGAAAGTCGGCGGGCTGGTCTGTCACGTGTCTCCCCTGGACGCCTTCAATCACGGTTTCTACAATTTCTCGATCAATTTCTTCAACGACTTCTATCGGGCAAACGGGTTTGAGAACAGGGAGTTCTTTCAATTGCGGTGGTCGGCGAATTGGGCGCAAGATCAAAACGTTCTGATCGATCCGTTGCCCTATACCCACGAAGAGTTTTACGTTCGTTCGGATGTGTATGCCTCGCCGTATAACAAATTGGGCATAGGCTTCATCGCGGTAAAGAAGCAACATTTCCCAGACACGGTTGTTCCGATACAGGCCGCGTATGACCAGAATCTTCGTCTCCCCAGCGTGCTGAATCGACTGGAAAGACCGCGATGAAATTCCCATGAGCAATATGAGTTCAATCCCTGAGGCATTATCCGCCGCCCTCCAACACCATCAGGCCGGCCGCCTGCAGGAAGCGGAAACCATCTATCAGCAGATCCTCCAAGTCCGGCCTGACCATCCCGATGCGCTCCACCTGTTTGGGATGATTGCGCATCAAGTTGGCCGGCATCAGATTGCAGTTGATCGCATCAGTCAGGCAATCGAGCTGAATCCCAACGCAGCGGAGTTTCACAACAATATTGGTGAAGCTTATCGGGCGCTGGGCAAGAATCAGGAAGCGATGGTGAGTTACCAGCGAGCGCTGGCGCTCAAACCCGACTTCGCCGAGGCCCATTACAATCTGGGCATTCTGCTCAAAGGCCAGGGCAAGATGGATGAGGCGATTGGACGCTTCCATCAGGCCATGGCCGTCAACCCCAACTATGTCGAAGCGCTCAATAACCTCGGCAGCGCGCTTCTTGAGCGAGGCAAGGCGGAGGAGGCGGTGGCATGTTATCAGCGTGCGCTGACCATCAAGCCGGACTTCGTTTTTGCGCACAATAACCTCGGGAATGTTCTCGAGAAGCAGGGCAGGGCGGCTGAGGCTATCGCCCACTTTCGGCAGGCTCTGGCGCTTCAGCCAACTAGTGCGGAAGTTTATAACAACCTGGGGAATGCTCTGAAGTCGCAGGGCAAGCTGGAGGAGGCGAAGGTTTCATATCGGCAGGCGCTTGCATTGAAGCCGACGTATGCGGAGGCATGTAGTAATTTGGGGAATGTGCAGCGCGCGCAAGGTAATTGGGAGGAGGCAGTGGACTGCTACCGACGGGCGCTGACACTCAACCCTGCCTTTGCGGAAGCCCACTATCATTTGAGTGTAGTGCTGGGAGAGCAGGGAAGGTTGGATGAGGCAGTGAAGCAGTGTGAGCGTGCCGTGTCTTTAAACCCAAATTTCGTTGAAGCGGAGAATCAGCTGATGTACCAATTGCAGCAACTCTGCGAGTGGAACCGATTCGACGAGCTTGTTGAGCGGCAGAGGCAACGGATACGGCACAGCCCTTCTTCGTTGATTGCCCCGTTTACCATGTTGTGCCTCCCAAGCTCTCCGTCCGAGCAGCTGGCCTGCGCCCGAAACTGGGTCGCCAACCGCCTGTCCCGGGTCGCCGCGCTTCGGGAGGGGATCGGCTTTCGCTTTACGAGGACACCGAAGTCGAGAC
>SCTG01000199.1 GCA_004298335.1 Nitrospirota bacterium
GAATTTCGCAATAGGACGGCCACCATTGAATTAAAATAGGTTTTGTGAACGGATATAGCCAAAATCGGAATTCGTTCAATGTAGGGCTTCTGTGACAGTTTTTGAAGGATCTCTTGTTTTTCGTAGAATTTTACATCGGGAAGTACTCGATCGGAGCTTACATAACAAAATTCTGCCATGTATTCGCGTAACCAAACGTCCTCTTTGTTTGCCTTGATAAGCTCTATTTTTTTATTATCAAGCCATTCTTTCAAATGGGGCAAACGATCGTTGTCGTAGCTTGTAAAATGGAAGGTTTTCCCTTTAGGATTTTGAGAAATCCTTTCCCACCATTCCTCATAGTGATTTCTATTTTTTGGAGGAGTGCCCATCAGGATGCAAGGAGCATTCTTAGCAGCTAAGTTCGGATCCATCGCTTCAATGTAATCGGGATTACAATCTTGAAACTCGTCGATGATCAAACAATCCGGTTGCGTTCCTCTTCCGCGAGCTTCCGTCCATGTTCCAATTAATTTTACAAAACTGCCGTTAGTAAACCAAAGAATGTGCCTCGAATCATCAGTTTTCTCTACGTATTTATCATACATGGAATCGTTTTTTAGGTCACATGTTTGTAGCCTTCTTTCTTCCCAAACAACTTCAATTGCTTGAGCTATGGTGGGATAGCAAAGATAAATTACTCTTTGGTTCATTTCATGAGCCATCAACCATGCAATATCAATTCCCGTAGTAGTTTTAGATCCCTTTCTTCCGGCGCGATAAAAAATATATTTAAATCGATCTTCGAAGGTTGCTTTTAAGATCTGTTTTTGACCGGAATGGCGATCTCTACAATTTTCCCAATCTTCCAGAAATTTATTTCTTAAAAATTCGCTAGTTATCGAATTTTCGATTTTATCAGTTTTGTCAATTTTTTTTCCATTTTTAAATGAATTTTGTTTTTGCCAAACCATTTTTACTCCTCATTTTTTTCGGTTAAAATATTGAAATACATTTGAGATTTATTTTCCGAAATCTCTTTTTTCAATTCCGCTTCCGTTTCTTTTTTGAGCAAAAGTGTGGAATTTTCATGTCCACATGTTAAATATTTAAACCCCTGTTGATCGAAAAAAGAGAGAAAATCAAACGCCTCTCGAATGGACAATTCTCCATAGATCAAAACGTAATCATTACCCACTTCCAAAGAATATCTTTCATCATCCATATTTTTTTTCCTTTTTAAATTAATTTGACAAACAAATATTTCAATATTTTAATATAAATAGCACCAAAGACCATTTAATGGAATTAATTTTATATACAATAAGTTTTATAACATTATTTATCATAATCGTAGCTAATTTTGTATTTATAAATTTTTTTTTGATTTGATTTGACAAATAAATTATTTGAAACTTTAATATGAAATAACACCACAGGACGTTAGAATGGAATTTGTTTTACAAATATTGATTATCAGTTCAGTATTTTTCATATTTGCATTCAATTTCTTTTACACACATAAGATTGTTCACATTTCCAAGGCTTCTATCGAAATAAAAAAATCGTTAGAAGCCTCCCACTCAGAATTAAAATATCTTCTGGCTTGTTTGAAAAAACAGATCGAAGATAATAAAACTTCCGCTCATAAAAACATCAATTGGCCTCCCAAAATGAGGCATGACGAATATGAGTGAATTAGAGCTTAGTAAATATTTTCTCGTTAAAAAAATACCATATGTTAAACCTTTTTTCGAAGTTAATCTAGAAAGTCAGGATGAAATTCTTGATTGGTTTAGAGATACTGCCAATACACTCACACAATATTTCCAACCACTTTACAGAGAACAAAAAAGTAACCTCTCGTATCTTCTGGGAGCAGGGGTAAGTCCCAATTGGGCTTCCCCCTACACTCAAATTTATGCCAACACAAATAATCAGTTTGCCGGTGGAGATCAGATCTTCATCAATGATCTCTATCGCCTTGTGATGGATCAAGTTACGATGATCGTTTCTCATGAATTAGTACCCGATGTTTTACCCAATTCCGAAGACTATTCCGATAAGGTTGCCTGTAACGTAGTTAAAGATTGGCTCGAATCGATGAACTATACACTAGGGACTGATGAATGGAGGTTTAAACTTGAAGTACAGAAAAAAATGTTTGGCGAATCTTTTGCCATCATTATGTGGGATCCAAATATTGGCGATATTCATCCTTTGGCAAAAAAATATATCGACGAAGATATTGATATGGTTGATGACGAGGGATCAAACATTCCGGACATTGGCAATATTCCTCCTAAAATAAAAAAAAATCTGAGAATAGGTGATATCCGAGTAATCAATCCGATGCCCTGGGATTTTATGAAAGATCCGGCACTTTGCTCTCAGGATAGTGAGTGGTTCTATTGGGTAGAGTATAAAGATGTTAGTTGGCTTAAAAGGAAGTATCCCGAGTATGACTGGGATTCAAACACAAATCGGGGATCGGCCACACAATATGATGTCTATTCCTATTCGGATAAAGAAAATCCTGAGAAAAGGAAACTTTTTTATTTTTATCACAGAAGTACCGAGTTTATCGATGAGGGACGTTACATTGTTACATCAGAAGAATATGTACTCATCAATGAGCCATTATCTATGCCTACACTTATTAACAATCAAGATCTACCTATTGTGCACCTTAAGGATCTTGACTTAGGACTTGGAACTAGAGGCGTTCCCATTCTTTTTAGAAATTGTAAAAACTTAAGCGATGCCAATAATGAAATAGCCAATCAAATATTTTCGAACCTTGAGATGGAATCCCCGAAAATGTTCGTACATGAATCATCCGGAGTGGATGCACAAAGGATGTCCAATGGAATTGTATCGGTGGAATGGCATGGAAATATCAAACCTACAATCGAAACTCCTACTACTAACAATGCCGATATTTTCAAATTTCAAGAATCCATTCAAAAATGTATGGATCAAGTTGCATTACAAAATCCCCTAGTAAAAGGTGAAACTCCTAACGCACAACTCGATTCTTTTATTTCCTTGCAATATTTTGAGGACGTAAGAACACAACTTGCCTCTCCCGATATAAAAAATCATATAAAATGCATGGAGCAGTTTTATAGGCTTGTAATCACAATTGCTAGGGATAAATATAAACCTGATGATCAAAGACTTATAAAAATTCTAGGAAAGCACAATACTTATCAATTAAAATATTTTGATCCTATCAACTTACAAAAAAGTTATGATGTTCATATTACCACAACAGGAAACCTTGCTAATTCCAAAGCTGCTCGTACCCAAATGCTTTTATCGATCAAACGAGAATTTCCTGGATTATTGACCGATGAGGTTTTTATGGACATGCTCGGATTGTCCCATTCGAAAAAATTTATGAATGCGATCACCTCTGCCGTTTCTGCTGCCGAAGCCGAGAACCATGATATGATGGCAGGACAGGCGATACTTTCTCCTACACGCTATGAAGACCTCATTGCTCATTGGGATACACACAGAATCCCCATGCAAACAATGGACTTCAAACAATCTCCCGATGAGATCAAACAGGTCTTTATCGGTCATGTTGCTGCAACCGAAAAATTGATGTTCGAGCAAGCTGCCGAAAATCCTATTTTCGGTCAAAAACTCGATCAACTCCGTCAATTTCCGATGTTTTATACTCCGAAACCGGTTAACGAGATCCCTCCTCAAATGAT
>SCTG01000164.1 GCA_004298335.1 Nitrospirota bacterium
TGCCTGAGCTCGGCCTCGGGGTCGTCGGGGAAGACGACCGTCGCGCAGATGAAGCAGTGCAGCGTCATCCGACTTTCTTCCGGAAGTAGTCGATGGTGCGCGCGAGCCCTTCATCGAGGCTCACCTTGGGCGCCCACTCGAGCAGCGCCTGCGCGCGCCGGATGTCGGGGCAGCGGACCTTCGGGTCGTCGGCCGGGAGCGGCTTGAATTCAAGCTGGGTCGGCTTGTCGATCATCGCCTGGACCTTTTTCGCGATCTCCAGCACGGTCAGTTCGTGCGGGTTGCCGATGTTGATCGGATCGTGCATCGTCTCCCCCGCCGGCTCCCCGCCCTTATAGAGGAAGGACTGCCGGTCCGTGCGCTGCTCCCGCGTGCGGTCGGATGGGATCATCAGCAGGCGCGTGATCCCCTCGACGAGATCATCCACGTAACAGAAGCTGCGGGTTTGCGAGCCGGTGCCGAAGATCGTCAGCGGCTTGCCGGTAAGGGCCTGGACTATGAAGTTCGAGACGACCCGTCCGTCGTGCGGCCGCATCCGTGGCCCGTAGGTGTTGAAGATGCGCACGATCCGTGTATCCACCCCGTGGTAGCGGTGATAGGCCATGGTCAGGGCCTCGGCGAAGCGCTTGGCTTCGTCGTAGACGCCGCGCGGGCTGATCGGGTTGACGTTCCCCCAGTACGACTCCGGCTGGGGCGAGACGAGCGGATCGCCGTACACTTCCGACGTGCTGGCCAGAAAGAACCGGGCGTTCTTCGCCTTCGCGAGCCCCAGCGCCCTGTGGGTGCCAAGCGCCCCGACCTTGAGGGTGGCGATGGGGAATTCAAGGTAGTCCTGCGGGCTCGCGGGCGAGGCGAAGTGCATCACCGCGTCCAGGGGCCCTTCGAAGAACAGGTAGTCGCAGACGTTGTACTGGACGAAGCGGAACCGTTCGTGCCCCATGAGGTGGGCCAGGTTGTCCAGCGACCCGGTGATCAGGTTATCGACGCACGTCACCTGGTGGCCCATGCCAAGCAGGCGGTCGCAGAGATGGCTCCCCAGAAAACCCGCGCCCCCGGTGATTAATATGCGCACGCCTGCACTCCTCTCCTGGCAGCTACTTGTGCCTCAAACCGAGGCTGAATGTCCAGTAGGGACGGTTCGCGAACCGTCCCTACCCCCGTTCCACAAGCGCGTGGCCATAGCGCATCCGCTCCATGCGCTCCATCCACCGGTCACGCAAGCCGGCCCAGCGCCGCTGCCACCAGTTGCCCCGCACCGTCCGTCCCCACTTGCGCTGGAAGTAGGCCAGGTTCTGCGTCGCGTAGGCGCCGGTCCCGGACTTTTTCACGGCCTTCTGCGTGACCATGCCGAAGTGATGGATGAAGGCCGAACCGGTCACGCCAGCCGTGATCCCGGCCTTCTGCGCCTGCCAGAGGAAATCCACGTCTTCGCAGCCCCCATAGCTGAACCCTTCGTCGAACAGGCCGGCCTTGTCGAACACCTCACGCCTGACCAGCATGCAAGGCCCTAGCAGGCCCGGACGCGTCGCCTCCCGGCAGGCCGCCGTGAATGCGGCGGCATAGCGGTCCAGCTCGTAGTCGAGCGGCCCCTCGCGCATCGCCGGGCTGACGATGCCGTGCCCGGTCTGCTCCATGAAGCGCAGCAGCGCCGGCAGCCATCCCGGCGTCACGACGATGTCATTGCTCAAAATCCCGACCGTGGCGCCGCGACTGGCCCGGATGCCCTGGTTCCAGGCCCTGGCGCAGCCCAGGTTGGTCGCGTTGCGGATGACCGTCACGCCCACGCCCTTGAGATACTCGGGCGTCCCGTCGGTGGAGGCGTTGTCCACGACGATGATCTCGTCCCCCTTGTCGGGCAGGCGCAGGATGGACTCCAGGCACTGCATGGTGTGTACGAGCTGGTTGTATACGGGAATGACGAGACTGACCCGCAGGGCCGGCTTCACCGGGACACCGCCGGCGCCGCCTGGCCGATCAGGGTTTCATAGCCGGACGTCAGCCGGTCCATCATGGCCTCGACCGTGAAGTGTGCGGCGACGCGGGCCCGTCCCGCCTCGCCGAATTGCTTGCGACGACCCGGATTCTGCAACAGCGACGACACAGCCCCCGCCAGCGCACCGGCATCGCCCGACGGGACAAGCATCCCGGTCTCACCGTCCTGCACGATCTCCGGCAGCCCTCCGGTCGTGGTCGCCACCACGGGCTTGCGCATCGCCATGGCCTCGAGCACCGCGATGCCGAACCCTTCCATCAGGGCCGGATGCACGTACAGGTCCATGGCCGCCAGGCAGGGATGGACCGACTCCTGAAACCCGGCGAAATGCACGCGGCGCTCCAGGCCCAGGACCTCGACCGTCGCCCGCAGCCGCGCCTCATAGGCGGCGTCGCCGCTCCCGACGATCAGGCAATGCGCCGCAGGCGACGCAGTGACAATCTCCGGGAGAGCCTGGATCATCACCTCGTACCCTTTGCGCTCGAACAGGTTCGCCACGGTGCCGAGCACCAACGCCTCCGCCGGGATGCCGAACCGGCGCCGCGCGTCCCGGCCGTCTGCCTGATCCATCACGCGGGCCATGTCGAGCCCGCTGTAGAGCGTCCGCAGGCGCTCGGGCCGCACGCCGCCCTGCTCCAGCGACCGCTGAATCTGGCGCGACACCGGCAACACCAGGTCGGCCCGCTCAAGCTCGTAGCGCCGCGCCTTCGCTGGTTCGATCTCCTGGCGGACATGCGCCGCAATCGGGATATGCGGCAATCCTTCCGCGGCGCGCAGCGCCTGCGGGACCCACCAGATGTCGTTGACGTGAATCAGTGCGGGCCGGGCCGCCGCGATGACGTCGCGGAGCGCACGGACCGCGCCGGCCCGCTGGGGATAGGCGAACAGCTTGCGCCATGGCGGCATGGGCGCCATGCGCGTCTCGACGCCGAGACGGGCGAGCTTCTGCGCCAGCGGCCCGCCGTCCGGGCAGACCACGATCGGGTGATACCCGCGCCGCGGGAGCCGCTCCAGCATGACCAGCAGCTCGCGCTCGGCGCCGCCGATCTCGGCGATGCCGTGGACGAACAGGACGGTGTGTTCGCGCCGCTCAGTCAAGCTGGAACTCCCGCTTCCAATCGGCGTCCTCCGCAAGCGGCGGCTGGCGCTCCTTCCGGAGCAGGCAATGGCCCAACGCCAGCGCATCCATTTCGGTCCGCATGAAGCACCGGTAGGCGTCCTCCGGGCTGCAGACGATCGGTTCGCCCCGCACGTTGAACGACGTGTTGACGAGCACGCCGCAGCCGGTCTTCGCCTCAAAGGTCTTCAGCAGCGCGTGAAACTGCGGGTTCGTCTCCCGGGAGATCGTCTGGATCCGCGCCGAATAATCCAGGTGGGTCACCGCCGGAATGTCGGAACGGGGCCGGTTCAGCCGCGCGATGCCGAACAGTCTCCGGTCATCCTCCGTCAGCGGCACCCTCCGCTCGGCTCTCACCGGCGCGACCAGCATCATGTACGGGGACGGCTCCGCCAGCTCGAAGTACTCCCCCACGCGCTCCTCCAGCACCGCCGGAGCGAACGGGCGGAAGGACTCCCGGTATTTGATTTTCAGATTGAGGATCGACTGCATCCTCGGCGAACGGGGATCGCCCAGGATGGAGCGATTGCCCAGCGCGCGCGGCCCGAACTCCATGCGTCCCTGGAACCACCCCACCACCTTTTCGCCGGCCAGGAGTCCCGCCACTGTCTCATACAGGCTCGCGCCCGCGAGTTTCTCGTAGGGATACCCGTGCTTGTTCAGGAAGGCCTCGATCTCCTCGTCGGTATGGGCCGGGCCGAGATACGCCCCGTTCATGCCGTCGCTCTTCCGCTCCGCTTCGGCGCGCGGGACACCGCCGTAGACATGGCAGGCCGCCAGCGCGGCCCCCACGGCGCCGCCCGCGTCACCCGCGGCAGGCTGCACCCAAAGACGATCGAACACCCGTTCCCGCAGCAGCCGCCCGTTCGCCACGCAGTTCAACGCCACGCCGCCGGCCAGGCAGAGATTCTTCATCCCCGTCTGTTTGCGGACATGACGCGCGATGCGCAACACCGCCAGCTCGGTGACTTCCTGCACGGACCGGGCCAGGTCCATCTCCCGCTGGGTCAGTTCCGACTCCGGCCCCCGCGGCTCGCCACCGAACAGACGGTGGAACCGCTCGCTGGTCATCCGCAGGCCGGTGCAGTAGTCGAAGTAGTCCATGTTCAGACTGAACGAGCCGTCTTCTCTCAGGTCGATCAAATGGGTCAGGATGAGGTCCACGTATTTCGGCTCGCCGTAGGGGGCCAGGCCCATGACCTTGTACTCGCCGGAGTTCACCCGGAAGCCGGTGTAGTAGGTGAACGCCGAGTAGAGCAGCCCCAGGGAATGCGGGAAGGTGATCTGGGATTGCAGGGCGAGGGACGCGCCGCGCCCGCTTCCGTAACTGGTGGTCGCCCATTCCCCCACCCCGTCCATGGTCAGGACCGCCGCCTCACCGAACGGCGAGGGGTAAAAGGCCGAGGCGGCGTGCGAGAAGTGGTGCTCGGGAAACAGGAACGGCCCCTTCCATGAGTGGCAGCCGAGCGTTTCCGCGACCCCCTCCAGCTCGGTCCGGATGATCCGTTCCAGGAACAGCTTGTCCTTGAGCCACACCGGCATCGCCTGAATGAACTGGCGCCAGCCCCGCGGCGCGAACGCCAGCGATGTCTCCAGCAGGCGCTCGAACTTCAGCAGCGGCTTGTCGTAGAACGCGATCAGGTCCAGCTCGGGGAACCCCACGCCGCCCTCGCGCAGGCAATACGCCGCCGCGTGCGCAGGGAATCCCGCGTCGTGCTTCTTGCGGGTGAACCGTTCCTCCTGGGCCGCGGCCACGAGCCGGCCGTCCACCACCAGCGCCGCCGCCGCGTCATGATAGAACGCCGAGATACCCAGGACCCTCATGCGCAGCCTCTCACAGCTTCCCAAGGACCGGGACGATGGCCTTGGCGGTCAGCCGGTGGCCTGCCGCGGTCAGGTGATAATCGTTCGTGAAGTATAGTCTCCCGGGATCGGCATCCGCCTGGAACTCGGGCAGGAGGTCCAGCAAGCGCACGCCGTTGTTCGCGCACCAGTCGCGCAGCAGCCTCTGCGGCTTCTCGAAGTCGTACCGGTCGGGCGCGGCGCCGATCACGGCGAGGAACTCCCGCTGCAGCGCGCGATCGAGCTGCACGTGGTCGGGGATCAGCACCAACACCAGCGGCACGTTGCGGTCCTTGAGGTAGTCGCGGAGCTCCACCAGCGTCGCCAGGGTCCGCTTCCAGTGTTCTTCGAACAGCGGGGAATCGGCCTTGCGGTAGATGTCGTCGCGCTCGCGGATGGCCTTCACGTAATGCGCCCGCGACACGAGCGGCGCCGTTTCGCCGGCCGGCGTGCCGCCCGCGCGGGGTTCGCCCGCCCGTCGGAGGCGGCTGGCGCCGACTGTGATGAGATAGTTCAGGTCGTGATACAGGAACCAGCGGTCCGGCCCCAGCGTGTCGTGGACCCGGTTGCCGTTGCTGTGGACGTAATAGCTCTGGCCGGCGACCACCAGGATGCGCGACAGATTGGTATCCTCCCAGCGCTCATTCTGGATGTCGTTGCCGACGAAAAAGTCGAGCAGGACGATGTCGGGCTGGAGCTTGATGCCGTACACCTTGAGCAGGTGGAACTCCTCGTGCGGTCCCCATCCCGGCACACCCACGTTGATCACCTCGGCCCCAGGCCTCGTCGCCTGGAGAGACCTCTCCAGCAACGCCGTGAAGGTCTCGTCGTAGCTGACCCCCGCGCCCCAGGTCATCGAGTCGCCGAGCGCAAGGACGCGCGGCACGCCCGGAGCGCGCTCGAACGTCCGTTCGCGGTCCCGGAAGCCCTGGGCATTCGTGACGCCGATGGAGCCGCGGACGGGCACGTGCGGCCGGAGCGCGGCCGGCGTCTGCTTGTCGCCGAAGAGGCCGCTCCGCGCCAGAACGGGGTCCGCGAACCGCAGGACGGCTTCACCCGCCACGATGAAGATCAGCACGTTGACGAGCGCCACCGTGATCCACCGATACCCCGGCGTCTCCAGCAGGTCCGCCAGCCGCGCCGGCTTCAGGAAAAACCACGCGCTCCAGACGAGGACGGCCAGGGCACCGATCAGAAACTTGTCCACGTGATGGACATGGGGGGGAAGGGGATAATTCAGCAGCAGCGCGTAGCCGATGACGGCGGCCCAGAGCGCGACGAACCACGGCGACCACCGGGACGCCGCCGCCCCTTGCGGGGAAGTCGGGCGCACAAGGCGCCAGGCCGACCCGGCAAGCGAGGCCGCCAACAGGACAAGCACCGGTAGCACAAAGACGAGATTGCCGGTCCGCGGCGGGACGGCCTGCTTGGCGTCCCGGAGCGTCTGCAGATACCACACGATGTCGCCGGCCGCCGCCAGCGCAAAGACACCGCCGGCAGCGCAGAGCAGCGCGAGCATGCGTGGGGCTGGGATCGTCCTCATCAAAACAGCGTGTAAATGAACGGCGCGACGGCGGAGCCCTCCGTCAGCACGATGAGCGCGCCGACCAGCAACAGGACGAGAATGACCGGCGCGAGCCAGAACTTCTTCCTGGCCCGCATGTACGCCCATAACTCCCCCAGCAGCGCTCCCATCGTCTCTCCTGCGCCTTGCTCAGAACTGCCGTTCCATCCGGTTTGCGGTGAACTCCTCGGGTCCACGCCCCTGCCAGTAGGAAGCGCGTGCGGGGTCCGGCCTTTGCGCGATGGGCGACCGGCCGAACATCCGCATAAGCAGCGCCACCGGCGTGACCACCACCGCAAAGATGATGCTCAGGATGATCCACGAATTGACGGTGCCGAGCACGCGAGCGAACTGCATCCAGGCGACGCGGAGAGGACTCAGCAGACCCGGCGCGGCCCAGGCCGCGACAGCCATCAGCGCCGCCGCGCCGACCAGCCAGAAGGCCGCCCGGCCGCCCAGGGTAACACTGAGGGCGCCCAACACGCACAGCGCGGCGGCCATCACCAACCCGAAGCGGCGGTTCTCCTTCCGGCTCGCGTCGGTCATGGAAGCGCCTTCCGCACCGCTTCCCAGACTTCATCCAGCGTGATGAGCTTCATGCAGTTCTGCTCTCCTCGAAAGCAATCGGGATGAAAACAGGCCCGGCAATCCAGTCCCTTGTAAAACGTCCTGTGCCCGTCCCCCCAGGGCCCCCACACGGCCGGGTCGGACGGCCCGAACAGGCCGATCACCGGCACCCGCAACGCCGCCGCCATGTGCATCGGGCCGTTGTCGTTGCCGACATGCAGCGCGGCCCGCGCGAGCACCGCCCCCAACTCCTGCAGGTCCGTCCGCCTGACCAGACTCCGGAAAGGAGTCTTCATCGCGCCGGCAATACGGCCCGCCGCGACCCGTTCCTGCTCGCCCCCGAGGAACAGCGCCTGCGCGGAGGTCTCCGTCTGGACCCGGTCCGCGAGCGCGGCAAACCGCTCGCCCGGCCAGGACTTGAACCACCAGCGCGCGCCCGGATGCAGGCAGACAAGCGGCCGCGACGCGTCGATGCCCGCCTCCTCGAGCAGGCGCCCGGCCGCCGCTCGGGCTTCCGGAGAAATCACGAGCATCGGCGGCGGCGGCGGTCCCGTGAGTCCCAGCGCCTCCGTCGCCTTGAGATGGTAGCAAACCTGGTGCATCCCGAACCGGTCCGCGTCGACGATCCGGGTGTACAGGCATCCCCTCCAGCGACCCTCGCTGTTATAGCCGACGCGCACCGGCGCGCCCGAGAGCCACGTCAGGGCGGCCGACCGGTCGCTGTCCGTCAGGTCGACCACGTGATCGTACCGCCGGGCGCGGAGCTCCCGCGCGAAGCGCCATTGCCGGGCCGGATTGCCCCGCTCCACCACCAGCACGTCGTCAAGCGCCGGATGCCCCCGCACCACCCCATCGGTGCCCGGGTTCACCAGCATCGCGAGATGCGCCTTGGGAAACCCCTCCCGCAGCCGGCTCAGCACCGGCGTCGCCAGCAGGACGTCCCCGACGTACCGGAGCTTGATGACCAGGATCCGTTCAGGAGGCACGCCCGCCATCAGGAGCCGGCGGCGCCTTTCAGGCGCGCCAGGTCCCCGTCCACCATTTCCTCGACCAGGCTCTTGAACGGCACCGCGTACGTCCAGCCCAGCCGCTGCCTCGCTTTGGCGGCGTCTCCGAGCAGCGTCTCCACCTCGGCCGGCCGGAGGAACTGCGGGTCCACCACCACATGGTCCCGGTAGTCGAGGCCGAGGCGCGCGAACGCCAGTTCGGCGAACTCCCGCACCGAATGCTGCTCTCCGGTCGCGATGACGTAGTCGTCCGGCTGGTCCTGTTGCAGCATGATCCACATGGCCCGCACGTACTCGCGCGCGTGCCCCCAGTCGCGGCGCGCGTCCAGGTTGCCGAGCCGCACTTCCTTGGCCAGCCCGAGCTTGACCTTGGCGGCATGCGAGGTGATCTTCCGCGTGACGAACTCGAAGCCGCGCCGCGGGGACTCGTGATTGTAGAGGATGCCGGAGGACGCCTTGAGGCCGTAGGCCTCGCGGTAGTTGCGCGTCAGGTCGAACCCGGCCACCTTCGAGATCCCGTAGGCGGAGCGCGGATGGAACGGCGTCAGTTCGGTCTGGGGCACCTGCGCCACCTTGCCGAACATCTCGCTCGAGGCGGCAAAGTAGAACCGGCAGTCCGGGGCGCAGTCGCGCAGCGCGGCCAGCACGTAATGCGTGCCGTTGATGTTGGCGTTGAGCGTCGAGAACTCGTCTTCGAACGAATAGGCGACGAAGCTCTGCGCGGCCAGGTGGTAGCATTCGTCGGGCTTGACCGCCTGGAACACCCGGTAGATGCTGGGCAGGCTCTCCAGGGAGGCGGCGTGCAGATGGAGCCGGTCCTTGAAATGCACGATGCGCCAGAGCCGGTGCTCCGGGTCCTCGATCGCCACCCGCCGGACGAGCCCGTGCACCTCATAGCCTTTCTCGAGCAGCAGTTCGGCCAGGTAGGACCCGTCCTGTCCGGTGATGCCGGTGATAAGGGCGCGTTTCATGCCGCCGTGCCTTTCAGAAGATCCTGGTACACCTTCAAAAGATCCCGCGCCGATTGCTCCCAGGAAAACGCCTTGGCCCGAAGCGCCCCCCGCCGGCGGAAATCCTCGCGCAGCGCCGCATCGTCCGCCATCCGCGTCATCGCCCGCGCCCAGGCCTCCGGATCGCGCGGGTCCACGAGCAGGGCCGCATCGCCGACCGCCTCGGGAAGCGAGGAGGCATTCGAGCACACGACCGGCGCGCCGCAGGCCATGGCCTCGAGCGGCGGCATGCCGAACCCCTCGTACAGCGACGGGAACGCGAACAACGCGCAGCCCGCATAGAGCGCCCGCAAGTCATTGAGCGGCACGTGGCCGGGGAAGATGACCGCCGACTCCAGGCCCGCGCGGCCGCCGGCCTCCCGGATCGCGTCGGCGCCGCGGTCCATGCCGCCGACCACGACGAGATTCATGGCGGCCCGCAGGCGCGGCGCGCGGCCGAAGGCTTCAACCAGCATCGCAATGTTCTTGCGCGGCTCCGCACCGCCGCCCGACAGCACGAACGCCTCACGATGGATGCCGTAGCGCGCTTTCACCGCCGCGATCGCGCCGGCGTCGGCGACCGGGGAAAACTCCGGGCTGACGGCCGGGCTCACGATGGCGATCCGCTCGCGCGGGAGGCCGTAGAGTTCGACCAGGTCCGCCGCGGAATGTTCCGAGATCGTGACGACCCGCGAGGCCCGCAACGCCGTCCGCTTTGTGCGCAAGAACGAGCGCTGCTGCCCGAACAACTTGCGCGACGGCATCCCGAGGCGATCCACCGACAGGTCATAAATGGTCACGATGCCCCCGAGCCGCCCCCACCCGCGCAGCTTGAAGTTGAGCCCGTGAAAGAGATCCACACCGTCCCAACGGGCCCGCAGTCCCATCAGGAACTCCGGGCACTGCACGATCCTGACGGAAGGGTGGCCGCCGAAGACCGAGCGGTCCTGCTCCGGCAGCGGCTGCGGGGTGTAGAACCGATAGTCGTGGTCGGGCGCAATCCGGACGAGCGCGGTCAGAAGATGCGCGACGTACGTGCCGATGCCGGCCCGGTTGCGGGCCAGAGGGCTGACATCCAGCGCAATCCGCATCGCGTCACCGCCTCAGGCTCCCCGCCCTGTCACACAGCCTTCAGGCCGGCCATCGCGGTCGACCGCAGAATATTTGCGGGGATCACGCCCTGTCCCATCGAGTGCTCGTACCGGACGGCCGGGGCCCCCGCGTTGTAGGGGATGCCCAGCTTCTCCCGGACGCCGGCCTCGAGCCAGTCCCGCTGCTGCACCAGTTCCTTCGCGCTCAGGTGATCGGTGTAGACGTAGGACGTGTACTCGCCGGGGACGCCCTTGTAGTACTCGGCCACCTCACGATAGTCCACCTCGATGCTGTGAAGCCGGTCGCCGGTCTTGGCATAGGTGTAGGTCCACACGCCCGGCTTGGTCTCCACGGCCTCGTCGAAATACGGCGTGCCGGGGTAGGTCGTGATGACGGTGGCGTCGAAGTCGGCCGGCTTGACTTCGAGCAGCCAATCGCGGGTCGCCCGGACGGTCTCCTCCGACTCGCCGGGGTGCCCGACCGACATCAGGGCCTTGACCTTGAGGTTGTGCCGCCTGGCGATGTCCATGGCCCGCGTGTTGTCGGCCTGGCTCGCCTTCTTCTGAATGTTGGTGAGAATGCGCTCGTGGCCCGACTCGAACCCGACGAGGATCCACCGGAAGCCCGCCTTGTACATCGCCTCCGCCTGCTGGTCCGTGAACAGCTCGGCCTTGATGAAGCCGCGCAGCCGGAACTCCACGCCGAGGTCGCGCTGGGCCTTGGCGATCAGCTCCATGAGCTCCACGATCTTGGGATTGACGTTCAGCTCATCGTCATAAAGCATGAACCCCGTCACGCCGTACGTCTTGTAGAGCTGGACCATCTCCTGGACGATGTTCTCGGAGGTCCGCATCCGGATGCGGCGCAGGAACGGGCTCATCCGTCCGCCGCAGAACCCGCAGCCGAAGGGGCAGCCGAGCTGGGCGATCATCGAGAGCGCGCGCACGCCGTCAATGGTGTACTGGTAGCTGTCCACGTCGATGAGGTGCCGCGCCGGAAACGGCAGCTCGGTCAGCTTCTGGTTGGTCAGGAAGAGCTCCGACTTCGGGTCGTCGCCGTCCACCAGCTTGGGCGGGCGGTCGCCCAGGGCGTCGAAAATCGCGATCTCGCCGTCGCCGACGACCAGCACGTCGTACATGTCTTCGAGCAGGCGGAACGCCGTTGTGGCGCGGCCCGTCGCCCCCCGCTTCTGTTCGAACTTGTAGGCGGCATGGATCAGGGTCACGTGCGGACCGCCCAGGATGATGCGCGCCGACGGGTTCAGCGCCCGGATTGCCCGATAGACCTTCGTGGCCGCGGGCATCTGCGGGGTCGTGGCGGTGAGGCCGTAGCAGGTCACGCTGCCGCCGCGCACGTGGTCACGGACGACTTCCTCGTAGTTCTCCACGCCCGAGAGGTCCAGCATCTCTACTTCGACGCCGGCCCGCTCCAGAACGGCGGCGACCTTGAGGATGCCGAGCGTCATGAACACACGCTCGTCCAGCAGAAAGATGGACGGCGGGGTGATCAGGCAAATGCGTTTGTTCATATCGTCCTCGCGCACACGTCCAGGAAATACTCCGCCCGCCGCTCGCACGTATGATACTTCAGCACGTGGGCGCGGCCCTCGGATGCAATGGCCGCCCGCTCCTTCTCCTCCCGGAGATAATACCGCACCAGCTCCTCCATGTCCCCGAGGTCCGGCCTGCAGAACACTGCGTGCCGCCGGTCCTCGAACTCGTTGGGGATCAGGGTCTCCGGCCGGTCCGACAGCAGCAGGGTCCCCAATGCCGCAATCTCGAAATACCGAAGCGACGCCGTCAACCCGCCGCCCCGCAGCGCCACGGCGATCTTCGACGCGGCGATCTCCCGGTAGTACTCCTCCGGCTGCTGCTTCTTCCGCCGGTCGGCTTCTGGAGCCGGGCTATCCTCCAGCACTTTCGTCCGCAACCGTTCGACCGTTCCGTGCTTCAACTTGTACGCCCGGTCGTCCGGACTGGCGTACACGCCCCCCGAGAACCGGACCCCCTCCATTTGGGAGAGGATCTCGACCGCCTTCACCCGGCGCGGGTGCGAGGCCCGCCCCCTGTACGACACGTCGATGTCCTTCTTCACCCCGCCGCAGTCCGGAAGGGTCTCCGTCACGATCGACAACGGCAGCGGGGCGGTCCGTTCAAACAGCGTGAGGTCCCCGCGAAACGTCCACGCCAGCGCGCCCAGGTCCCGGAGCCGGCTTCCCATCTTCCAGACGTAGTCCCGCTTGAAGTACACCCGGATCGGGAACCGCGCCAGCACGTCGTGGCGGAGATGCGCGCCGTCCTCCCCGTCCACGAAGACCATCGGCGGAAACGGCACCTGTCCGTACAGCCGCGCGCACTCGTCAAGGCTCTCCTTCCGGAACGACGCGAGACAGACCAGATCGAACGCGCGATCGCGGAGGAGCTCCGTTATTGCCTCGTGGCTGCACCGCCGGCCCGGCCGCTGGGCCAGGCACCACACGCGGGCCTCCGGGTCATGGAAGCTCCGCTTGTACGGGTAGTCCACCACCCGGTCGTTCCCCAGCACCCTGGAGAGGCCGACGTACAGGGGGTCCGAGGCATAGTCGAGCGCGTCATCAGTCAGAAACAGAATCCGCACGACCCGGCTATCCCCTTTCCACCGTAGCCCGCGATTATACACAGGATTGGCCGAAGGAAACCAGCACAAATCCGCAGGGGGCAAGTTGTCTTATGGGAGGCCTTAATGTGCGGCGATGAACTCGGCGAGCTTGGACTGGACGTACTCCATCTGCTCGGTGGTGAGGTTGGGGGAGACACCGAGGAAAAAGGTGGACTTGGTGACGGTCACGGCGTTCGGGTAGTCGTGCGGGTTGCCGAGGTGTGAGTAGGCCGGATGGAACAGCAGGTTGCCGGCGAAGTAGTTGCGTGTCTGGACCTTGGCGTTCTCCAGAAACCGCGTCAGCTCGTCCTTGGTGAATTTGTCTGTCGTCACCGTGATCGGAAACCCGAACCAGGAAACGTCCGCCTTGGGATGCGGCTCGGCGATGCGGAAGAGGTCCGGGTACCGTGAGAAGAACGCCCGGTAGCCCTCGTAGTGCGCCTTGCGCTGCTTGTGGATCCAGTCCAGCTTCTTGAGCTGGACCAACCCGATCGCCCCCTGCAGGTCGAGCGGCTTGAGATTGTACCCCATCTCGGTAAAGACGTACTTGTGGTCGATGGTCAAGTCGGGCAGCTCCGGCAGCCATCGGTCGAACCGTTTGCCGCAAGTGCCGTTCTCCAGGAGATTGGCCTTGCCGACGCAGTAGCAGTCCCTGCCCCACCAGCAGAGGCTGCGGACGACCCGCTCGATGTTTTCATCGGACGTCGACACCATGCCCCCCTCGCCCGTCGTGATGTGGTGCGCGGGATAGAACGAACAGGTGGACAGCTTGCCAAATCCGCCCAGCGGCGTGCCGTGCCATGAGGAGCCCAACGCATCGCAGGTGTCTTCGAGAAACAGCAGATCGCGGCGGTGGCAAATCTCTAGCAGCCGGTCCATATCCGGCGGGTTGCCCAGCACGTGGGCGAACATGATCGCCTTGGTCTTCGGCGTGAGCTTCGCCTCCACCTGGTCCAGATCGAGGTTCAGGGTCTTGAGCTCGATGTCCACGAACAGCGGCGTGAAGCCGTTTTGCAGGATCGGCGCCACGGTCGTCGGAAAGCCCGCCACCGGCGTGACAACCGCGATGTCGGTAAACCCGAACAGCCGTTTCGAGCGCAGTGCCGCGACCATCAGCAGATTGGCGGAGCTGCCCGAGTTGGTCATGACGCTGTGCTGCTGCCCCACCTTCGCGGAGAAGTCCTTTTCGAACTCCCGCACCTTCTCACCGCTCGTGAGCCACTTTCCCTCCAATAGTGTATGGATCGCCTCGTAAATCTCCTCCTCGCTCCACACCGGCCCTGAATAGGGAATCACCGTCTTGCCGGGTACGAACTTCTCTGGCAGTCCGTATAGGCTCTTGATGGGCCAGTGCTTCTTGATGAGATTGAGTATGTCAGGATCCATAGCTTGCCAACGTTCGCGTGATGCCTTCCTCGTATCCAATCTTGGGTGCCCAACCCAGTCTCTTGATTTTCGAGATGTTCATGGAAAAATTGACTGTCCCGACGACCTGGTGAAAAAGGGGCGGCTCCATAGACCCAATTGCAGACCCGCGACCCGTGAGCCGGTGCAAGCAGTCCATGAGGTCCTTGAACATCACCGGCTCGCCGGACCCGACCACGTAGAGCTCGCCGGCGGGCGCCCGCTCCGCGACCGTCGCCAGGGCCTCGACCGCGTCATCGATATACAGGTAGTCGCGGAAAAAGTCGCCGCCGCGGTACAGGTCGATCGGCTCGCCCCTCTTGGCTTTCCAGATCAGGTGATTGAAGGCACCCTTCTTTGTGTTGTCGAACACTTCGCCCGGACCGTAGACGTTCGTGAGCCGGCAAATATTCAGGTGGAATGCATGGAGCCGGCTGTAGATCTTGCAGAAATGCTCCGCGCAGAGCCTCGTCGCCGGGTAGAGGCCCAACGGTTCGCAGGGGCTCTCCTCGTCCACGGGCAGCTTGGCCGGATTGCCGTAGACAAAGAACGTGCTGAGCAACAGGAACTTCGGCTTGTGCTCCTTGCAGGCCTCCAGCAGCGCGATCGTCCCGTCGCAGTTCGTCCGGACGTCGAGA
>SCTG01000165.1 GCA_004298335.1 Nitrospirota bacterium
TATGTCGCTTATACAGTAAAGGGATAATTGCCACTTATATTTCTAGCTGAAAGTCCTCACATTAACGGCCTTCGCTCACCTTCTGCAGGCCCTGCACAGCGGGCCGTTGGCCGAACTTCGACTCGGTCCCCGCCTTTATCCGGACGATATTCTCGCGATGCCGGTACACAATCAGCACAAGGATCCCTGTCGCAAGCATCGCCATCTCTGTAGTGGGATGAAAGAGCCATACCGAAAGCGGCAAGCTTCCGAACGCGATCAAGGCCGCCAGGGAGGACATGCGCCAGATGGCCGCCGAGACCAGCCAGACTGCCACCAACGACCCTCCAATCGGCGGATCTGCCGCCAGCAGAACGCCCAACGCCGTGGCAACCCCTTTCCCGCCCTTGAACCCCAAAAAGATCGGAAATATGTGGCCTAGGATGGCGGCGGCGCCCGCCGCCAAGATCGTCTCACCGGCGTCCGGCCCTAGCCATACACGCGCAAGATAGACCGCGGCTGCGCCTTTTCCCATGTCGCCAATCAGCGTGACGATCCCAGCTGTCTTCCCGGCAACCCGAAGCACGTTGGTGAATCCGATGTTCCGGCTGCCAGCCTTGCGGGGATCGATGCCGGCGAACACTCTGCCGGCAACAATGCCGACCGGGATCGCGCCCAGAAAATACCCAAGGACTATGGAAACCGCCAGGTTCGTAGCCATCAGAAACCGCCTGTGCCGGAGCCTCCTCGCGGAAGCATCTGGAGGACGAACTGCCGGATATATTGCGCGGCGGAGATCAAGGAGAGCGCCAGGGAAACGAAGAGGATCAGCGTTCCCCACTCATGGAAATTCAGCGAAGCCGGCACGGCCTCTTCCAAAATCAGGAAAAGGATGGCGACGACCTGTGTGGCCATCTTTACTTTTCCGGTCGTCTCCGGCGTCAGGTCGATTCCTTCGCGGGCGGCCACAGCCCGCAGGCCGGTGACAGCCAGTTCTCGGCCGGCCAGCACGATTGCAACCCAGGCTTCCACTCGTGGGGAGCCATCCATTCTGTCAAAGTCCACGAGGAGAAAGAGCGCGGTCAGGACCAGCAGCTTGTCGGCGATCGGGTCGAGGAGCTTGCCCAGCCTGGTGACCTGCCCCCACCGTCTGGCGACATAGCCGTCCACGGCGTCGGTCAGGGCCGCCAGCCCGAAGACGGCCGCCGCCGCGATGGAGCGGTAAGGTGTTGGGTCCAGAAAGAACAATACGAAGACGGGAATCAGCAGGATGCGGCTGACCGTGATGGCATTCGGCAGATGCGCCAGCAGGCTGGTCCGCTCGCGCGCAGGTGCGCGTTCGTGGCGTTGCGTGGACAGAGTGATCATCCGGGAATGCGCCCGACCGCTGCCGCCACGCGCACGATCTGCTCCAACAGGCCACGCACCTCGGCCAGCGGCACCATGTTGGGCCCGTCCGACAAGGCCTTGTCGGGATTCGGATGGACTTCCATGAACAACCCCTCGCAGCCCACCGCCACGGCGCCGCGGGCGAGCGGCGCGACAAACTCCCGCTGTCCTGAGGAGCGCGTGCCCGCCCCGCCCGGCAACTGGACGCTGTGGGTGGCATCGAAAATGACCGGATAGCCGAGGCGTCGCATGATCGGGAGCGCCCGGAAGTCCGTGACGAGGTTGTTGTAACCGAAGGAGGCGCCTCGTTCGGTCAAGAGGATGCGACGGTTGCCCGCCTCCTCGATCTTCTGGACGACGTTGGCCATGTCCCAGGGGGCCAGGAACTGGCCCTTTTTGACGTTCACGACCTTTCCCGTCCTGGCCGCCGCGATGAGGAGGTCGGTCTGCCGGCATAGAAAGGCCGGGATCTGGAGCACGTCCAAGACCTTCCCCGCCTCCAGCGCCTCCTCTGCCGAGTGAACGTCCGACAGGATGGGAACGCCGACCTTATCCCGCACACGGTCTAGGATTTTGAGCCCGTCCTTGATCCCGGGCCCCCGGAACGATTGGCCCGAACTCCGGTTGGCTTTGTCGTAAGAGGTTTTGAAGATAAAGGGAAGCTTTAATTCTCCGGTGATACGCTTCAATTCTTTGGCGGTTTCCATGACCAGCCCTTCATCCTCGATGACACAGGGCCCGGCGATGACGAGATGGGGCTGTCCCTCCCCGACCTTGATCCCGGCGATGTCGACCGTCTGCATGGGCCGGGTCACCCCCCGACCTTGCGCCGGAGCGCGGCCTGGAGGAATCCCTTGAACAGAGGATGGGGCCGGCGCGGGCGCGAATTGAACTCGGGGTGGAACTGCGTGGCCAGAAACCAGGGGTGCTGCTGCAGCTCCACAATTTCCACGAGTCGGCCGTCCGGAGACAGCCCGCTAAGGACCAATCCGTGCTTGATCAGTTGGTCCCGGTAGGTGTTGTTGAACTCGTAGCGGTGGCGGTGGCGCTCCCGGATCTCGGTGGTGCCGTAGGCCTCGTGCGCCCGCGATCCCTTCTCCAGAACGCAGGGATAGGAGCCCAGCCGCATGGTGCCGCCTTTGGCCTCCACCGCCCGCTGGTCGGACATGAGATCGATGACGGAGGTCGGCCCTTCGGGAACGAACTCCGAGCTGTTGGCGTCTTTGAGTCCGGCGACGTTCCGGGCAAACTCGATGACGGCGCACTGCATGCCGAGGCAGAGACCCAGAAACGGCACCTGCTTTTCCCGTGCGTGGAAGATGGCCAAGATCTTTCCTTCGATGCCCCGGTTGCCGAAGCCGCCCGGTATGATGATGCCGTCCACGCCGGCCAGCACGCGATCGGGGCCCCGCCGTTCAATGTCGTCGGACTCGACCCACTGGATGTTCGGCCGGGTCTCGGACTCGATGCCCCCGTGCACGAGGGCTTCCGTCAGACTCTTGTACGACTCCTTCAGGCCAATGTACTTACCGACCAGGGCGATGGTCACCTCATGCTGGGGGCGCTTGATCCGCTGGACCAGGCTGTCCCACTGGCGGAGATCGGGCTCCTTGAGTTGCAAGCCCAGATGGCGCACGATCAGCGCGTCCAGCCCTTCCTTGTGAAAGACCAGCGGGACCTCGTAGGGCGTCTCCACGTCCTTCGCCGTGATCACTTCGTCCCGTTGCAGATTGCAGAAGAGCGCGATCTTCTCCTTGAGCTCGGGCGGCAGGTACCGGTCCGTCCGGCACAGGAGGATGTGGGGCTGGATGCCGATCTCGCGCAACTTGTTGACACTGTGTTGGGTCGGCTTGGTTTTGATCTCGCCCGCGGTGCCGAGGTACGGCACCAGCGTGACGTGAACGTACAGAACGTTGTCCCGGCCGACGTCGTAGGGCAGCTGGCGGATGGCTTCCAGGAACGGCAGGCTCTCGATGTCGCCGACCGTCCCGCCGATCTCGCAGATCACGATCTCCACCCCGTCCGCCAGCGCGCGGATGGAGCGCTTGATTTCATCCGTGATGTGCGGAACCACCTGGACCGTCCCGCCCAGGTAGTCTCCCCGCCGTTCCTTCATGATCACGTCGTAATAGATGCGCCCGGTTGTGAAATTGTTGCGCCGCCCGGCAGTGATGGAGGTGAACCGTTCGTAGTGCCCGAGGTCCAGGTCGGTCTCCGCGCCGTCTTCCGTCACGTAGACTTCCCCGTGCTGGTAGGGGTTCATAGTGCCGGGGTCAACATTAATATACGGGTCAATCTTCAGGAAGGTCAGGCTGGCCCCCCGGTTTTCCAGGAGGTTCCCGATGGACGCCGAGGCCAGGCCTTTCCCCAAGGACGACACCACGCCTCCGGTCACAAAGATGAATTTCGCCATGCCGGCTTTCCTCCTATTTGCACCCGCCCTCCCCAAGCGCGCCAAGACGCGCTTCTTCCCGTGTAAGAAGCTGTTCAGCCCTCTCGAGATCGGCGGGTGTATCCACCCGCAGAGAGGCGTGTTGGGTCTCCCAGACCCGTATCCGGACCCCGGCCTCCAACAGCCGGAGCTGTTCTAATTGCTCGGTCACCTCCAGGGTCCCGGACGGCAGCTTGGCGAAGTGCGCCAGCGCCGCGGCGCGGTAGATGTACAGACCCAGGTGTTTCCAGTGCAGACCCGGCACGAGCGCGCTGTCTCCCGCGCGCCGATCCCTCGGATACGGAATGGGGCTCCGCGAAAAGTACAGCGCGTTTCCTGTTTGATCGGTGATGACCTTGACGACGTTCGGGTCCAACAGGTCGCGCTCTTCCGTGATGGCCTGTTTGAGGGTCCCCACGTCCGCATCGGACTGGGCGAACGGTAGGATCAGGTCTTCCAGAAAACCGTGGGCCAGCGGGATTTCGTCGCCTTGCAGGTTGACATAGATGTCCGCCTGGATCGCGCGCGCGACGGCCGCCACGCGATCCGAGCCGGACCGGAGTTCGCCGCCCGTGATGACCGCCTCTCCGCCGAATCCGATGACGCAATCGTGAATGCGGGCATCGTCCGTGGCCACGACGACCCGGTTGACGCCGCGCGCCGCGCGGGCCCGTTCGTAGACCTGCTGGATCATGGGTTTGCCCCCCAGCCGAGCCAGCGGCTTGCCGGGGAATCGGCTGGAGGCGTAGCGGGCCGGAATCACGACGGCCACGGTGGCATGGGCGACGGTGTCAGCCATGGAGCAGTGCCTCATCGAGTTGGGCGGCCGTGACCGTGCCGGTGCCCACCATCCCGACGACGATGCCGGCGGCCTGATTGGCCAGAATCGCGGCCTGTTTCATGGATGCGCCGGCGGACAGCGCCAGCGCCAGGGCGGCGACCACGGTGTCTCCCGCGCCGGTGACGTCGAAAACCTGTCGCGCAACGGTCGGGATGTGCGTCGCCTTCCCCACGCCTTCGATGAGGCTCATGCCCCGCTCCCCTCGCGTGATCAGGACGGCGCGGCAGCCCAGCCGCTGGTGCAGTTGGCGTCCGGCCTCAAGGAGCGTCGCCTCGTCGTCGCCGTGAAGGCCGGCGGCCTGGACGGCTTCCAGGTGGTTCGGCGTGATGACGGTGACCCCCTTGTAGCGGCCGATGTGCGCGACCTTGGGATCGACGATGACCGGGACATCGTGGCGAGCGGCCAGGTCCGTGAGGTCGGCCATGACCCGCGGCGTCACGACGCCCTTGGCGTAGTCCGAGACGACGAGGGCCGAGGCCGAGCGGATGCAGGCCGCCACATAGCGGCAGATCCGCGCTTCCAGCACGCCGCTGATCCCTTCGGCCTTCTCGGTGTCGAACCGGACCAGTTGCTGGTTGTGCGCCACGACCCGCGTCTTCCGCGTCGTGGGGCGCCCTTGGTCGGCGAGAATGCCGTCGCACCCGATGCCCTGGCTTTCCAGGACTTTCAAAAATTGCCGGCCGCTTTCGTCCGAACCGATCACGCCGCACAGATCGACCCGCCCGCCGAGCGACCGAATATTATTGGAGACGTTGGCCGCGCCGCCAAGCTGGACGGATTCCGACGAGACGGTGACCACGGGTACGGGCGCCTCGGGGGAGATCCGGTTGACCTGTCCCCAGATGTATTGGTCCAGGATGAGGTCGCCCACGACCAGAACCTTCCCGTTCCGGAACTTCTTAATGTAGGCGCGGAGCGCGTCGGCCTTCATCGGATGGCCTTGCCGAGCCGTTCCCACCGGACCCAGTTGGCGAGCGACCCCTGCCCGTTCCAGGACCAGTAAATGAGGAACGCCTTGCCCTTGATCTTCGGCAGCTTGACGAAGCCCCAGAAGCGGCTGTCCAGGCTCTGGTCGCGGTTGTCCCCCATCACAAAGTAGGATTCCGGGGGGACGGTCAGCGGGCCGAGATTGTCGCGGGGCTGGACCTGGTGCGGCAGGATGTTCGGGTCCACGTGCTGCGTGTAGGGTTCCGGGAGGAGTTCCCCATTGATCCAGACACGCTTGTTGCGAACCTGGATCGTGTCCCCGGGCAGGCCGACCACGCGCTTGATGAAGTCCTTGCTCTCGTCCTCCGGGAATTTGAAGACGATGATGTCCCCCCGCTGCGGCTCCGAAAAGCGGACGACGATCGTATCCCAGAACGGCATCTTGACGTTGTACAGGAACTTCGTCACCAGGATGTGGTCGCCGATCGTGAGCGTGGGCACCATGGAGCCGGAGGGGATCTTGAACGCCTGCACGACGAACGTCCGGATGAACAGGGCGAGGACGATCGCGATGACGATCGCCTCGGCGTACTCCCGCCAGAGCGGCTTGTTCCGGGCGGACGCCCCCGCCTCCCCTTCCGGGGTCGCGGTGATGAGCGGGGCCGGCTCGATCGACGGGACGGCTAGTCCGTCACCTTCAACAGGGCCAGGAAGGCCTCCTGGGGCACTTCCACCCGGCCGACCTGCTTCATCCTTTTCTTGCCTTCCTTCTGCTTCTCCCATAGCTTCCTTTTGCGTGTGATGTCGCCGCCGTAGCATTTCGCGGTGACGTTTTTCTTCATGGCGCCGACGGTCTCGCGGGCGATGATCTTGCTGCCGATGGCGGCTTGGATCGCCACCTCGAACATCTGGCGCGGAATGAACTCCTTCATCTTCTCGGCCACCTGCCGGCCGCGGATGATGGCCTTGTCGCGGTGGACGATGAACGACAGCGCGTCCACGCTCTCCCCGTTCAGCAGCAGGTCCACCTTGACCAGCTCCGAGGGCTGGTAGCCGATGATCTCATAGTCGAGGGAGGCATAGCCCTGCGTCTTGGACTTCAACCGGTCGTAGAAGTCCAGCACGATCTCGTTCAGCGGCATCTCGTAGACCAGCATGACCCGCGTGGGGCTCAGGTACGTCAGGCTCGTCTGCGTGCCCCGGCGTTCCTGGCAGAGCGCCAGGAGATTGCCGACGTAGGCCTCCGGCGTAATGATCGTGGCCTTGATGAACGGCTCCTCGAACAGCTCGATGTGATTGGGCTCCGGCAGCT
This sequence comes from Nitrospirota bacterium, assembly GCA_004298335.1. Lineage (GTDB taxonomy): Bacteria > Nitrospirota > Nitrospiria > Nitrospirales > NS-4 > SCTG01. The sequence goes on from SCTG01000165.1 coordinate 6,880, forward strand.
TGGCCGGGTTGTCGATGTAGAGCACGTCGCCCTTGGTCGTCGTCACCCGGTAGACGGCGGTGGGCGTCGTGCTGATCAAGTCGAGCGTGTACTCCCGTTCGAGCCGCTCCTGGATGATCTCCATGTGGAGCAGGCCCAGGAACCCGCAGCGAAAGCCGAAGCCCAGCGCCAGCGAAGTCTCCGGCTCGTAGACGAAGCTGGAGTCGTTGAGGCGCAGCTTCTCCAGGGCGTCCCGCAAGTCCTCGAACAGGTCGCTGTCCGTCGGGTACAGGCCGCAGAAGACCATGGGCTTGGCTTCCTTGTACCCGGGGTACGGGGTCGCCGTCGGCCGGCCCGCGTCGGTGATCGTGTCGCCGATGCGCGTGTCGCCGATGCGTTTGATGCCGGCCACGACGTAGCCGACCTCGCCCGTCTCGAGCCGGTCCTGTTTGGTCCGTTTCGGGTTGAAGATGCCGACCTCCAGAACTTCGAACACCTGCTCGGTGCCCATCATGCGGACCTTCATGCCCGGCGCGATCGCGCCGTCCCCCACCCGCGCCAGGACCGTCACGCCCTGGTAGTTGTCGAACCAGGTATCGAAGACCAGCGCCTTGAGCGGCGCCTGCGGGTCGCCCGCCGGAGGCGGAATGCGGTGCACGATCGCTTCGAGGATGTCCTTCGTGCCGAGCCCGGCCTTGGCGCTCGTCTGAATCGCGTCGTGCGCGTCCAGGCCGATCACGTCCTCGATCTGCCGTTTGGTGCCTTCGATGTCGGCGCTGGCCAGGTCCACCTTGTTGACGACCGGAACGATGGTGAGGTGGTTGTCGACCGCCAGGTGCGCGTTCGCGATGGTCTGGGCCTCGACGCCCTGCGAGGCGTCCACCAGGAGCAGCGCCCCTTCGCAGGCGGCCAGGCTGCGCGACACCTCATAGGTGAAGTCCACATGTCCGGGCGTGTCGATCAGGTTCAGCAAGTACTCGTTCCCGTCTTCGGACTTGTACCGAATCGTGACCGTATGGGCCTTGATGGTGATCCCGCGCTCGCGCTCCAGGTCCATCGCATCCAGGATCTGCTCGCGCGATTCCCTGGGGGTGATCGCGCCGGTATATTCGAGCAACCGGTCTGCGAGAGTCGACTTCCCGTGGTCTATGTGCGCGATGATGGAAAAGTTGCGGATATGTGCCTGCAAAATCGGGATTCCTTGAACGGCTAAGCTCGCTGATTATAATCATTTTTCGACGGATTGTCAAAGCGGATTCCCCTCCCTATAATGGCCCATCCTTCATGTCGCGCAAGGCCCGCACCCAGAGACTCCAGGCCGAGGACCGCCGATACCTCTGGCACCCCTTTACCCAGCAGCGCGATTGGGTCAAGACCGCTCCCCTGATCATCGAACGCGGCGATGGGGTCTATCTCGAAGACACCAACGGCCGCCGCTATCTGGACGGCACCTCCTCGATCTGGGTCAATCTCCACGGCCATCGCAAAGGCGCGCTGGACCGGGCACTGGCCGCCCAGCTGACGCGCATCGCGCATACGACTTTATTAGGCCTCGCGAATGTCCCGGCCATCGAACTGGCCAAGCGGCTCGTGGGCCTCGCGCCGCGCGGCCTCACGCGGGTGTTCTATTCGGACAACGGTTCGACCGCGGTGGAAGTCGCGCTCAAGATGGCCTTCCAGTACTGGCGGCTGCAGGGCGGCGCCGCCCGGTCCAAGACCAAATTTCTGCATCTGGGCCAGGCCTACCACGGCGACACGCTCGGCGCGGTCGGCGTGGGCGGCATCCCGATTTTTCACGAGCGATTCAAGCCGCTGCTGCGCCCGTCCTTCGAAGCGCATGTCCCCTACTGCTACCGCTGCCCTTTGGGACTGACGTTTCCGCAGTGCCAACTGGCCTGCGCGGATTCCGTGGAAGAGATTCTCACCCACCATCACGGCAAGATCGCGGCGCTCATCGTCGAGCCGATGCTGCTGGCAGCCGGCGGGATGATCACCATGCCGCCAGGCTATCTGACCCGGCTGCGCCGGCTCTGCACGCGCTATCGCGTGCTCCTGATCGCCGACGAAGTGGCGACGGGCTTCGGCCGGACCGGCCGGATGTTCGCCTGCGAGCACGAAGGGGTCACGCCGGACCTCATGGCCGTCAGCAAGGGGCTCACCGGCGGGTACCTGCCGCTGGCCGCCACATTGACCACGGAGAAAATTTACCGGGCGTTTCTCGGACGCTACGACGAGTTCAAGACCTTTTTCCACGGACACAGCTACACCGGCAACCCGCTGGGCTGCGCGGTCGCCCTGGCAAACCTGGACGTCTTCGAGAAGGAAAGGACGCTCGATCGGCTCCAGCCGAAGATCGCGGCGCTCACCCGCCTGCTGAAACCTCTCCGGGACCACCCGCATGTCGGGGACATCCGTCAGATCGGATTCGTCGCGGGGATCGAGCTGGTGAGGAATCGTGCGACGAAGGCGCCCTACCCGCTTTCAGAGCGTCTCGGCATGCAGGTTGCCGATGAGGCAAGACGGCTGGGGCTGCTCATTCGCCCGCTCGGCAATGTCATCGTCCTTATGCCGCCCCTGAGCACGACCATGCGGGAACTCCGGCAGATGGCGGGAATCGCGGCGCAGGCGATCAGGGCGGTCACTTGAGCAGGTATTCCTGCATGAAGAGGACCGTGGCGTAGAACAGGAAGTCCGCGTTTTTCTTCTTCGAGAAGCCGTGGCCCTCGTCTTGAGCCATCAGGTACCAGACCGGCGCGCCGTTCTTCCTGGCCGTCGAGAGCATCTGCTCCGCCTCGCTCAGCGGCACGCGCGGATCGTTCTTGCCCTGGACGACGAACAGCGGCTTTGTCAGCTTGCCCGCGTTGTTCACGGGCGCGATGCGCTCGAGGAAGGCGCGCATCGCCGGGTCGCGCTCGTCCCCGTACTCGACGCGGCGCAGGTCGCGCCGGTAGCTCTCGGTGTTCTCCAGGAACGTGACGATGTTCGAGATGCCGACGATGTCCAGCAAGCAGCGGATGCGGTCGCCGTAACGAGTCCCGACCGCGAGCGCCATGTGCCCGCCGTAGCTCGTGCCGAACACCATCACGCGGTCGGCGTCCAGCTCCGGCCTGGTCCTGGTCCAGTCGAGCAGCGCGCCGATGTCCTTGTAGGAGTCCTCCCGGAGCGTCCCGTTGTCGAGCGTGAGGAAGGTCTTGCCGTAGCCGGCCGAGCCGCGGACGTTCGGGTACAGCAGGGCGACGCCGAGCTCGTTGAGCCAGTAGTTGTGGCGGGCCAGGAAGTGCGGGCGCGCCTGGCTTTCCGGCCCGCCGTGGATGCTCATGGCGACGGGACGCTTGCCGGCGAACCGTGCGGGCGGCCGGTACAGAAATCCGGAGATCGTGCGTCCGTCGAAGCTCGTCCACCGGACCAGTTCCGGGTCCGGAAAACGGTCGGTCTGCAGCCCGCCGGTCTCGCTGTACGTCCAGCGTTCCAGCCGGCCCGTATCGACGTTGAGCGAGTACGCGTCGGCGGGCGAGCGGACGGTCTCGACGGTGAAGCCGAGGTCGGCGCCGTTGGCATGCCACTGGAGCCCGGAGATGAGACCGACCGGCACTTTCGGCAGGGGCTTCTCCCCGCCCGTACCCATGTCCATGACGCGCAGGATGCTGACGCCGTCTTCATTAGTGACGAAGGCCAGCCACTTGCCGTCCCGCGAGAGGGTGAAGTCCTCGACGCCCCATTTGATGGCGTCCGTGAGATAGGCGGGCTGCCCGGTTGCAAGGTCGATGTAGGCAAGCCGATGGAATTCCGAATCCCGGTCCGTCGTGACGTATAGGCCCTTCCCGTCTTTGCTGAACCTGCCGCCGCCGTACGATACCGGCTCGGGACCGCCTCTCGGCGTCAGCAGGGTTTTCTCTCCGGTGGCCGCGTCGAACAGCCATAGGGCGCTCTCGTTGATCGAGGCGAACTCGAGGACGAGCAGCCGGCGGTCGTCGGCCGACCAGTCCAGGGTTTGCCACCCGCTGCCGTCCAGTCTGGCAAGGAGGCGGTCGCTGGCGGGGTCGGCCGGTGTGATGATGTACAGGTCCGTGTCTTTCCCGTTCCGGCGGGTCGAACTGTATGCCAGGTGGTCGCCGCCGTTCGACCAGACGGCGTTGCTGTTCCGGGAATTCCCGTCCGTCAGGAGGGTGCTGGCGCCGGTCTCCACGTCGTAGCGGTACAGCTGATAGAACTCGTTGCCGGCGCTGTCCTTGGCGAACACGAACCAGTCCCCGCCTTTCGGCGGGTACGAGGCGCCGCGGACGGCATCCGCGAAGAAGGTGAGCTGTGTCCGGTCTCCACCGGGGGCCCGCACACGGTGGATCTGGGGGGTCTCGGCGAAACGCGTGCGGATCAGCACCTCGCGCCGGACGGGATGCCAGCCTAGGAATGCGGCCCGTCGGAACTCCGTGTAGCGGCCGATCGCCTCCACCAACGCTGTCGGCACTTGCGGAATCCCCTGGAGGACCAGATTGTCACCGGGCACCAGGACGTTATCCTGAGCCAACGCGGCAGTAACGGTAAGGAGAAGGGAGCCGATGACCAGCTTCTGTAGTTTCATTTCTTCAGGTGCGTCCGTAGAAGAGAGATCCGCTCATGAAGCTCATCAGGCGGCAACCGTTTGGGTTCGTGCTTGACGGTCCAGACCGCTTCGCGCGGCGCCGGGTCGCCGGCCAGTCTGGGGATGATGTGCCAGTGGATGTGCGAAAGCTGGTTGCCGAGTAGCTCGTAGTTGATCTTCACGGGTTCAAACGCCATGGCCAGCGCGGTGGCGACGCGGGAGACGTCCTCAATGAGCTGGCCGCGCTCGTCTGTTGTCAGATGAAATAGCTCGGTTGCATGACGCTTGAGCACCAGGACGGTCCAGCCGGGGAAGAACTGGTCGTCGAACAGGTAGGCCGTCATCATGTCCAGGTCGGCGATCAGGTGATCCGTGGCGGGCCACTCCCCTGCGCAGGCTTTGCAGATCACATTAGCCGGCATTTCGTGGCCTGGACGCTGGCAAGCAGCGAGTGCTGGGGGTCCATGGACCACACGTCCAGGTGGATATCGTCTGGCAGGACGGCAGTCAAGCCGAGCAGGACTTCGTCCATGACATTTTCGGGAGACGCGTCAGACTCGATGACCACCACCAGCACCTGCGCCGGACGTTCCATGATGTCCACGGCGAAGCACTGTGGCAGATGGGCCTCCCGCACTCCGCCCACGCTCAACAACATGGTGCCGATCGACTGAAGCAGGGCTTCCTCCAGCGGCCTGGACGGCGTCCCCAGCATGATCGGCGTCCCCGATGGAATGGTTAAGAGCGGCATACGTGTCGTTTTCTATTTCTTGCCCCCCATGTATCTCTGCCGAAGCGCTTCCTTTTCGCTGTGGTGCCGTTCCATCAAGGTCTTCTTTTCTTGTTCGAACTTGTCCTGGAACGCGCGCCATTCCTGCGTGTGCTTGTCCTCCATCTGGCGCATCTCGTGCTTCATCTGCTCGTGCATTTGCTGCATTTGTTGTTGATTCCCGGGGCCGCCCGGCATCTGGGCGAGTGCGGGCCCCGCCGTCACCATCGCCGCCAGCACGAACCCACTCATTCCCAGCCTCTGCCATGTTTGCATCTTGTGGTTCCTCCTCTGTTTGTGACCGGCATCCTGCCGCTACCGTGATTCACGCCATAACATGATCGCCAGGCCGCCGGCGATGACAACCCCCAATCCGCTCACCCACATCGGAACGGCACCTCCCTGAAACGTGACTTCCCAGCCGAAGGCCAGCCTGAGAATGTGCAGCAGCGCCACTATGCCAAAAACGCCAACCGCGATCGCGGTAAATGGTTTCTTCATCTTGGTCTCCTTACTTCGACGCGGTCGCCGAGTTTGGCTCTGGCGAGTTTGTCGGCGCGGGCCTGGTTGCAGAAAAGCTCCAGCCAGCCGTCGCTGTTGACCAGCGCCGCCAGCTTCTTCGGCTTCGCGTCGGCGTAGCACCGCTGCAGCCCCTTCACCGCAGCCTTCCGCACCTTCACCTGCAGGCCCAGCCAGTTGTCCATCTCCGTCAGGTCACGCAGCTCGGTGTAGCCGATGTTGGTGATGAGATTGCCGAACCGGTCGATGTGCTGGACTTCGCCGACGAGCCGGCCCTTGACCAGCGCCGGCCGCCGGATCTCGAACCGCACCGCGTCCTTGACTCGCGGCCCGAAGGCATCCAGCGACTCCCCCTGCGCGAGCCAGGCCGCCACCGGCGCAAACAGGTCGCGCCCGTGAAAGGTCGGCCCGATGGCGGCGAGGAAATATTTCTGCGAAGTCAGCTCGCGGATTTCGGCGTCCGGCTCTTCGGCCAGGACGTAACTGAGGAGCCCGTTGTCGGGGGCGAGAAAGTGCTGGGTCGATGTGGACAGCAGCAGGGGCCGCCGCGCGCTGCCTACGCCGGGGTCCACCACCGCCACGTGGATGGTGCCCGGCGGGAAATAGCGCGTGGCCGTCTGGAGGAGGTAGGCGCCGGCGCGGACGTCGTGCGCGGGCACCTCGTGGGTGAGGTCCACGATACGCGCCTCGGGGTTGATCCCCAGGATGGCACCCTTCATGCTGCCGACAAAGCTGTCAGCCGTGCCGAAATCGGTGAGCAGCGTGATCAGGGGGATGGCCGATGCGGCCGCCATCGCCGTGCCCTAGGATTCCTCGAAGCAGATGGCGAGGACCTCGTACTCCACCTTTTTGGCCGGCGTCTGGACTTCGAACGTGTCCCCGACCCGCTTGCCGATGAGGGCGCGCCCCACCGGCGACTGGACCGAGATCCGGCCGTTCTTCATGTCGCCCTCGTCCTGGCCGACCAGCGTGTAGCGCTGCTCCTTCTCGCCCTGGGTGTCCCGGAGCGTCACGGTCGCGCCGAAGACCACCTTCTCGTTGGAGAAGTTCGACGTGTCGATGATCTGGGCCTCCGCCAGCTTGTGCTCCAGGTCGCGGATCCGCGCGGCGATGTGGCTCTGCCGCTCCTTCGCGGCATGATATTCCGCGTTCTCGCTGAGGTCGCCGTGGCCGCGGGCCTCCTCGATATCCTTGATGTTCTTCGGGCGTTCGACTTTCTTGTAGCGCTCGAGCTCTGCCTGCAGCGCGGCGTAGCCCTTCTTGGTGATCGGTATCTTCGGCATCGTTTCTCGATCCCTCTGTTAGGCGTAATACTCCTGGAGCGGCTTGACGGTCAGCTTGCGCTTGAGCCCCGCCTCGATGCCCATCAAGGTCGCGCGGGCGCCGGCCATCGTGGTCTGGTATGGCACGTTCTGCACCAGCGCGGCGCGGCGGAGCGAGGCGGAGTCCAACTGGGAGGCCTTGTCGCCCACCGTGTTGATGACCAGGTGGACCTCCCCGTTCTTGATGTGGTCCACGATGTGCGGGCGCCCTTCCATGACCTTGTTCACGACGTCCACGACGACCCCGTGCTGGGCCAGATAGCCGGCCGTGCCGCGCGTCGCCTCGACGGTGAAGCCCAGGAACAGAAAGCGCCGGACCAGCGCCACGGTCGCCTGCTTGTCCTTGTCCTTCACGCTTAGGAACACCCGGCCGGCCATTGGCAGGGGACTGCCCGCGCCCGCCTGCGATTTGAGGAACGCGGAGCCGAAGTCGTCGGCGATGCCCATGACCTCGCCGGTGGAGCGCATCTCCGGGCCCAGCAGCACGTCGGTGTTGGGGAACTTGTTGAAGGGGAAGACCGCTTCCTTTACGGACACATGGGCCGGCGTGCGTTCGGTCGTGAAGCCGATCTGGGCCAGCGTCCGCCCCATCATCGCCTGCATGGCCAGCTTGGCGAGCGGGACACCGATCGCCTTGCTGACGAACGGCACGGTCCGGGACGCCCGCGGGTTCACCTCCAGGACGTAGACGATGCCGTCGCGAATCGCGAACTGAATGTTCATCAGGCCGATCACGCGGAGTTCGCGGGCCAGGGCGACCGCCTGCCGGCGGATCTCGTCCACCAGCGCGGGCGACAACGAGTACGGAGGCAGCGAGCAGGCGGAGTCTCCCGAGTGGACGCCCGCCTCTTCGATGTGCTCCATGATGCCGCCGATGACCACCTGCGTCCCGTCGGACAGGGCGTCTACGTCGATCTCGATGGCGTCCTCCAGGTACTTGTCGATCAGGACCGGATGCTTCACGGAGGCCTTGATGGCCTTTCCAATGTAGGCCTGGAGACTTTTTTCGTCGTAGATGATCTCCATGGCCCGGCCGCCGAGGACGTAGGACGGGCGCACCATCACGGGATAGGTGATCGCCGCCGCAATGGCCGTGGCCTCTTTGACGGACCGGGCGGTGCCGCTGGCCGGCTGCTTCAAGTCCAATTTCTCCAGCAAGGCCTTGAACCGCTCCCGATCCTCCGCCCGGTCGATCGCGTCCGGCGACGTGCCGAGGATGGGCACGCCGGCTTTTTCCAGCGGCAGGGCCAACTTGAGCGGCGTTTGCCCGCCGAACTGCACCACGACGCCGAGCAGGTCGCCCGCCAGGCGCTCGGTCTCCACGATGCTCAGCACGTCCTCCTCGGTCAGCGGCTCGAAGTAGAGCCGGTCGGAGGTGTCGTAGTCGGTGCTCACCGTCTCCGGGTTGCAATTGACCATGATGGTCTCGTAGCCCATGTCGCGCAGCGCCAGCGCGGCGTGCACGCAGCAGTAATCGAACTCGATCCCCTGCCCGATGCGGTTGGGCCCGCCGCCGAGGATCATGACCTTCTGCCGGCCCTCCGGGCGGCTTTCGCACTCGGTCTCATAGGTGGAGTAGAGATAGGGCGTGCGCGCCTGGAACTCGGCGCCGCACGTGTCCACCCGCTTGAAGGCCGGCACCACGCCCGCCTTCAGGCGTGACTTGCGGATGTCTGCCTCGGACACCTGCAGCAGGTCGCCGAGCCGCCGGTCCGAAAAGCCCAGCGCCTTCACCTCGCGGAGCCGCTCGGGTGCCAGCGGGTGCTTCTCGCGCGCAAGCTGGTCCTCGACGGCCAGAAGGTCCTTCATCTGGTTCAGGAACCAGGGATCGATCTTGGTCAGTCCGTACAATTCCTCGACGGAGATGCCCATCCGCAGGCCGTCCGCCAGGTGCCACAGGCGTTCGGCGTCCGGACGGCGGATGCGCTCGCGGATCTGCGCGACGGTCTCCTCCGGCTCGCCTTCACCCAACGACGGGTGCGGCTCGAACCCGTACCGGTCGACTTCCAGGGACCGGATGGCCTTCTGGAGCGACTCCTTGAAGGTGCGGCCGATGGCCATCACCTCCCCCACCGACTTCATCTGCGTGGTCAGGGTGGGATCCGTCTGGGGGAACTTCTCGAAGGCGAAGCGCGGGATTTTGACCACCACATAGTCGATGCTCGGCTCGAAGGACGCCTTCGTCACGCGGGTGATGTCGTTCGGGATCTCGTCCAGCGTATAGCCGACGGCGAGCTTGGCGGCGATCTTGGCGATGGGGAAGCCGGTGGCTTTCGACGCCAGGGCGGAGCTCCGGGAGACCCGGGGGTTCATCTCGATCACGACCATGTTCCCGTCCGCCGGGTTGACGCCGAATTGAATGTTGGACCCGCCGGTGTCCACGCCGATCTCCCGCATGATCCGCAGGGAGGCGTCGCGCATGACTTGATATTCCTTGTCGGTCAGGGTCTGCGCGGGCGCCACGGTGATGCTGTCGCCGGTGTGGATGCCCATGGGGTCGACGTTCTCGATCGAGCAGACGATGACGGCGTTGTCTTTCGTGTCGCGCATCACCTCCAGCTCGAACTCCTTCCAGCCGATGATCGAGCGTTCGATCAGGATTTCGCCGACGGGGCTCGCGCTCAGCCCCCACTCGGTGAACGATTCGTACTCCTCGCGGTTGTACGCGATGTTCCCGCCCGTCCCACCCAGCGTGAACGACGGCCGGATGATGGCGGGGAAGCCGATCTCGTCCATCGCCCGCAGGGCCTCGTCGCGGGAACGCGCGATCGCGCTCGCGGGCGTGCGCAGCCCGATGCGCGCCATCGCCTTCTTGAATTCCTCGCGGTTCTCGGCCTTGCGGATCGATTCATAGCTCGCGCCGATGAGCTGCACGCCGTACTTCTTCAGGATGCCCTGCTCCGCCAGCGCGACGGCCGCGTTGAGGGCGGTCTGCCCGCCCATGGTCGGCAGGAGGGCGTCGGGCTGCTCGCGTTGGATGATCTGCTCGATGCTGTCGACGGTGATGGGCTCGATGTAGGTGCGGTCGGCCAGCTCCGGATCGGTCATGATGGTCGCGGGATTGCTGTTGATCAGGACGATCCGGTAGCCCTCCTCGCGCAGGGCTTTGCAGGCCTGGGTGCCCGAGTAGTCGAACTCGCAGGCCTGCCCGATCACGATCGGGCCCGAGCCGATCAGCAGAATGGTACGGATGTCGTGGCGTTTGGGCACGGCGCGGCTCAGCCCAGGGGCTTCAGGGTTGTGGCCGGCGCCGGAGGAAGACCGGGCGGGTTGTAATAGCGCATGGCTTCCGGCGTCCACTTTTCAAGGTTTTTGATCCGGGTCTCCTCCGAGGGGTGCGTGCTCAGGAACTCCGGCACGCCCGCGCCGGATCGGAAACAGAGTTTGCCGATATACTCCCGGGGGCACCCGCTCATCCGTTCCCAGAACCCGACCGCCTCGTGCGGGTCGTACCCGGCCTGGGCCATCAGGCGGAGCCCGATGTAGTCCGCTTCGCTCTCCTGGGTTCGGTTGAACGGCAACTGGGCGTTGACGCCATAGGCCATCAGGACGCCCTGCAGGACGGCGGGGTTCACCGCGCCGGTGGCGGCGCCGGCCAGCACTCCCGCCTGCGCGATCATTTCGAGATAGCTGCGGCTGATCCGCTCGACTCCGTGCCGGTAGAGGGCATGCGTCACCTCGTGTCCCATGACGGTGGCGACGCCCGCCTCGTTCTGTGTGTGCTTGAGAATGCCGGTGAAAAACGCGACCTTCCCGCCAGGCAGACAGAAGGCATTGATGACCTTGTCCTCCTTGATCACGGCGAACTCCCACTCAAAATTCGGCTTGTTGGCGGCGTCGGCGATCCGCTCCCCGACCCGGCGGATCATCGCGTTGATCGCCGGATCCGTGTTGAGCGGATAGTGCTTGAGGACATCGCGGTAGGCCTCGATCCCGAGCTCGCGCTCTTTCTCCTCCGTGAAATTTGGAAGAATGAACTGCTCCCGCCCCGTCACGGGCGCACGGGTGCATCCCGACAGGCCTTCCAGTAGGCTGCCGCCCAGGCAGGCCCCGCCGATCCCGGCCGCAAGCCGCAGGGCCCGGGCGAGCGCTTCCCGTCTTCCGATCAGGGCATCCATAGATAGAGAAACTGGGGGGTCCCGCCGCGGACCAGGCCCATGACGTCCAGGCGGGCAAGCGCTTCCAGGGTGCCCGGGCCGGAGGACTCGGAGTAGATGTTGTGTTTGTAAGCGCCGGGGCGCGCGTAGATCACGACCCGCGCATCGGCGACGCCGGCCAGTTGCTTGGCCGCCGCAATGCCGTCGTCCAGATAGCCGGTCTGGTCAGCCAGCCCCAACTGCACGGCCTGGGGGCCGGTGAAGACACGGCCGTCCGCAATGAGTTTGAGCCGGTCGGGAGTCAGCCCGCTGCGGCTCTTCGTCACAACCTCCAGGAAGCGCGTCTGGAACCCGTTGATCATGGCCTGGAAGATCTCGCGCTCCTCCTCGCTCATCGGACGAAACGGCGACCCGATGTCCTTCTTCGAGCCGGATTTGATCGCGCCGGCTTCCACTCCGATCTTCTGGAGCAAGCCCTCCGCATTGACCCGCAGCATGATGACGCCCACGCTGCCGGTCACGCTCGTCGGGTGCGCGACGATCCGGTCCGCCGCGGACGCCACGTAATAGCCGCCGGAGGCGCCCACGTCCATGATGACGGCGACGACGGGCATCTTGCGCCTGGCCTTGAACGCCGACAACTCGTGGTGGAGAACGTCCGACGCCGTGACGGTGCCGCCCGGGCTGTTGATCCGCAGCAGCAGCGCCTTGATCTGCGCGTCCTCGGCGGCCATGGTCAGCTCTTCCTTGACGCGCGCGACGATGTCCTCGGAAGGGCCAAAGCCCCCGCCGCTCCCCGGCTTCTCGGCGATGATGCCGGAGACGTCGATCATCAGAATTTTGTCCGCCGCCGTGCCTTGAACGGTCTTTTCGTGCAGGGGGCCGGGCTGCGGGAACAGGGAAATGGAAATGCACCCGGCGGTAACCAGCGCGATTGCGGCTGGCAACAGGAGCCTGATCTTCATGACATTCCTTTCGCCATCAAGTCGGTGAACCGATGGAAGAGATAGCCCGCGTCGTGGGGCCCGGGCGACGCCTCCGGATGGTACTGCACGGAGTACGCCGGCAGGTCCAGGCAGCGCATCCCCTCCACGGCATCGTCATTGAGGCTCCGGTGCGTGAGCTGGACCGGGCCATAAGACGTGGTCCAGGGCGCCGCCTGCGATGCCGCGGCGGAGGCCCCTCCCCGCACGGCGAAATTATGGTTCTGCGACGTGATCTCGACTTTCTTGGTGTCCAGGTCCATGACCGGGTGATTTGCTCCATGATGTCCGAACTTCAACTTGTACGTCTGCAAGCCAAGCGCCAGCCCCATGATCTGGTGCCCGAGACAAATGCCGAACAGGGGTTTCTTGCCGAGCAGGGCCCGGACGGCGTCGATCGCATAGGGAACGGCTTCCGGATCGCCCGGGCCGTTGGAGAGGAACACGCCGTCGGGGTTCAATGCCAGCGTGTCGTCAGCCGTCGTCGAGGCCGGGACGACCGTCACGTCATAGCCTTCATCCACCAGCCGTCTCAAAATATTGTACTTGATCCCGAAGTCGAAGGCGACCACTCTAAAGCGGGAGGGGGCCCCGCCTGCAGGCGCCCCTCCCGCACCCACTGACGGCTTGACTGTGCCCTCACTGGTCACTGCCCAAACCCCGCTGCTCTCCGTCCATTTATATGTCTCGGCACAGGTCACTTCCTTCACCAGGTCTCGGCCGATGATGCTCGGAGCGTCCTTGGCTTTTCGGACTACTCGCTTCGGGTCCAGGTCCACGTGCGAGATCACACCCTGCTGCGAGCCATGGTCGCGGAGGTGCGTGGTGAGCGCACGGGTATCGATGCCCTGGATGCCCACGATGCCATGGCTCCGGAGGTAGTCGTCCAGGGACTGCCGGCTCCGCCAGTTGCTGGGATAGGGGCAGGCTTCCTTCACGATGAAGCCGGCCAGCCAGGGTTGTGTGGACTCGATGTCCTCGGGGTTGACCCCGTAATTGCCGATGTGGGGATACGTCATCGTGACCATCTGCCCGCGGTACGAGGGGTCGGTGAGGATTTCCTGGTACCCGGACAGTGCGGTGTTGAAGACCACCTCCCCGGCGGTCTCGCCAAAAGCGCCGAGGGCCGTGCCCGTGAATACAGTCCCGTCCGCCAGCGCCAGGATTGCGGGCTTTACCGCACCCATGTCTTCACCTTCACGCAGAGCCACGTGATGCCCAGTCCCAGGTTCATGATGTAGAGCGCGCGGGCCACCCGATGATAGACGAAGAACTCATCGTACGCGGCGCGCTTCGCCTCCTCGTTCGCGCCGAACGCCAGTTCCTGGAGACGGACCGTCGCCGGGTTCAGCCAGAACGTGAGGACTATCGCGGTCATGACCATCACTCCCATAAGCGTCAGTTCAGACATGCCGATCTGCTCCCGCCAGGGACCGGCCACGGCCACGCGCACCAGCGTTCCGGCGACGATGAGTCCCGCCGCGATCAGCGCCATGCGGTCGTAGCCCTGGAACGTTCGCGTGAGGATGCGGCCCCCTACTTCCATGTTGATCGTGCTGTTGAACACCGCGGGAATGACCGAAGCAATGATGCCGACCAGCCCTCCGGCCCAGACCGCCAACGCCACGACCTCCACGCAATGGCACGCCACGATCAGCTTACGGATGGACCACCCTCCCGCCGACGAGCGTGGACACGACCTGCCCTTTCAGCTTCCATCCCGCAAACGGAGTGTTGTGTCCCTTGGACTTGAACTGCCCGGGGTCGACGACCCAGTGGGCCTCGGGATCCACGATCGTCACATCGGCGTCCGCCCCGACGGCCAGGGTGCCTTTGGCCAGCCCGAACGCGCGCGCCGGGTGGACGGTCAGCGCCGCCACCACCTGCTCGACCGTGAGCACGCCTTCCTCGGCGAGCACGAGGGCAAGACCCCAGGCGGTCTCCAGCCCGACGATCCCGAACGGCGCATTGTCGAACTCCCGTTCCTTCTCGAAGGCCGCGTGCGGCGCATGGTCCGTGGCGATCACATCGATGGTGCCGTCCTTCAACCCCGCCTTGATGGCCTCGACGTCCTTCCGGCTTCGCAGGGGGGGATTCATCTTGGCGTTCGTGTTGAACTCGCGCACGGCTTCCTCGGTCAGCAGGAAGTGATGCGGGCAGGCTTCGGCGGTCACACGGATGCCCCTGGCTTTGGCGTCCCGGACCATCCGGACCGAGCCGGCCGTGCTGAGATGGGCCAGGTGCAGGCGCCCGCCGGTCAGTTCGGCCAGGGCCAGATTCCGGGCCACCATCACGTCCTCCGAGGCCGAGGGAATGCCGTGCAGGCCCATCTCGGTGGCGACCTGGCCTTCGTGCATGCAACCCCCTTCCGAGAGATGCCTGCACTCGCAATGGTCCACGACCGGCAGGTCGAACGCCCGCGCGTATTCGAGCGCGCGGCGCATGATCATGCCGTTCATGACCGGCTTGCCGTCATCGGAGACGGCGACGCAGCCGGCCGCCCGGAGGTCGCCGAACTCCGCCAGTTCCTTCCCCTCGGAGCCCTTCGTGATCGCGCCGATGGGGAAGACGTTGGCAAGCCCTGCGGCTCTGGCCTGGTCCAGGATGAACTCGGTAATGGACTGGTTGTCGTTGACCGGCTGGGTGTTGGGCATGCAGCAGACGGACGTGAAGCCGCCGGCCACGGCGGCCGCCGCGCCGGTCGCGATCGTCTCCTTGTATTCGAATCCCGGCTCGCGGAAATGCACGTGCAGGTCCACGAAGCCCGGCAGCACCCAGTTGCCGGCCGCGTCGATCACGGTCGCGCCGGCGGGGGCCTTGAGGCCGGGCCCAACCGCGGCGATCTTCCCGTCCTTGATGAGGACGTCGGCGGGGCCGTTGACCCGGCCCGGGTCGATGACGCGGCCGTTGCGGATGAGGACGTTCATTTGCCTCCCGACAGCAGGTACAGCACCGCCATGCGCACGGCGACGCCGTTGGTCACCTGGTCGAGGATGACCGACGACACGCTGTCCGCCACCTCGGGCGCGATTTCGACTCCCCGATTGATCGGCCCCGGGTGCATGACCAGCACGTCCGGGCCGGCCAGCTTCACGCGTTCCGGCGTGAGGCAGTAGAGCTTCGAGTACTCGCGGATGCTGGGGAAGAGGGCGATCCCCTGCCGTTCGATCTGGAGCCGCAGCATCATGATGACGTCCACGCCGCGCAGGCCCTCGTCCATGTCATAAAAAACTTTCACGCCCAACCGTTCGATCTCCGCGGGCATCATCGTGGGAGGCCCGATGACCCGGACCTCCGCGCCCATCTTCGTCAGGGCGTAGATATTGGAGCGGGCGACGCGGCTGTGCGCAATGTCCCCCACGATCGCCAAACGCAGTCCCTTGAACTCCCGCTTCTTCTCGCGGAGCGTGTAGAGGTCCAGGAGGGCCTGGGTCGGATGCTCGTGTCCGCCGTCCCCGGCGTTCACCACCGAGGACCGCAGCAGCTTGGCCAGCACGTTCGGGGCGCCGGCCATCGGGTGGCGCAGCACGATGAAGTCCGCCTGCATGGCCTCGATGTTGCGGGCCGTATCCAGCAACGTTTCCCCTTTCGAGACGCTGCTGGCCGAGACCGCAAAGTTGATCACGTCGGCGCTCAGGCGCTTGGCCGCCAGCTCGAAGGAGGTGCGGGTCCGCGTGCTGGGCTCGAAGAACAGGTTGACGACGGTCTTGCCACGCAGGGTGGGGACCTTCTTGATGTCGCGGCCGGACACTTCCTTGAAGGACTCGGCGGTTTCGAGGACCAGGTTGATCTCCTCGACCGGCAGGTCCTGGATGCCCAGGAGGTCTTTGCGTTTGAGGCTCATGTCAGGATCACCACACGATCGGGCTCGCCGCCCTCCTCGAGGAAAACTTCAACCGTTTGTTCAAGAGCAGTCGGTAAGTTCTTGCCGACATAGGTGGCTTTGATCGGGAGCTGCCGGTGCCCACGGTCCACCAGCACGGCCAGTTGGATCTCGGCCGGCCGGCCCAGGTCCATCAGTCCGTCCATGGCGGCCCGGATGGTCCGCCCCGTGAACAGGACGTCGTCCACCAGGATGATCTTCAGGTCGGTGATGTCGAACGGGATCTCGGTCTTGCGGAGCACCGGCTGCTCCTTCCGGGCGTTCAGATCGTCCCGGTACAGCGTGATGTCCAGCGTCCCGACGGGCACGGCCACGCCTTCGATCTCCTTGAGCCGGGCGGCCAGGCGGTTGGCGAGGTGCACACCCCCGCTCCGGATGCCCACCAGAGCCACGCTCTCCACGCCGTGGCTCCGTTCGCTGATCTCGTGCGCGACGCGGGTCAGCGCCCGGGTGATCTCCTGGGCGTCCATGACCGTCCGTTCGGCTTTTTTCACGTCCATCGGCCGGCTCTTACGGGCATAAAAAAACCTTCCGGGGAAACACCACCGGAAGGCGCCAGGGTCGCAGGTTGTGGGTGCGCGATGGTCTGCGCAGGATACATGCCATGCTCCTTGCCAGCCTCGCGGGACTGGCGTTAAAGGTAGCTACATCTTACCCGCAGGACCGCCGGCTGTCAAGCGACGGTCAGGGTTCGACCGTGACGCCCTTCCAAAAGGCGACGTAGCCGGCGATCTGTTTGGCCGCGTCCTTCGGCGCAGGATAGTACCAGGCCGCGTCCTTGTTGACCTGCCCATTGACCTCGATATCGTAGTAGCTGGCCTCCCCTTTCCAGGAGCACGTGCTGTGCGTGTGGCTCGGCTTGAAGTACTGGTGCTTGACCGCGGCCGGCGGGAAATACTGGTTGCCCTCGACCACTTCACACTTCGCGCTTTCGGCGAGCACCGCCCCGTTCCAGATTGCTTTCGGCATGGCATCCTCCGTATGCTTTCCCTATGAAAATCTCAGACCTCACATTGGACGAACTGAAGGAATTGGTCAAGGGCCTCGTGGACGACCGTCTGCGTGAGCTGTTGGGCGATCCCGATCTGGGCATGGAGCTGGGCGACGCGGTCCGCGCACGGCTGAAGGCGTCGCTGGCCTCGACGGCCCGCATCACCGGCGATGACGTGGCCGAGAAGCTCGGGCTGCGCTGGTAAACGATGGCCTGGTATCGTATCGCCTACCGGCCTGAGGTCATCACCGACCTGGCAACAGTTGAGAAAACCGTCGCGCAACGGATCCTCGACAAGACCAAGTGGCTGGCCTCCAACGTCGAGAATCTCCGGCATGAGCCAATCTCGACGGACCTGCCGGGGCTGTCCAAATACGCGGTGGGCGAATGGCGCATCTTCTATTCCATTGATCGAAACGAACACCTGCTCGACGTACACATGATCGCGAATCAGAAAGAGCTGCGCCGATGATCGCGCAGACGCATTGGCTGTGAAGATCCGCAAGGCGACGAAGAAGTACGAGGCGTGGCTGGCCGAACGCACGCCGGTCGTGAAGGCCGACCTGGCCTTCAAACATGACCAAATGGTCAAGGGATTGTTCCCTTTCCTGCGTGCGACCTTCTACCGGTGGATGCAGCTGTGGCCAGCGGTCTGTGCCGGCCCGGCCAACGCGCCGGCGGTGCTCGCCGTCGGCGATCTACACGTGGAAAACTTCGGCACCTGGCGCGACATCGAGGGACGCCTGATCTGGGGCGTCAACGATTTTGACGAAGCCTCTACCCTGCCCTACACCGTCGATCTGGTGCGGTTGGCTGTCAGCGCCAGCCTCGCCGTCACCGGCGAGCATCTCGCCATTGTCCCCCAAAAGGCGCATGACGCAATCCTCGAGGGCTATCAAGACGGTCTGAAGCAGGGCGGCGCGCCGTTCGTGCTGGCCGAGGAACATACATGGCTCCGGGCGATCGCGCTCAGCGTGCTGCGTGACCCCGTTCATTTCTGGCGGAAGATGGACGATCTGCCCACGGTGAAGGGGGCGATTCCGGTCAGCGCCGCGGAAGCGCTGGAGCACCTGATGCCCGAGCCGGACCTCGACTATCGGATCGCGCGGCGCCGGGCCGGGCTCGGCAGTCTGGGACGCCAACGGTTCGTGGCGCTGACGGAGTGGCGGGGCGGTCAGGTGGCGCGGGAAGCCAAGGCCCTCGTTCCGTCCGCCTGTCGGTGGGCCTGCGACGGCGGGGGCCCCGGTGAAATCTTCTACCAGGCGATTGTCAACCGGGCGGTGCGGTGCCGCGATCCCTTCGTCCAGGTGCGGGGCCGCTGGATCGTGCGCCGGCTGGCGCCGGATTGCTCCCGCGTGTTGCTGGCGACGCTTCCCAAACAACGCGATGAAGCGTGTCTGCTCTACGCCATGGGCTGGGAGACCGCGAATATCCACCTCGGCAGCAGGCCGGCCGTCAAGGCCGTTCGGCGTGATCTGGATCAGCGGCCGTCCGGATGGCTGCGCGAGGCCGCCCACGCGATGGTGAAAGCGACCACGCGCGATTGGGAAGAGTGGACAAGCCGGCAACGCTGATTGGAGACCAGGCCGGCGGCGATCAGTCGGTTCGTCCCTGGAGACGCTGCAGCGCCTGTAGAATCTCGGCCGGTCGCGGGGGGCAGCCGCGGACCTTGACGTCCACCGGCACATGGCGCTCCACCGGGCCGGTGACGCCGTAGCTTCCCTTGAACATGCCGCAGTCGCAGGCGCAGTCACCCAGCGCGATCACCAGTTTCGGATCGGGCGTCGCGCGGTGAACATCCTTGAGTGCCTTTTCCATGTTGACCGTCACCGGGCCTGTCACCACCAGCGCGTCGGCATGCCGGGGAGAAGCGGCGATGTGGATGCCGAACCGCTCCGCATCGTAGACCGGGTTCATGAGCGCGTTCATTTCCATCTCACACCCATTGCACGAGCCCGTGTCCACTTCCCGGATGGTCAACGACCGGCGAAAGGGCTGCGCCTTCTGCCGCGTCGCCGCTGTTGCGGCGGCCTCGCCTTCCGGCGCCTTGGGATGCTGTCCCGTCACGATCCCCATCTTCAGGCTTTTTCTCAAAATGCGAAACATCGTCGGCCTCCCTGGTCGTTTCCTGTCCTCACAGGTCGTTCCCCGCGTAGGACAGACTGAAGCTCTTATTGATCAGCGGGAAATCCGGAATGATGTTCCCCAAGACCGCGAACTGGATCGCCGGCCAGTTGACGAACGACGGGTCGCGTACCTTGCACCGATGGAGCGTGCCGTCGGGCCCGGCCATGACAAAGTAAAGGATCTCCCCGCGCCAGCCTTCCACCGCCGAGAGGGCCCAGTCTCCGGGGCGTGCGGCCGGCAGGCCCGCCGCCGTAATCGTCCCCTCCGGCAACCGCTCGCAGGCCTGCCGGATCAGGTCTATCGATGCATGCACCTCATCGATTCGCACACGCATCCGGGCGCGCACGTCGCCGTAGCGATAGACGGGAACTTTCAGCGTTAAGTCCTTGTAGGCGGCAAAGGGGTGCTCCCTGCGAACGTCTCGGTCGATATTGGACGCCCGCCCGACCACGCCCATCACCCCGTGATCCCAGGCGGTGCGCTCTTTGAGCACCCCGGTCGTTTCCAGCCGGTCGGTGAGCGACGCATTGTTGAATAAAATCTGCGTTAATTCCGTAAAGTCTTCCTCGACTTCGTCCAGTTCGTGCACGATTTCATCCCACTGGTACGGCCGGAGATTGACCGCGACCCCGCCCACAACGTTGACGCCGCGCAAAAATCGGCTCCCCGTCAGCCGATCGTTGAGCTGCATGATCCGCTCCTTCATCCTGGCGCAGTGCGCATGGGCCAGCGCATAGGCGGTGTCATTGCAGATCGCGCCGACATCCCCGATATGGTTGTGCAGCCGCTCCAACTCCAAGAAAATGGTGCGCAGATACCGTGCGCGGGGCGGCGCCTCGACTCCCACGAGCGTCTCGACCGCCTGGCAATAACAGAGGCTGTGCCCGAACGACGTGTCCCCGGACACTTTTTCCGCCAGCGCGGCGCCGTTCACAAGCGAGAGATTTTCAAAGAGCTTCTCGACACCCCGGTGTTTCCAGAAATGCCGGATCTCCAAGTGGAGAACCGGTTCCCCGGCGACGGAGAAACGGAAATGGCCCGGTTCAATGATGCCCGCATGGATCGGCCCGACCGGGACTTCGAACACACCCTCCCCTTCAATGCGCCGGAAGGCGTACTCGCCTTGCTGCCGCCCCAGGACGGCATTCCAGGGGAAATCCTTTTTCAGCGGATGCGCGCCTTTGGGCCAGTGTTCGTGGCGAACCAGACGTCGCAGATCCGGGTGTCCCTGGGCAATGAGCCCAAACATGTCCCGAATCTCCCGCTCGTACCATTTGGCCGCATGGATGTGCGGGGTGATCGAATGAAACAGCCGATCACCGCCGGTCAGTTCGGTCTGAAGGATCAGCCAGTCGCCTCCGCCGGCCAGCGAAAAAAGATAATAGAGGCGAAAACCCGGTTGCAACGGCCGCAGGTCGACCGCCCATTGCAAGGACAGGGTGCCGCGCAGGGATGAGGCGGTGTGAATAAAGTGGGCGATGGTGGGCAGGTCCTCCTTCGGCACCTGCACCACCGGAAGACCGTGCACCGTCTCCACGCGCAAGGCGATGCCGCCGAAGTCCGCGATCACCTTCCGAACCGTTTCGTCCATCTTACCCATGGTTCACCTCACCGCGGAATCATCTCGAAAGGCGCTCATGGAATCTCCGCCGCCACGCCGAACAATCCTGTCATCAGCAGAAAAAGATCGCGGAGCACCTCCGGCATATGGGTCCCGGCATAGCCCATCGCCGCAAGGTTGATCACGAGGGCGGACGTGGTGAAACGACGGGTCCAGTCGGTGACCGGGATAACCTCCGCCGTCGGCTCGCCCAGCGCCATCCGAAAGACCTGATAGAGCAACGTCGCGAATGCGACCGCGAGGAGACCCAAGAATGCAAAAGCGACCCCCTGGCGTTGGCCGTACGTTTCCGTTGCAATTAGCACTTCGCTGACAAAGAGGCCGAAGGGCGGCATGCCGGCCAGGGCAAGCGCCGCCAGAACCATGCTCCCCCCCGCGAGAGGCATCTGCCGGACCAGACCGGTCACGCGTTCAATGGCCTTGTGGCCGCAGCGCAGCACGACCATTCCGGCGGCATAGAATGCGGTGGACTTGGCCAGCGCATGATTGAGCATGTGGAACAACCCCCCGAACACCCCCATCGGCCCGCCGATGCCGAACCCCACGAGGGTAATGCCGACATGCTCGATGCTCGAATAGGCAAACAGCCGTTTATAGTCCCGTTGAACCAGGAGAAAAATCGCCGCAATTGCGACCGACAGCAGGCCCAGGACCAACAAGATCGGCCCGGTAAAGTCCTCCCCGACCGTCCGGTCCACAAGGCTCTTGAATCGAAGCACCGCATAGAGGGCCAGATTGAGCATGAGCCCCGACAGCATGGCACTGACGGGAGTGGGCGCCTCCCCATGCGCGTCCGGCAGCCACGTGTGCATGGGCGCGACTCCCGCCTTGGTGCCATAGCCGATCAACACGAAGACGAAGGCCAGCTTCAACGCGGTCGGGTTCAAGCCGGCCGCAACCCGGTACAGCTCTTCCCAACTCAGCGCCTCCATGCTGACTCCCAGAACATGCTCCGAGGCGTAATAGACCAGCACCGTCCCAAACAGTGCCAGCGCGATTCCCACAAAGCTGAGAATGATGTACTTCCATCCGGCTTCCAGGGCCGCTTTGGTCTTTTCGAAACCGATCAGGAGCGCCGCCGAGAGCGTGGACCCTTCGATGGCGATCCACATCAGGGCGATGTTATCGACATTGGCCGCCAACAGCATGGCGAACAAGTAGAGATTGAACAGGCAGAAAAACTGCTTGTACCGCCGGTGTAACACATGCCCCCGGGTGACTTCCTCTCCCATATAACCCAGGGCGTACAGCAGGCAGGTGCCGCCGACGAAGGCCAGCATGAGGTCCAAGAACGCGCTCAGGGCATCGGCGCGAAGAAGTATCCCGACAGTGACGATGGACCCCGCAGCCACCTGCATCACCACCACGACCATCGCGGCAAGCAAGACGGCGGCGTGCGTGCCTTGCAACCACTCCATCGAACGGCGCGTCCGTGTCCCCAGGCTCAACAGTCCGGCGACGAGCGGCGTGGCAATCAGCACGATCAGCGAAAGCTCCATGGCTACTCCCTCAGTTCCGTGAGCTTGCTGGTGTCCACGCTGTCGAAGGTGTCCTGGAGCCGGTGGGTGAAGATGCCGATGATGAGGCCGGCGACCAGGACGTCGAAAAACACGCCCAATTCCACAATCAGCGGCATGCCGTAGGCAGCCGCCGTTGCGCCCAGAAACAGTCCGTTCTCCATCACCAGGAACCCGACCACCTGGGTCACCGCCTTCTTGCGGGCGATCATTGTGAAGAAGCCGATGAGCACGATCGCCAGCGCGATGGCGAGGGAGTCCTTGGTGAGGAGGAACCCCAGGCTGATGATGGGCTGGGTGATGTAGAACGCCAGGATGACCAAGGCGCCGCAGATCAGGAGGGCGGGCGGGATATTGACGGTGAGAACCAGTTCGCGCGTGACGTTCAAGCGCTCGATGACCTTCTTTAATATCCGGGGGATGACGATCACTTTGATGATCACCGTGAGGAGCGCCGCGATGTAGATATGATGAATCCCCGTCAGAAAGGCCACCAGCGCCGCCGTGACGGCCAAAAAGACGGATTGCAACGCGAACAAATCCACGCAGGCCGAGAGCCGCCGTTGCGCGACGATCGCAAAGCACGTCAGGAGCAGAAGGGCGGCGCATAGGTCCACCATCTGCGACGCAATGTCCGGCCGGATCACGCCCACGTCAGACCCTCAGGATGTAGAAGAACACGACCGCCAGGAGCGACAAAATAAACGCGACGCCCAGAAGATCCGTCACACGGAACAGGCGCAGCTTGGCGAACATGGATTCAATGACGCCGATCACCAGCGCAAGCCCGGACACCTTGACCAGCCAGATCACCACGCCCAGCGCCATCCACGCCGGTTCGGCCTCCGTCGCGATCCCCCACGGCGCGAAGACATTGCTGAGCAGCGTCAGAAAGAGAAGCAGCTTCAACGCGGACGCCCATTCAATGAGGGCCAGATACCGCCCCGAGTATTCGAGGACCATCGCCTCATGGATCATGGTCAGTTCCAGATGCGTCGCGGGATTGTCGACGGGGACGCGCCCGGTTTCCGCCAGCGTCACGAGGAACAGCGCCACGAACGCCATCAGATGAGGCGGCGGGTCGGTGACGATGTCCTGCAGGAGGGCCGTCTTATGGACGATGGTGCTCAGGTTCGTCGAGCCGGCGGTCAGGCCCACCGCGAAGATGGACAGGATCATGGCCGGCTCGGTCAACGACGCGACGATCGCCTCGCGGCTGCTACCCATTCCCCCGAACGCGGAACCGGCATCCAGCCCGGCGAGAATGAGAAAGAACGTTCCCAGCGCCAGGAGATAGACCACCGCGATGACGTCCCCGGCAAAGTTAATGGGGACCTTCGACAGGAAAATCGGCACCAATAGACTCGCCGTGAGCGTGGAGGCGAAAAGAATGTAGGGGGTCGCCGTGAAGATCCACGACGTGTGGGTGGAAACCACCACATCCTTCCGGAACAGTTTCAATAGGTCGCAGTACGGCTGCAGCACGCCGGCTCCCTGGCGGCATTGGAGCCTGGCCTTTACCTTCCGGATGAGCCCCACGATAAACGGAGCCACCAGCAAGGCGGCAACGGCCTGCCCGATGACAATCACGGCGGGCTCGATCATCCCCTCCCCCCCATGCTCACCGGACCCACAACAGGAGAAGGAGCAGCGTGACAAAAATGTACGAGAGATACAGTTGCAGGCTTCCCGTCTGAATCACGCGGAGACGATCGGCGACCGCGTTGAGGCTCCGGACGACGGGATCGTAGAGGTATTCCTGGAAGACCGGCTCGATGTGGGTCTCGAACCTCATGTGCTTGGCGAAGTAATGCGATTCTTCCAGCAACTCGGTCTCCAGCTTCACGGTCGGCCGGTAGATCGTGCTGAAGACCTGCTTGATCGGCTGGGCGAACCCGGTCGCCGTGTACTCCATCCGCGGTGTCAGATTGATCCCGCAACCCCACGTCTTGTAATAGCGTTTGCGGAACTTCCCTCCCAGGGCGACCGCCACGAGCCATGCCAGCGGGACAAGGCCGGCGAGCAGAATCCCCAGCACGGCAGGCGAGATGCTGGCGAACCCTGTCCCCATCGGCATTACGGCGAAGCCGCCTTCCGCCAGCACCTTGTCGGCGATGGATACGCCGATCAAGGGCGCCGTCACTCGGTCGATCGCCGGCACGACCACCATCGGCGCCACCCCCAGCAGCACGCAGGCGGCCGCCAGCCCCGCCATGCCGGCGCGCATTGTTGCAGGAACCTCCCGGGCGTGTCTGGCGTGGGCGCTGCGGGGCATAGCCAGGAACGAAATCCCGAAGGCCTTGGCAAAGCAGGCCAATGCCAGCACGCCGGTGAGTGCCAGCATGGCTGCGCCGATCGGTAACATGATCTTCATCAGCAGATCCGGGAGCTGAAAGCTCAAAAACAGACTTTGGAACGTGAGCCACTCGCTGACGAAGCCGTTGCTCGGGGGCAGCGCCGAAATGGAAACGGCGCCCACGAGAAAAAAGAAGGCGGTCCACGGCATCTTCCGGATCAGTCCGCCGTACTCCTCCATGTTGCGCGTGTGCGTGGCGTACAGCAGCGACCCGGCCCCCAAAAACAGAAGGCCCTTGAACATGGCGTGATTGATCGTGTGGTAGAGCCCGGCCAGCAGCCCCAAGGCCGCGAGGTGCGTGAGGCCGTAGGATTGAAAGATCATGCCTGCGCCGATCCCCATGAGGATGATGCCGATGTTCTCAACGCTGTGGTAGGCCAGCAGGCTCTTGAGATCGTGCTCCATCAGCGCGTACATGACCCCTAACAGAGCCGACACGGCACCGACCGTCAACACGACGAAGCCCCACCACCAGGGGAACTCCCCGCCCAGGAAATCGAAATAGACGCGCACCATGCCATAGATGGCGGTCTTGATCATGACGCCCGACATCAATGCCGAGACGTGCGAGGGAGCGGCCGGATGGGCATAGGGGAGCCATACGTGCAGGGGAACGATGCCGGCCTTCGTCCCGAACCCGATGAGGGCCGTGACAAACGCCACGCTCTGCAGCGCCTGGGGAAGCGGCTCGGAGAGGTTCCGAAAGGCGTCGAAGGAAAAACTTCCGGCCTGCTGGTAGAACACCAGGTAAGTCACGATGATGAAGGCGGTCCCCACATGGGTCATGATCAGGTAGAAAAAGCCGGCATAGCGGACCTCGGCCTTTTCATGCTCGGTCACGACGAGAAAATAGGAGACCAGCGACATGATTTCCCAGGCCACGAGGAAAAAGAACCCGTCGTCGGCCAGGACCACGAGCGTCATGGAGAGCAGAAATGCGTTGTACAGGGCGCCGAGCGCCCCTATCGAATGGCGGCCATAGAATTCCCGGACGTAGCCCAGGGCGAAGACCGATACGGCCACGCCGACCAGCGAGATGGCCAGCACAAAGAAGGCGGAGAGCGGATCGAGACGGACGGCATAGCGCAGCAATGGAAGGGTGGACGGGAGACTGAACACGAACGGACTCTCCGCGGCCAGTCCCATCGCGCCGACCGCGACCCCGCCCGCAGCTCCCAGGAGCGCGGATCCGTGGGCGACGACGTTCTGGATGCGGGGCCGGTGATGAAAAAGCAGCGAGAGGAGAATGCCAAGGCAGTAGCCGGCAAGGACGATCAGGAGCGCAAGCTGTATCACGATTCTTCCGCGTTACTCCGCGAACGTAGACCGAGAGGAATGTTCTATTGCGTCGCCCGATCGTCGCGCCTGCCGGCTCCGATCAAGGCGTATGATGTCTACGTGTTCGCGTCGGATCTATCGTGTACAGCAGTTATGTAGCATCTTCAGCCGATTCGTGCAAATATTTTTCTGCGACAAACTCGATCACGCGGTGCTCGGCCCAGTAGCGGTCTTCGCCGGCGGACGCGCGCTGGATGAATCCGCAATGTCCCCCATGCCGGGGCGCCTCGAACCGGATGCGCGAGTTCGTCCGGACGGCCGGGATGTCGAAAATCCAATAGGGAATGAAGGGGTCGTCCTGGGCCGTGAGGATGAGCGTGGGGACTGCGATGGCGCCGAGCACATGCCGGGAGCCGGCCCGTTCGTAGTACTCGGCCGCGTCCCGGTAGCCGCCGTCAGGCGCGGTATACGCTTCGTCGAAGTCGAGAAGGGTCCGGATCGCCGGCAAGCGGGACAGGTCATATTTCCCCGGAAAGAGGGAGGCCTTCCGTCGCAGGCGGGCCTTGAGGCTCCGGACGAAATGCCCATTATAAATCCAATTCCGCGGCTGGATGAGCGCGGCCGTGCAGGCGGCCGGGTCGATGTTGGGGCAGACCGCGACGACCCCTTTGAGGGCCTGGCTCGAGGCCCCCAACTCCCCTGCGGCCTTGAGCACGAGGTTGCCCCCCATCGAATACCCGCCCAGCCAGATCGAATCGAGCCCATCGCGAGCGGCCAGCTCCCCCAGGACCGCCCGCACGTCCCCGCTCATGCCGTTGTTATAGAGGGTCGGCGTGAGGTGTTCGCTCCCTCCGCAGTTCCGCTGGTTCAGCCGGACGATGTTGAATCCCCGCCGCCAGGCCTTTTCCGCCAGCCCCAGCATGTAATGTGACTCGCTGCAGCCCTCGAGCCCATGGATGACGATCAGGGTGGGATGCCGTTTCGGGTCAGGCTGCCAATGGCAGTGGCCCAGTATGCGGGACTCGGGGGTGACGGTGAAGAGCCGGGCCTCGGCGGGCATGGCGGAAGGCAGCCCCGGCCGGGCCCAGAACCGCGGGAACAATGTCATCAGGTGGGGGTTCCTGAGCAAGGGATGGGGCGCGAAGCCGGCGATGCCGCTGGTCATGGAGAGAGGGGAACCTACCGCACGGTCACGAGTCACGCACGAGCTTCTCGCGGATGGCATAGCGGATGAGTTGCGCATTGGTGCGGAGCCCCATCTTCTGCAGGATCCGCGTGCGGTAGGTGCTGACCGTTTTCACGCTGAGGCGGAGCTCTTCGCCGATTTCCTTGATGGAGGAGCCCGCCCCGATCATCAGGAGCACCTGGTGTTCGCGGTCCGACAGGATGTCGTGCGGCGCCTTGCTCGATGGGTGCTCGAGATTATCCGCCAGCATTTCAGCCAGCGACGGGCTGATGTATTTGCCGCCCGAGCAGACCTTGCGGACGGCCTTGACCAGCTCTTCGGGCGCGCTTTCCTTCGCGACGTAGCCGGACGCCCCTGCCCGCAGCAGTCTGACGGCGAACTGATCTTCGGCATGCATGCTCAGGATCAGCACGGGAAGTTTGGGCGTTTCCCGCTTGATCTGCTGGAGGAGATCCAGGCCGTTGCGGGCCGGCATGCTGAGATCCAGAACCAGCCCGTCCCACCCGCCGCTCCGCACCCGCTTGAGCACTTCGTCCCCGTCCTTGGCTTCCCCCCCCACGGCGATGTCATGGGCGTCCTGGAGAATCTGCTTGATGCCCTGCCGGACGACGGGATGATCGTCGGCGACCAGGACTCGGTATGCTTTCGCCATACGAAGGCGTCCTTTCACAGGGGGACGCGGACACGCACGGTTGTGCCCTTGCCGGCGAGCCCTTCCACAACAAGCGTCCCGCCAAACGCCAGCGCGCGTTCACGCATGCCCATGATGCCGAACGAGCGTGGGTTGGCCTGTACCTCTTCGGAGATGCCGGCGCCGTCGTCCGTGATATCCAGCCGAAGTCCGCCGGCTTCCCGTTCCAGCCTGATTATAACACTTGTCGCGTCGGCGTGGCGCGCCACGTTCGTCAGCGCCTCCTGGAGGATGCGAAACAGGCTCGTCGAGAGCTGCTCGTTCAGGGCGACGTCCTGGGCCTGCCAGGACAGGCGGCACGCGATGCCGAAGCGTTTCTCAAATTCCGACGCCTGCCATTCGATGGCGGCTTCCAGGCCGAGTTGATCCAGCGCGCTGGGACGCAATTCGGAAACGATCCGTCGCACCGATTCAATGGTGTCGGAGATCAAACCGGCCATGCCGGCGGTCTTCTCGCGGAGCGGGGCAAGCGCACCCGTCTTCGGCAGCCGTTTTCGCAGCCACGCCAGGTCCATGTTCAAAGCCGTCATCGCCTGGCCCAATTCGTCGTGGACCTCCCGCGCGATGCGGGCGCGTTCTTCCTCGCGAACCGACTCCAAATGCGTTGCCAGCGCCCGCAATTGCCCGCGGGACTGCTGGAGTTCCTCCTCCGCCTGTTTGCGCCTGGTGATGTCGCGGATATAGGTGATGAAGTGGATCAGCTTGCCGTCTTCATCGTTGACGGCGGAGCAGTTGAGGTAAATCCAGATGATCTTGCCGTCTTTCCGGATGTACCGCTTTTCCAAATCGAACGACTTGATCTCGCCGCTGATCAGCCGTTTACATTGGCTCCAGTCCGCTTCAAAGTCATCCGGATGGGTGACATCCTTGAATGTGCCGGCCAGCAGTTCCTCTTCCGTATAACCGAGCAGCTCGCACAACGTCGGAGGAATTTTCAGCCACCGCCCATCCAACCCCACATGCGTGACCATGACGAGCGAGACGGCTTCCGTCTTGGCCAAGCGGGCTTCGCTCGCCCGCAAGGCTTCCACGACGCGCTCCCGTTCGTGGATTTCCACGGTGAGTTCCAGGTTGGCCCGGACCAGGTCGGCCGTACGATCCGTCACCTTCTGCTCGAGCTCCGCGTGCGCGGTTTTCAAGGCTTCTTCCACCAGCAGGCGTTCCTGGATCTGGGCCCGCAACGCCTCGTTGGCCTGCCCTAGGGATCGGGTCCGCTCTTCCACCTGGAGTTCGAGACCCGCCTGCGCATTCTGGAGCGCGGCCTCGGCCTGGACCCGCTCGGTGATGTCCACGGCGAACACGATCACGCCGATGATGTCCC
>SCTG01000166.1 GCA_004298335.1 Nitrospirota bacterium
GACCAAGGGAAGCCCCGGCAAGGAGATCATCCGCGCCATCAGAAAAATCTGCCGCGGCGGGACTTACGTGAGCGAGTCACTGGCCAAGCAATTGGCCTTGGACCGCGCGTCGGGGGTCGTGCATCCGCCTCACGTCGGCCTATCCGACCGCGAGTTCCAAGTGCTGACCCTGATCGCGTCGGGGAAAACGGCCACGGAGGTCGCCGAGCAGTTATCGTTGAGCGTCAAGACCGTGAGTACCTATAGAATCCGTATCCTGCAGAAAATGGGGATGAGCACCAACGCCGAGCTCACCCGCTACGCGATCTCGAACAAGCTGGTCTGATCCCCCCTCAACGTAGGACAAACCCCGATATTTTCTGAAAGTATTGCGGTTACAATGAATTCCGTTTACGACCATGGTCTAATTTCGTTTCCATCTTGCCAGGGAATCAAAATATAAGATCAGACGAGTTGCGCTGGCGGTAAGCCTGCAACCGGGTATGAGCGCGAGCTCCAGAGACAACTGAACCGCTGGGAGTAAGCAGATGAAGGTAGCGATCACAACCCAATCCGAGGGCCATGATGACGCCGTGACGATGGTCGTCGATACCGCCGTCCATGCCCTTTATCGAGGGTGTGCCACACTCGAAGACGTCCGCGCCAGATGTCAGGAAATTCTGGATAGTTACAGTGTTTTTGGCGGCCCGCAAGTGCGCATCGTCGCCATCAAAGAAGTCACAGAAGATAGCTGAGCGCTTCTCCTAGCCTTTCCCGGCCGACTGCGCTAGACTTCGGAGGCTTTCGGGAGTGGCTCCCATGCCCGAACCGCGGCCTCCTAATGCCGGATTCTTCACCGCCCTCAGGATGCGCGTTATGATAATGGCGTCTCCACCCATCGTTTCTCTGCTGATCGCAGTCCTCACGATCGGGATCTTCGTTCTGGACCTGGTGACGCCGCTGGGATGGGCGGACGGGTTTCTGTATTTGATCCCGCTGATTCTCATGTTCCGGTCGTCTCAGCACCATCGCCTGGTCGGTTTCACAGCCCTGTGTTGCGGGTTGATCATATTGGGGTGGATCTTCTCTCCCCCCGGGGGCGCCATCGGACCGGTCATCTATAATCGATCCATAGGAATGGCCCTGCTTTGGGTCACGGCGCTCTTTCTCAGACACCGCAAGCAGGTGGAAGAGGCGCTCTGTCTTTCGCAAGGGCTGTTGGAGCGAAAGGTCGAGGAACGAACGGACGAGTTCCGCCTGGCGATCGAAAAGTTGCAACAGGAGATCGTGGATCGCAAGCGGGCGGAAGCGGCGTTGCGCTCCAGCGAGCAGCGGTTGCGGTTGATCATGGAGCACGCCAACGATGCGATCCTCTATATTAACCTGAACGGGACGATTCAATGGGTCAGCCATCACACTGAGGTCATGACAGGCCAGCCCAGCGACACACTTATCGGGCGCCCCGTTATGGCGCTGTTGTCACCTAACGCAGCGGCGCAGGCCGAGGCACGGTTGGCCGCCGTCCGTCAGGGCCAAGCCGTGCCCCCTCTGGTCGAGTTGGAGTTCCTTCGCTCGGACGGCGTCCCGGTTGTGACCGAGGTGAACATCGCGAGCGTGCAGGAGCAGGGGCGCGTGGTCGGCCGACTGCTCGTCGCCCGCGACATCACCGAGCGCAAGCAGGCGGAAGACCTGCTGATCCGATCACGTGATTTCTATCTCAGCATTCTCCAAGAATTCCCGGCGATGGTATGGCGCTCGGGTATTAATGCGAAGTGCGACTATTTCAATAACACCTGGCTGTTTTTCACGGGTCGAACATTGAAACAAGAACTGGGGGACGGCTGGACGGAGGGCGTGCATCCCGATGACGTGGATCAGTGTGTCGAACGCTACCGCAAAGCATTTCACGCCCGCGAGCCGTTCATTTTGGAATACCGGCTGCGCCGCCATGACGGGGAATATAGACATATTCTTGATCATGGAAGCCCCTTCAACGATTTGGATGGAAATTTCGCAGGGTTTATCGGTTCTTGTCACGACATCACCGAGCGCAAGCATGTAGAGGAGGCGTTGCGGGAGAGCGAGCGGCGCACGCGCGCCATCCTCGCCGGCGCCTTGGATGCCGTGGTGGGGATGGACACAGAGGGTAGCATTACCTATTGGAACCCTCGATCCGAAGCGATATTCGGTTGGACGCGGAGCGAAGCGGTTGGACGGAAAATGTCCGACCTGATCATCCCGCCTCAACATCGGGAGGCCCATGAACGCGGATTGCGACACTTCTTGGCGACCGGGAGTGGCCCGGTCCTGAACCGGCGCAT
>SCTG01000002.1 GCA_004298335.1 Nitrospirota bacterium
AAGCGAGGAAACCTTCGCGCTGCTCAGAAAATCGCTGGAGATCGCGGATTACACGGAAGGCGGGTTCAACATCGCGATCGGCCCGGCCGTCCGGCTCTGGAACATTCCGGAGGACCCACACATCCCGACGGACATGGAACTGGAGATCGCCGCGCAATACGTGGATTATCACGACATCCACCTGGACCCCACCCGCCGCACCGTCTTTCTGGAAAAGCCCGGCATGAAGATCGACGTCGGCGGCATCGGCAAGGGCTTTGCGGCGGAAAAGGCCGCCGCCGTGATGCGGGAGGTCGGTGCGCTCGGCGGCCTCGTGGCGGTGTCGGGGGACTTCCGGGTCTTCGGCAGGCGGGCGGACGGCACGGCCTGGCCGATCGGCATCAAGCACCCGCGCCAGCCCGGCAAAATCCTGGCCACGATCGAGACCACCGACGAAGCGATCTCCACCGCCGGCGATTACGAGCGGTTCTTCATCAAAGGCGGCATCCGCTTCCATCACATCCTGGACCCCGAAACGCTCAAGCCCGCCCGCCTCTGCCAGAGCGTCACCGTCGTCGCGCCGGACGGGACGCTGGCCGACGGCCTGGATACCGGCGTCTTCGTGATGGGCCCGGTGAAAGGCATGGCCCTCATCGAACGGCTCGGATTTGGCGCCGTGATCGTGGACGCCGAGGGACGAGTGACCGTGTCCTCCCGCCTCCGCAACCGGGTCAAATTGAATCCCTGACTGCTCCCGCAGCCGCATGGTTATTGCTTTCCGCCGCTTTTTAAGGTAAAGTACCGTCCAGCACGTTCAGAACAGGAGGCTTGTTGAGCGACCCCATACCGTTACCCCAGAGCCCGGCCCATCTCCCCCCTTCGCTCAGCCGGCTCTGGGACCTGGCCCATAACCTCTGGTGGAGCTGGAACCCCGAGGCCCGCGCCCTCTTCGAGGCCCTCGACCGCACGCTCTGGAAACTCACTTCCCACAATCCGGTCAAGCTGCTTCGTGATCTGAGCCCGGAACGGATACAGTCGGCGTCGACCGACCCATCCTTCCTGCGCCGCTACGAAGCCGTGCTCATGGCCTTCGATGCGTACATGAACGCCTCGGACACCTGGTTTGCGCGCCAACACCCGGAAATGGGAGACGCCCTGGTCGCCTACTTCTCCGCCGAGTTCGGCCTGCACCAGTCGATCCCCATCTACAGCGGCGGCCTCGGCGTGCTGGCCGGCGACCACTGCAAGGAAGCCAGCGACCTCGGGATCCCGCTGGTCGGCATTGGCTTCCTGTACCCGCAGGGCTATTTTCACCAGCGTATCTCCGCCGACGGCTGGCAGCAGGCCTGGTACGAGCCGTTCACCGGCGCCGACGTCCCGATCCGCCCCGCCCTGCTGCCGAACGGCGAGCGGCTGCTCATCCAGGTGCAACTGGACGGGCGCACGATCCAGGTCGCGGTCTGGCAGGTGCGCGTCGGGCGCGCGTCGCTCTATTTGATGGACACCGACGTGGAAGCCAACGCCCCCTGGGACCGGGAGCTGTCGGCCCGGCTGTACGGCGGCGACCAGGAGATGCGCATCCTGCAGGAGATCATCCTGGGCATCGGCGGCGTGCGCGTGCTGCGCGCGCTGGGCCTCCAACCAGCCATCTGGCACGCCAACGAAGGGCACGCCACCTTTCTCACCCTGGAACGGCTGCGCGAGCACCGGTCGGCCGGCCTCTCCTTCGAGGACGCGAAGGAAGCGGTCCGGTCCACCACCGTCTTCACCACCCATACGCCGGTCCCGGCCGGCCACGACGTCTTCCCCTTCCACCTGATGGAGAAATACTTCACGCCCTTCTGCGACCTGCTCGGCGTGACCCGCGAGGAATTCCTCCGCCTGGGCTGCGCGCCGGGCACCGCGGACACGGCCTTCAACATGACCGTGCTGGGGCTCCAGCTGAGCGGCCTCCGGAACGGCGTGAGCCGCCGCCACGGGGAGATCTCCCGCCGCATGTGGTCGTACGTCTGGCCGGAGGCCCCGGCGGAGAAGGTCCCGATCACCTCCATCACAAACGGCATCCACGTCCCGACCTGGATCGCCCCCGAGATGCGGCAGCTGTACGCCAAGCACCTCGGCCACGACTGGGTCGCGCGCCACGATGATCCCACCCTGTGGGAGCGCGTCACGGACATCCCCGACCAGGAGCTGTGGAACACCCGCATGGCGCTCAAGCGCAAGCTGCTCGGGTTCATGCACGAGCGGGCGCGACTGCAATGGATCCACGGGCAGATCGAGCCCTCGCAGGTGCTGGCCTCGGGGACGCTGCTGGATCCCGACGCGCTGACGATCGGGTTCGCCCGGCGCTTCGCCACCTACAAGCGGGCCACGCTGCTGTTCCGGGACCTCGAACGGCTCAAGCGGATTTTGCAGGACCGCTGGCGGCCCGTGCAGATCATCTTCGCCGGCAAGGCCCATCCCGCCGACGAGCCGGGCAAGTATTTCATCCACCAGGTGTACGCGCTCGCCAAGGACCACGGCCTCGGCGGCCACATCGCGTTCGTGGAAGAATACGACATGCACACCGCGAAGTTCCTGATCCACGGCGTGGACGTGTGGCTGAACACGCCCCGCCCCCCGCAGGAAGCCTGCGGCACCAGCGGACAAAAGGCGGCGCTGAACGGCGTGCCGAACCTGAGCATCCTGGACGGCTGGTGGGCGGAGGGCTACAACGGGGCCAACGGATGGGCGATCGGCGGGACGGAATTCAATCCGGACCCGGCGGCGCAGGACGCCGCCGACGGGGAGGCCCTCTTCAGAACGCTGGAGCAGGAAGTGGTGCCGCTGTACTACAACCGGGACGGCGACGGCGTGCCACGCGGGTGGCTGTCGGTCGTGCGGGAGAGCATCCGCAGCATCGTCCCCCGCTTCTGCACCCGCCGGATGGTCCGCGATTACGCGGAACAGCTCTACGCGCCCGCCCTGCAGCAGAGCCTTCGCTCCGCCCGGCGCTAGGTTTCCTTCTTCTCCCCCTCAAGCGGCTTCGGCCTGACCGTCACCTTCGACTGGACTTCCTTGTCGCCGTTCCGGACGATGATAGTCGTCTCGCCGATCCCCACGGCGGTCACCACGCCGTTGGCATCGACCTGGACGATCTCTTCGTTGCGGCTCTGGTAGATCGTCCCGAACACCGATCGCGAGACGAACCGCACGGTGCCGTCCGGAAACTCCCCGATCACCTGCAAGTCCCGCGTCTCGCCGATCCCGTCCAGCACCAGCCGGCGCTGGTCGGCATGGATGCGCAGCGAAATCAGGGGCAGCACGGGCGGCAAATTGACGTGGACCGTGACCCGGGCGCTGCTGACGATGCCCTTGCTGTTCTTGCTCCAGACCTCGATCGGAATCGGCCCCAGCGAATCGCCCCGGAGCCTGATCTTCTGCTCGAAAAAGCCGGTCAGGCTGTTGTGCTTCATGTGCTCGTCGGACTGGGCCAGGTAGGCCCGATCGATGTCGTCGCCTGGGCTCGGCCGGACCTGGATCACGATTTCGGCGCCGATGGGGACGACGGCGCCGTCCTTGGGGGACACGATCTCGACAGCGCCGGCCGGCGCAGCCTGGAACGACCAGGCGAGAACGCACGAGAGGGCCAGGACGTGGATGCCGCGCGGACGAGCCATGGCCCTCAAAATAGCCGAGAATGGCACGGTGGTCAAGGCGGCCCGCCGCGCCTAGATATCGAGGAACACCTGCTGGGTCAGCAGGTCCACCTTGCTGTGCTTCTGGGACTCGTAGCTGTCGGCATGGGCCTCATCCCAGTTCAGATCTTTTTTGACTTCCAGGAGACGGGCCCGGTACGCCGCCAGGGTGCGCTCGACGACGGCCTGCTCGAACGCATTGCGGGGCGCAGACAGCGCCACCGCCCGCTCGGCCTCGATCATCTGGCCGACCGCGAAGTTGTGATAGGCCGCGCTCACCTGATTCCACATCTGCGGGCGCCCGCCGGACGCGACGGGGGTGATCAACTTGACTTCGGAGCCGGCCATCTCCAGCCGGATCAGGTTGCAGGCCAGTGTCACACTGATGGTGCCGTCGGGAATCTTCTGCCCTTCATGGTCGTCCACCCAAATGTCGTTCCGCCGGATGGGGGCCCCGTCCAGGCCGTATGGCAGGCCGTTCACCATCAGGCGCGCGAAAGTGATCTGCCTGCCGAGCAGGCTCTCCAGGTCCTGATTCGTGTGCACGATCGAATCGGGCGGCAGGTCGCCGTTGACGACCATCTGCAGGAGGTACCGGTTCTTGTGGATGGCGTCGCCGAAGAGGTTCACCGTGTTGGGCACCGTGGCGACGAAATAGCGGTGCCGGACACGCCAGTACTGCTTCGCCGCCAGGCGGCCCATGTCGTCATGCAGCATCGCGGGCTCCAGCCGTTCCCTGGCCATCTGGAGGTTGACCGCCAGTTCCACAGTCGTGGGCGCCGGGTCGACGAGCACCGAGCCGATCACCCCGCCCGGTCTCTTCGCCGTCAGAATCCTGGGGGAGAAACTGACGAACCGGCGGACGAAATCAAGCGGTGACCCGGTGCCCCGGGCGGCTTTGGCCCTCGTCTCCTGAACGGTTCCGACCAAGGCTTCAAACTGCTCCGGCGTGAGCGGATCCGGGTACGAAGCGGCTGCAACGCCCTTTGCGGGCGGCTCCGGCGCGGGCATGCTCTCGCAACCGCCCAACAGGACCGCCGCGCCCATGAGGCCGAGCCTCCGGAAGACTTCCCGTCGTGTGAGATCAAATCGCATGGCCTCTCCCTCCGTTCAACGTGAGCTACTCAAAGACCACCGTCTTCCTGCCATAGACTAGCACACGGCGCTCGACATGCTTGCGGACCGCGCGGGCCAGCACGATCTCCTCGAGATCGCGCCCCTTCCGGATCAGGTCCTCTTCCGTATCGCGATGCCCGACGCGGATCACGTCCTGCTCGATGATGGGGCCTTCGTCCAGTTCCTCGGTGGCGTAATGCGCGGTCGCGCCGACGATCTTGACGCCCCGCTCGTACGCCTGCCGGTAGGGATGCGCGCCGCTGAAGGCCGGTAGGAACGAGTGGTGGATGTTGATGACGGGACAGCCGGCCTCCGCCAGAAACCCCGCGCTCAGGATCTGCATGTACCGCGCCAGCACGATCAACTCCACGCGCTGCTGCTTGAGAATGCCCAGGACCTGCCGCTCCTGCTCGCGCTTCGTGTCCCCGGTCACCGGAAGCACGTGAAAGGGAATCTTGAACAGGTCCGCCCACATGGCGCAGGCGTCGTGGTTGGAGAGGATCACGGGAATCTCGATCTTCATCTCGCCCCGCCGCTGCCGCTGGAGCAGGTCCGCGAGACAATGGTCCTGCCTGGAGACCAGCACGCCGACGCGCGGGCGATCGTCCGAAAAATGGACCTCGTACCACATCCCGAACATCTTCGCCACCGGCGCGAAGGCGGCCGCGATGTCCCGGCGCGGAATCCCGAACCCGTCCAGCGCAAATTCGATCCGCATGAGGAAGGTGCCGGACAGGCGGTCGGTGTGGTGGTTCGAATCCAGGATGTTGCCGCCGGCGTCGTGGATGAAACCCGCCACGCGCGCCACGATGCCCTTGCGGTCGGCACACCGGATCAGAAAGATCGCCGAGGCCCCTGCGTCCGTCATTAGGCAAAACCTAGCACAGCCCCTTTCGGAGCGTCAATCGGGACGGCCGGGCTGCGCAAAGTTTGACAAATCGTGTATGATACGACCGGCATTTTCACGCACACTTTCGACAAGGAGTCGGGACATGGCCGAACGATCGCCCGAACAGTCGCCGGGCCCGGGAGCGCAGGGAGCGGCGCCGAACCGTATCCAGCTGATCAACGTGCTGGTCGTCCGCGAAGGCGAGCAGGTGAGCTCGCAGTGGGGCATCCATCCCCAATTGAAACAGGACCTGGCTCCGTCGGAATGGCAGGAGCTCAGCGAGCACATGAACCGGGTCACCGCCATCGTGGGCGCCAAGTTCGCTCAACAGCTGTCGCAGAACGAGGGGAACGCGCCCGGCGCCGGGACGGCGTGATGGAAGCGGCCGGCGCACACGGGAAGGGCCTGTCTCCCGAAAATCAGCGCAAGGCGTGGGTCATGGGCGAGCTGATGCTGGCGATCGCCAGGGAATCCATGACGCTGATCAAGCAGAACGACCCGGCGCTCGCCTCCAAGGTGTCCCGCAAACAGGAATGGGAGGCGTTCATCGAATTTTTGAAGGTCCTGTTCAATCTGGCCGACCGCGTGGGCGCCTTTTACGTCCCGGTCAGCGAATATCTCCAGTTCCTGGATGCCGTGGAGGACGCGGTCATCGACCAGATGAACAACGCCTTCCGCCGGCAGGCGGGTCCCGGCTACGACGAGATGCCGGTCAAGGTGTCCATCTCCGCCGCCTTCGATCTCGGCCAGAAACTGTACCAGCCCTATCAGTTCATGGTCCTGGAGGAAGGCAAGGAACGGGACCGCTTCTTCCAGAAATTCGGCGAAGCCGTAGCCGTGGCGCTGGGCGTGAGAGGCCACAACACGGTCGCGACCAGCGCCACCATATGCGCCGGCTCGAGCATCACCGCGATGAAACTGCTGATGGAGTCTGCGGACGGCGGCTCCCCTTCGGCGGTCGGACATTCATAGCCGTTCCCCTGTCCTGCGCCCCCATCCATGACCTCGTCTGAGACAGGCGGGACCGCCTGGCGGGCGCTCCGCCATCGCAACTTCGCGCTCTTTTTCACCGGCCAGGGCCTCTCGCTGTGCGGCACCTGGATGCAAAGCCTCGCCCAGGCCTGGCTGGTCTACCGCCTGACGGGATCGCCTTTTCTGCTCGGGCTGGTGGAATTCGCCGGGCGGGCGCCGATCCTGGCGTTCAGTCTCGTCGGGGGCCTGCTGGCCGACCGCTGGCCGCGCCATCGCGTCATGCTCGCGACCCAGGTGCTGTCCCTCGTGCAGGCCGCAACCCTGGCGGCCCTCACGCTCAGCGGGCACATCACGATCGAATGGATCCTGGCGCTGGCGACCCTCCTGGGCATCATCAACGCGGTGGATGTTCCGGTCCGCCAGTCGTTCGTCGGGGATCTGGTCCCGCGGGCCGACATTCCGTCGGCCATCGGCCTCAATGCCTCGGCGTTCAACGGAGCCCGCGTCATCGGGCCGTCGGTCGCCGGCCTGCTGGTGGTGACGGTCGGCGAAGGCCTGTGCTTCCTTCTCAACGCGTTGAGCTATCTGATCGTCATCGGGTGCCTGGCCGCGATGCGGGTGCGCAAGACGGCCCGGACCGCGCCGGCCGGCGCCATCAGATTCCTGGCCGAAGGCCTCCGATACGCGTGGCATACGCCGCACGTGCGGGCCCTGCTGGCGCTCATCACGGTATTGAGCCTGGCCGCGGTGCCGTACTCGACGCTGCTGCCGGTGTTCGCAGGCGAGATCCTCAAGACGGGCGCCAACGGCCTGGGGCTGCTGATGGCCTCGACGGGCGTCGGGGCGCTCGCCGGCGCGTTCCAGATTGCGCGGCGCGGCACGGTGCGCGGGCTCGGCTCGTACATCGCGGGCGCCGTGGTCCTCTACGGAGCGGGCCTCCTGGCCCTTGCCTACAGCACCACGCTCTGGATTTCCCTTCCGGCCCTGGTCGCCGTCGGCTTCGGCATGATCACGAGCCTCGCCGGCACGAACACCCTCCTGCAATCGCTGGCGCCCGACGACCTGCGCGGGCGCGTCATGAGCCTCTACGCCATGGTCGCGCTCGGCTTCGCGACGTTCGGCAGCCTGCTGGCGGGCGCGGGCGCGACGTACCTCGGCGCGCCCCTCACGGTTGCGGCCGGGGGGCTGATCACGCTCGCGAGCGCCGCGTTTTTCTGGAGCGCGCTGCCGGCCATCCGCCGGCACGTCCGCGAGAACCGGCTCCTGCCCCCCGACGAACTGGCCGCACCGTGATTGCTCCGAGCGCGGACCTGCCTCTTCTCCGAAGAGCTGCCGCATTTCAGGTGTACTGGAATCTCCGCGGCCGTTGAATTGTGCACACCTTTCAGGCGGCTTCGGAACGGCATATCGTTGCAAGCCATTGTTTCTGCACATGCTTCCCGTTCACTTCCAGCACCGCAGTTTCGCCTGGTACTTATCTTGCTCAATACCAGGCAGGACGTGGGCAGGTCATCCCGATCAAGGGAACGTGGAGTCAACGCGCGCACTGATTCCAGGACCTCAGCAATCAACCGACGGAACAAGGAGGAATCCATGAACAGACAGATTTGGACAGTGGGTGGGGCGGCCCTGCTGGGGCTGGCCTTGCTCGGCAGCAGCGGGATCAGCCAGGCGCAGAGCCCGAGCGCGCCTCCCGCACCGGGAGACGTTCGCAAGGACACCGGGGATATCCGCCAGGACCGCAAGGATATCCGGGAAGACAAACAGGACCTTCGCAAAGATCGCCGCGAGCTGCGGGAGGACCGCCGGGAGCTCCGTGAAGATCGCCGGGAAGGCGCGGGCAAGGGCGAGCTCGCCAAGGACCGCGCTGAACTCAAGAAAGACAAGCAGGACATCCGGGAAGACCGGAAGGACCTGCACAATGACCGGAAGGATCTCCGCGAGGACAAGAAGGAACGGCGGCAGGATCGCCGGGAGAAGCACGGCAAGTAAGCACCGGCTGCGTCACGAGCGGGGCGGCGTCACGCCGCCCCGCTTTTTTATTTGTTCCGCTGGTAGTACATTTCGAGCGCGTCGCGATAGCCCGCCACCCGCCCCTCTTCGTAGGCGTTCTCCAGGCGCTGCTTGAGGCGGTCCACGTCCCGCTCCCGTTTGCGGTCCACGGCGTTCTGATTGAGCAGATTGAAGAGCGCCACGTGCACGATCTTGCTCCGGCGGATCTCCATCTCTTCACTGATCCATTCCCGGAACGCCTCCGGCGCGTGCTCCTCCACAATCTTGTGCTTGAAGGCGTCGTAGCCGAGCTTTTCCTTCGTAATCCGGCTGATCACCTTGAGCTGTTCCCTGATCTTGGGAACGTTCCTGAGCAGATGCCCCTGGACGTCGCCGTGCCCGGCTTCATAGAGCTTTTCCAGATACTCGCTGACGAAGATCTCTGGATTGACCGGCTTTTCCTTGAACGGTCCGTAGGTGGGGTGGCTCGCGAAGCGAATCCGGTCGTATTCCTCCTTGGAGGCTGTATCCCCGACGACGCCGTAGGCCTCGCTGGCCTCCTTGAAGCGGGCTTCCGCCGTCTTGTTGCCGGGGTGGTGGTCGGGATGGTTCTCCTTGGCGATTTTCCGGAAGGCGGCCTTGATCTCGGCCGCCGTCGCGTCCTTCTCAACGCCAAGCACCTTGTAATAATCTTTCATGGGATGAGGACTATAGCATAGCGGAGACGGGATACGTTACGATGCCATCATGAGCGATGCACCGCAGCACACCAACCGCCTCATCCACGAGACCAGCCCCTATCTCCTCCAGCACGCCCACAACCCGGTGGACTGGCATCCCTGGGGCGAGGAAGCCCTGACGAAGGCCAAGACCGAGAACAAGCCGATTCTCTTGTCGATCGGCTACTCCGCCTGCCACTGGTGCCACGTGATGGAGCGCGAATCCTTCGAGAACCCGGACATCGCCACGCTCATGAACGAGCACTTCGTCAACATCAAGGTGGACCGCGAGGAGCGCCCCGACCTCGACGACATCTATCAGAAGTCCGCGCAGGCCTTCATGCGCCGCAGCGGCGGCTGGCCGCTCACGGTGTTTCTCACGCCCGATCAGGAACCCTTCTGGGGCGGCACCTACTTCCCGCCGACGCCGCGCCACGGCATGCCGGGCTTTCCCGAGGTGCTGCTGGGCGTCGCCGAGGCCTACCGGAAGGAACCCGATCAGGTGAAGCAGAACACGCAGAAGGTCAAATCGGGACTGCGGCAGATCAGCTCCCCGACGCCCTCCGCCGATCCCCTCGATGACCGGCTTCTCGACGGCGCGGTCAAGGACCTGAGCGCCTTTTACGAACCGGTCAACGGCGGCTTCGGCGACGCGCCGAAGTTTCCCACGCCCCCGCCCTTTCACGTGCTCCTGCGCCAGTTCGCCCGCACGAAGGACCAGAAGGCCCTCGACATGGTCCTCCACTCGCTCTGGAAGATGGCGGCCGGCGGGATCTACGACCACCTGGGCGGCGGCTTCCATCGCTACTCGACGGACGGCCGGTGGCTCGTCCCCCATTTCGAGAAGATGCTTTATGACAACGCCCAGCTCGTCCGGCTGTACCTGGACGGCTGGCGGCTCAGCCGCGAGCCCCGCTTCAGGCAGGTGGTCGAAGAGACGCTGGAGTACCTCCGCCGCGAGATGGTCCACCCCGACGGCGGGTTCTACACGGCGCAGGACGCCGACAGCGAAGGGCACGAGGGCAAGTACTTCATCTGGGAGCCGACGGAGATCAAGGAAATCCTGGGCGTGGAGTTGGGCGAGACCTTCTGCCGGCTCTACGACATCACGGACCAGGGCAACTTCGAGGGCAAGAACATTCCGAACCTGATCCACGCCAACGGGCGGATCGACGTCAAGGACCTGCCGGACGGGGACAAGACCATCGCCGACGCCCGCCGAACACTGCTGGCCGTCCGCGAGCGGCGCATCAAACCCCAGCGCGACGACAAAATCCTGACCGGCTGGAACGGCCTGATGATTTCCGGCGTGCTCGACGCCTATCAGACGCTGGGCAATCCGGCCCATCTGGCCATGGCCGAGAAGGCGCTCGCGTTCCTGTGGGAGCGCGCGTACAAGAACGGCCGGCTCTTCCGCACCGTCACGGGCGGCCGGGGCAAGCTGAACGGCTACCTGGACGACTATGCGTTTCTGTCGGCGGCGCTCATCGACGCCTTCGAGGCCACCGCCAGGCCCGCCTACCTCGACCGGGCGCGCGAGCTGACCGCCGTCATGCTCGAACAGTTCTGGGACGCCCAGGCGGGCGGCTGCTTCTTCACGGGGAAGGACCACGAGGCCCTGCTCCAGCGCATGAAGACCGGCGAGGACTCGGCCATCCCCGGGGGCAACGCCGTGGCGGCGATGAACTTCCTGCGCCTGTCCCATTACATCGGCGAGCAGGCCTACCTCGACAAGGCCGAGCGGACGTTCCGCCTGTTCCGGACACACATGGACCAGAACCCCTTCGGCACGGCCTCCCTGCTGTGCGCGCTGG
This sequence comes from Nitrospirota bacterium, assembly GCA_004298335.1. GTDB lineage: Bacteria > Nitrospirota > Nitrospiria > Nitrospirales > NS-4 > SCTG01. Next base: position 11,159 of record SCTG01000002.1, read on the forward strand.
ACTTCTATCTGTCCAAACCGAAGGAGATCGTGCTGGCGGGCAAGCCGGACACGGCGGAAATGAAGGACCTGCTCTCGAAGATTTTCGGGCGGTACGTGCCGAACAAAACGCTGGCGCTGGTGGATGGGGCGGGATCAGGCTATGTGCCGGCCGCCGCCAGGGACAAGCGCTCGCTCCACGGCAAACCCACCGCCTACGTCTGCCACAACTTCGCCTGCTCCCAACCCGTCACCGACTGGGACGCGCTGGAGAAGCTGCTGTAGCTAGCAGGCCCGGTCGTCTTCCTGCGTCACAGACAGGGAACACCCGCGCCCGATGCCCTGGCTCAGGATCGCGTCTGTCTCCGCCCGACTGTTTTTCGCACAGAGCGAGATCTCCATGCGCCGTCCGGTGCGTATGTCGTTGAGCTGGATCGGCATGCCGTCGTATCGGGTCTGATACGCGCGGCACCTGGAGGCCCGGGGCTGCCCTATGGCGCCCAGCACCTCCAAATATTCGCAGCGCAGGGTCGTCCCGCAACGTTCAACTTCACAGCAGGCGCCGCACCGGTTGCAGTCCCCCACTAAGGCGATGCGTGTCGACAAATTTTAACAGCCGCTCCGGCGCAAGGCAGGTTCTTCAATAATACGTGATCGTGCGGTACACAGATTCCGCCCAGTACGCGTCCTTTTCCTCTTCCGTCTCAAAGCGGGTGATCTCGGTCATCTTCGTCCAGTTGCCGTGGGTGTCGAACTCGTACTTGAAGGTGCTGTATTTTTCCAGCGAGCCATCAGCCTTATAGGTCGTTTCCTCCGTCTTGTTCCCCTTCGCATCGTAGGCATAGGCGACCTTGTTGGCGACGTTCCCGTCGGCCTTGTACCGAACGGCCTCGGTGACGTTTCCGTTCGCGTCATACGTGAACTGCACGCGCCGGTTGACCGATCCATCGGGGTTGTACCAGGTCTCCAGGACCTTGTTGCCCCGGGCGTCGTAGTTCCGCCCGTAGGTCCGGACGTGAGAGCCTTCCGTCCACTTGGCGCCGAATTTTCCCAAAAACTTGCCGAACTGTCTCGTCAGCTGCGCCTTTTCGACCGCCATGGCCTTCACGGGACCGCTGAGTTCGTCCAGCTCTCGGGCCGTCTTGGGTCCGGCGACGGCCGGAAAACTCACGAGCAGGGTCAAGATCACCACAACAAGCGCGTTCTTCATGGCAGCGTCCCCTGACCTCCCTACTTCAACCCCAGCACGTCGGTCATGCCGTACAGGCCGGGCGGCCTCGTGGCCACCCAGCGCGCGGCCCGGAGCGCGCCGCGGGCGAACGTGTCGCGGCTGGACGCGCGGTGCGTGACTTCAATCCGCTCTCCTTGCCCGCTGAAAAGCACCGTGTGATCGCCGACGATGTCGCCCGCGCGGATCACCTGGATCCCGATCTCGCCCCGCTTGCGCTCGCCGATCACTCCCTTGTCGAGGCTCCTGCCGGTGGCCTCGGCCAGCACCTGCGCGATCTTCAGCGCGGTCCCGCTGGGCGCGTCTTTCTTGGACCGGTGATGGGCCTCCTGGATATCGATGTCGTACTCATCCCCGAACGTGCGGGCCATCTCGGCGAGCGCCTTCAGGATGACGTTGATCCCCACGCTCATGTTGGGCGAGAAGACGCAGGCCACTTGCTTCGCCAGCGCCTGCAGATCGGCAAGCTGCTTGGGCGAGAATCCCGTCGTGCCGATCACGACGGCTTTGCGGTAGGCGGCCATGATTTCCATGTGCGCGAGCGAGACGTCCGGCTTGGTGAAATCGATCAGGACCTCGGCATGTTCGGCGAGCGCGGTCAGGTTGTCGGTCACCGCCACGCCGATCCGCCCGCAGCCGGCAACGTCGCCGGCATCGGCGCCGATCGATGGATACCCCTTGCGCTCCACCGCGCCGACCAGCTTGAGATCCGGCGACTCTTTGATGAGGCTGACGAGCTGCCCGCCCATGCGCCCACCCGCCCCCGCCACGATGACTTTAACCATCTCTTTCCCTTACCTATTCAAGTTTCAGAGTCTTAATTGGCGGGTGACACCGTTAGGGGGCCCCCCGTCGCCTAGAGGCTAGTCTTCGCAGCCGAAGCCGACGGGGGAAAACGGTGGCAGGACCCGCCTTCGTTTCCATGTCCGTCGCTAGATCAGCCCGTAATCCTTCACGACCCGCGTGAGCTTGTCGAGATTCTCCTGCGACATCAGGCAGAGCGGCAGACGCACATCGGCCGCGGCCCGGCCCATCAGCGCCAGGGCCTGCTTGACGGGGATGGGATTCGTTTCCAAAAACAGCGCCTGGAACAGCGGGTAGAGCTTGAAGTGGAGCGCCTTGGCCTTGGCCGTATTGCCGGCCTCCCACGCGTCCACCATCGCCGACATGTCGGCAGGCGCCACGTTGGCCGTCACCGTGATCACGCCCTTCGCCCCCACGGCCATCATCGGCAGCGTCAGCGCGTCGTCGCCCGACAGCACCGTGAACCGGTCGCCGCACGCCTGCACGATCTCGCTCACCTGCTGGAGAGACCCCGCGCCCTCCTTGATCCCGACGATGTTCGGGCATTGCGCCAGCCGCGCCACGGTCGCGGGCGCCATGTTCACGGCGGTCCGGCCGGGAATGTTATAGAGGATCTGCGGGATGTCCACCGCCTCGGCGATCGCCTTGTGGTGCCGGTAGAGGCCCTCCTGGGTCGGCTTGTTGTAGTACGGCGAGATGAGCAGGGCGGCGTCCGCCCCGGCCGCCCTGGCATGGCGGGTGAACTCGATCGCCGTGTCCGTCGAGTTGGAGCCCGTCCCGGCGAGCACCGGCACGCGGCGCTTGACGGCCTCGATGGTGAACTCGATGACCCGCTTGTGCTCCTCGTGCGTGAGCGTGGCGGACTCGCCCGTCGTCCCGCACGGCACGACGCCGTCGGTCCCGTTCGCGATCTGCCACTCGATCAGATCGCCGAGGGCCTTCTCGTCGACTTTGCCGTGCCGGAACGGCGTGATGATTGCGACCAGCGAGCCATGGAACGTCATTTCATCCGGTACTCCCAGGCTTCGGGATGCATCTGCCCGTCGAATATCGCCCGGGCTTCGCCGGTCAGCGTGAGGTTGGCGAACCGCTCGCCGGCCTGCGTGAACGACACGCGCAGCGGCATCCGGCTGAGGGGAATGACCGTGATCGGCGACTCCACCTTGTGGACCAGGGCGGCCAGCAGGGCCGAGGCGAGCGCGCCGCTCCCGCAAGCCAGCGTCTCATCCTCGACGCCGCGCTCGTACGTCCGGATCTTGATGGTATGGCGGTCCACCACCTGGACGAAGTTGACGTTCGTCCCGCCTGGCTTGAACGCCTCGTGCCAGCGGATCGGCCGGCCGATCCCCATGATTTCCGCCGTCGACGTGTCCTGGACGAAATACACGAAATGCGGCACGCCGGTATTGATGGCCTGGCCCTCCAGCATCGTCCCCTCGGACGCCGCGCCCGGCTGCCCCGGAATATCATTCCTCCGCCGGCGGTACGACGGGACGGATAGACGGACATGCAGCCGGATGCCGCTCGGCTCCGGCACGCGGACGGTGATCTGCTCCCCCTCCACCGTGGCTTCGACGACCCCCGCCGCGCCCTCGAACCGCATGGATTTGGGGGCGATCTTCTTCAGGTGCGCAAACCGCGCCACGCACCGGGCGCCGTTCCCGCAGAAATCGGCCTCGCCGCCGTCGTTGTTGTAGAAGCGCCAGCGGAAATCGTACTTGCGGGACTTCTCCACGAAGATGAGGCCGTCCGCGCCGACCGAGAGATGGCGGCGGCAGACGCCGGACACAAAGGCCGCCATCTTCTTGGGATCGATCACGCGGTCGCGGTTGTCCACGACGATGAAGTCGTTGCCCGCGCCGGAGAATTTCATAAAGGGGATTTTTTTCATGCCGCTCCCTAATTGAGAAACGCCGGGATGGTCTCGCCGCGCACGAGATCGGCGTACTCCTCCCGCGCCCGAATGACGTGGAACTCCCCGCCCCGCACCAGAACCTCGGCGACGCGGGGCCGCGAGTTGTAGTTCGAAGCCATGCTGAACCCATAGGCGCCGGCGCTCATCACGGCCAGCAGCTCGCCCGGGTCCGACAGCGGCATCATCCGGTCCTTGGCGAGAAAGTCGCCCGACTCGCAGACCGGGCCGACGACGTCCGCCAGAACCCGCTTCTTAAGCTTGTCGCGGGCCTCGCGCACCGGCGTGATCTCGTGATACGCGCCGTAGAGCGCCGGCCGGATGAGGTCGTTCATGGCCGCGTCCACGATCAGGAACGTCTTGTCCGGGTTGGCCTTGTGATAGAGCACCTTGGTCACCAGCACGCCGGCGTTCCCCACGATGGAGCGCCCCGGCTCGAAGATCAGCATGCACTTCAAGTCCTTGACGAGCGGCGCAATGGCCTGCGCCAGGTCCTGGGGCTGCGGCGGCGTCTCGTCCTGATAGATGATCCCGAGCCCGCCTCCGACATTCAGGTGGCGGATGCGCACCCCGATCCCCGCCAGCTGTTCGACGAGCAGGAGAATCTTCTTGAGCGCGTCCACAAAGGGACTGACCTGGGTCAGCTGCGAGCCGATGTGCTTGTGGACGCCGACGATCTCGAGGTGCGGCAGGGTCGTCGCCAGCTTGAACTCCTCCAGCGCCCGCTCGGCGCTGATCCCGAACTTGCTCTTCTTGAGGCCGGTGGAAATGTACGGATGCGTCTTGGGATCGATGTCCGGATTGATGCGCAGGGCCACCCGCGCCTTCATCTTCATCGCGCCCGCGACGCGGTCGATGGCCCGGAGCTCGGCCGAGGACTCGACGTTGAACATCAGGATGTCGGTCTTCAGCGCGTACCGGATTTCGTCGTCGGACTTGCCGACCCCCGCGAAGACGATCCGCCGGGGCTCGATCCCCGCCTGCAGGGCCCGGTAGAGCTCCCCGCCCGACACGATGTCCGCCCCCGCGCCTTCGCGGGCCAGCAGCCGCAGCAGGGCCAGGTTCGAGTTGGCCTTGATCGCGTACGCGACGAGATGCGGGATCTCGTTGAACGCGGAGTCGAAGGACCGGAACTGCCGCAGCAGCGTGGCGTGGCTGTACACGTAGCACGGCGTGCCGACCTTGTCGGCGATCGCGCGCAGCGGCACCGCCTCGCAATGGAGCTCGCCGTCCTGGTAGCGGAAATCAGGCATCCTGCAGGTCCTCGGCCAGGAGATCCACGCCGTGGAAGCTCGCGCCCTCCAGCGCCGAGGCGAACGCGTCCGTGATCTTCCGGTAGCGCACGCGCACGGACGGGGCGGCCCGCTTGAAAAACTCGCCGTCCATGAGCGTCGCGATCGCCTGCGGCGTCGCGTGGCGCACGTGCTCGAAGTTCACGATGATGTCGAGCTTGGCCTTGGACGCGGCATCGGCGAGACGCGTCTTCAGCTCGGCCGCATTGATCCGGTCCAGCGCCCCTTCCAGGTCCACGAGCAGCGCCGTCAGCTTCTCGTGCTTGCGCGCCTTGATGCTGAGGAACTGGTCCACCTGGCCGGACACCTTTTTGAAGGCCAGCAGCGCGTTCGGAATCGGGTTTTCCATCTCGACGGACGGCAGCTTGGCCTGCAGGGTCTTGATGACGGCGGCGACCGGCGACAGCCCTCCCTTCGGACAGGCCCGGTTGATGACCCGGCGGAACTCCCAGTTCATCTGGAAGCGCGGGATGATGCGCTGGCTCGTGTTGGAGATCCGCTTCAGGATGTTCGGCAGCGAGTAGAACGTATGCTGCGCCCAGTAGAAGCCCTCCTGGAGCTGCTCGGGCGTCATGCGGGTCGGGTGGAACGTCACGTGCTTCCCGTCGTAGTTGGCCCAGTTCCGGTCGAAGATCCGGCCGGCGGCCTCGTAGCGGGCGTGCAGCGGGGTGCCCGGCAGCGGCGTCAGCACGTTGAAATACGCCAGCTCGCAGTGGTTCTTGATCAGGAACTCCACCGTGCGCTCGAAGACCGACTCGTCGTCGTTGTCGAAGCCGAAGACGATCCCGGGGTTCACCATGATCCCGTGGTCGTGGAACATCTTGATCTCTTCCTCGAACTTCTTGACCTTGTTGAAGGGCTTGTGCGTCTCGCCCAGGCTCTCCTCGAAGATGGACTCCATCCCGACGAAGACCGACACGCAGCCGCTCTCCGCCGCCAGCTTGACCATCTCCGCATCGTCCCCCAGGAAGAGCGTGGACTGGCAGCCCCACTTGATGTTCAACGGCTTCAGGGCCGCCCACAATTCCCGGCAATAGGCCCGGTTGCTGTTGTGCAGGTCGTCGACGAACGCGAAGATGGAGCCGTCCTCGATCCCAAACCGGATCTTCGCCGCGATCTTCAGGGCCTCCAGCATCGAGCTGCGCCCGATCCGCCCGACCAGCTCCTCGCAGACCCAGCCCTTGACCCGCTGGATTTCGGCCACCACCTCGGCGACCGGCCGGCGCCGCGTGCTCTTGCCGTTGAACGGCGACACGCTGCAGAACTCGCAGTCGAAATGGCAGCCGCGGGTGGTGAACGTGCACTGCCGCGTCATGTAGGCGTCCTCGCTGAGCAGATCCACGCGCGGCGGCTTGTAATTGTCCAGCGGCGGGAACTGCTCCATCTTGTAGTGCCGCTGCATGCGGCCCGCCTCGAAGTCCTCCACGAGCCGGGGCCAGGACTCTTCGGCCTCGCCCGTCACGATGGCGTCGCAGTGCTGCAAGGCCTCGTCGGCGCAGTAGGTGGGATGCACGCCGCCCAGCACGACCGGCACGCCCCGTTTCCGGAACTCGGCGGCAAGCTCATAGGCGCGGGGCGCGTAGCAGCTCATCACCGAGATCCCGACCATGTCCGCCGGATAGTCGAGGTCGATCTCGCGCACGGCCTCGTCCTGGATCTCGATCTCCCAATGCTCCGGCGTATAGGCGGCGATCGCGGGCAGGCTGAGCTTGGGAAACCAGATCGCCTTCCGTTCGCTGGCCCCGAGATGGTACGGGCTCTCGCGCGGATAGGGGTCCACCAGCAACAGCTTGCGCGGCTTGCGCGTCCGGGACAATTTCATCAGCTGCATCGCGTCACCTCATTAGCCCTGCAAGAATAAACGGCATATCCATGTGAACTCGTATTCGACCGGTCCTGCTTCCCCGGCGGCACGTCCTCCGGAGGTATGGGCGCGGTCTTCTTGCCGCACCCGGCCAGGCACAGCCCGGCAATCAACGCCATGGCCACGAACGCCGACACTCTCATCCCTCGGCGCGCAGCTCCTTCTGGAGCACCTTGAGCCGGGCCTCCACGCGCTTGCGCGCGGTCCCCCCGATCTGCGCCTTCCGCTCCAGCGCGCCTTCCACCGAGAGCACGTCCAGCGCGTCCTTCTCGAACGCCGGCGAGAACTTCCGCAAGTCGTCCAGACTGATGCCCGTGAAATCCTGGCCGCGATCCAGGCGGTCCCGCACGATCCGGCCGACGATGTCATGGGCCCGGCGGAACGGCACGCCCTTCAGGGCCAGGTAATCGGCCAGCTCGGTCGCCAGCAGAAATCCCTCCGTCGCCGCCCGGGCCATCGCCCTGCGCCGGACCGACAATCCCCCGGCCAGCGACGCGAGCAACCCCAGCGAATCCCGGACCGTGTCCACGGCGTCGAAGAGCGGGGCCTTATCCTCCTGCAAATCACGGTTGTAACTCAAGGGGAGCCCCTTCAGGACGGTCAGCAGGGCCACGAGGTGCCCGTAGACCCGTCCCGTCTTGGCCCGGATCAGCTCCGGCACGTCCGGATTCTTTTTCTGCGGCATCATGCTGCTGCCGGTGCAGAAGGCGTCCGGCAGCTCGACGAAGCCGAACTCCTGCGACGACCACAGCACCAGCTCCTCCGCGAACCGGGACGCGTGCGCCATCACCAGCGCGAGCGCCGCCAGCGTCTCCACGACGAAGTCCCGGTCGGAGACCGCGTCCAGGCTGTTCTGGCTCACCGCGGGAAAGCCCAGCAGGCGGGCCGTGTACTCCCGGTCCAGCGGATAGTTCGTGCCCGCCAGGGCCCCCGAGCCGAGCGGCATGACGTTGATCCGCCGGAGCGCATCCCGCAACCGCCCCTTGTCGCGGGCCGCCATCTCCACGTACGCGAGGAGATGGTGCGCGAACAGGACCGGCTGCGCCCGCTGCAAATGGGTGTAGCCCGGCATGACCACGCTGAGCTCCCGGCGCGCCAGGGCCACCAGGCTCTCCTGAAGCCGCCGCAATCCGGCGAGCAGGTCCATGACCTCCTCGCGCAGGTAGAGCCGGAGATCCAGGGCGACCTGATCATTGCGGCTCCGCCCCGTGTGCAGCTTGCCGCCCACCTCGCCCACCAGCTCGGTCAACCGCGCCTCGACCGCCATGTGAATGTCTTCGTGCGCCGGCGCAAACCGGAACCGCCCCTCGCCGATTTCCCGCTCGACGCGATGGAGCCCGGCGACCAGCTTGTCGGCCTCCCGGCGGGTGAGCACGCCCGCCCGCTGGAGCGTCCGGCAATGCGCGATGCTCCCGGCGATGTCCTGCCGGTACAGCCGACGATCGACCGCCAGCGACGACGTGAAGGCTTCGACCGTCGGGTCCGTGCGCTGGCGGAACCGGCCGGACCACGCCTTCTTCTGCCCGGGTTTTCTCTTCACCGTCATCCGCGCCGGGCTCCCTTCCCCTGCTTGCGCGACGCGCGGATCGCGAGCCGCAGCGCGCTGAGCCGGATGAAGCCCTCGGCATCCTTCTGCCGGTACACGTCGTCTTCCTCGAACGTGGCCATGTCCAGCCGGTAGAGCGACCGGGCCGAGCGCCGTCCGGAAATGGAGCAGGTACCCTTGTACAGCTTGACGCGCGCGGTGCCGGTGACGTCCCGCTGCGCCTCGTCCATCGCGGCCTGGAGCATCTCGCGCTCCGGCGCGTGCCAGTAGCCCTCGTACACCATGTCCGCGTACCGGGGCACCAGCGCATCGCGCAAGTGCAGCACCTCGCGGTCGAGCGCCAGGGACTCGACGGCCCGATGCGCCACGTGCAGGATCGTCCCGCCGGGGGTTTCGTACACGCCCCGCGACTTCATGCCGACGTACCGGTTCTCCACCAGATCGACCCGGCCGATCCCGTGCGCCCCGCCGAGCCGGTTGAGCTGCGCCAGCAGCGCCGCCGGCGACAGCCGCCGGCCGTTCACGGCGACGGGATTGCCTTCCTCGTACTCGATCTCGACGTAGGCCGGCCTGGCCGGCGCCTTCTCCGGCGAGACGCTCATCTCGAAGATGTCCTCCGGCGCCTCCTCCCAGGGGTCCTCCAGAATCCCCCCTTCGTAGCTGACGTGGAAGAGGTTCTGGTCGGTGCTGTAGGGCTTGGCCTTCGTCGCCGCGACGGGAATCCCGTGCCGCCGGGCGTACTCGATCAGCTCCCGCCTGGACCGGAACTCCCACTCGCGCCAGGGCGCGATGATCCGGACCGCCGGGTTCAAGGCCAGATAGGTCACCTCGAACCGCACCTGATCGTTGCCCTTCCCCGTCGCGCCGTGCGCCACCGCGTCCGTGCCCTCGCGCTCGGCGATCTCGATCTGCCGCTTCGCGATGAGGGGCCGGGCGATGGACGTGCCCAGCAGATAGCTGCCTTCATACACGGCGTTGGCGCGCAGCATGGGAAAAATATAGTCCCGGACGAAGGTCTCCCGGAGGTCCTCGACATAGACCTTGCTCGCGCCCACCCGCAGGGCCTTGGCCTTGACGGCCTTCAGGTCCTCCCCCTGACCGAGATCGGCGCAAAACGCGACGACGTCGCAGCCGAACGTCTCCTTCAGCCACTGGAGGATCACCGACGTATCGAGCCCGCCGGAGTAGGCGAGCACGACTTTCTTGATCGAGGTATGCCTGCCGCGCATCATCGTCACCGATCCCGGAGCAGCCGGGTGAGAATGGCCTTCTGGACGTGGAGCCGGTTCTCCGCCTGGTCCAGCACGACCGACTGCGGACCGTCCAGCACGTCCGCGGTGATCTCCTGGCCCCGATGGGCCGGAAGGCAGTGCATCACGACGGCGTCGGCGCGGGCGGCCGCCAGCAGACGGCCGTTGAGCTGATAGGCCGCCAGCACTTTGAGCCGCCGCGCCTGCTCTTTTTCCTGGCCCATGCTGGTCCAGACGTCGGTGTAGAGCACATCGGCGCCCTTCACCGCGACGAACGGGTCCCGGATGACCTCGATGGACGCGCCGGTGCGCTCCGCGTGCTCGCGCGCCCATTCCACGATCGCGGCGTCCGGCTCGTACCCGTGCGGACAGGCCACGCTGATCGCCATGCCCATGATGGCCGCGCCCTCGATCAGGGAATTGGCCACGTTGTTGCCGTCGCCGACATAGGCGACCTTGACGCCCTTCCAGCGCCGCTTCTTCTCGCGGATCGTGAAGAGATCCGCCAGGACCTGACAGGGATGGTGCAGGTCCGTCAGCCCGTTGATCACGGGAATGGCGGCGTTGCGCGCCCACTCCTCGACGGCGTGGTGCTCGTAGCACCGGATCACCAGCCCGTCCAGATAGCGCGAGAGCACCTTGGCCGTATCGGACACGGTCTCCCCGCGCCGCATCTGGATGTCCATGACCGACAGGAAGATGGACTGCCCGCCGAGCTGGTTCATGCCAGCCTCGAAGGACACGCGGGTGCGCGTGGACGGCTTCTCGAAGAACAGCCCCAGCGTCTTGCCGCTCAAGCGCTGGGCGGACAGCGCCCGCCGGCGCATGGCCTTCAGCTCGGCCGCCTCCTTGAACAGGGCCAGGATCGCCTCTTTGGACAGATCGTGGACCGCCAGCAAGTGGGACGTCATCGGCGGGCCTCGATCACGTCGCCCAGCGTGGCGACCACCCGGTCGATCTCGGCCGTCGTCACGACCAGCGGCGGCGCGAACCGCAGCACATGCTCGCTCGTCGCATTGGCCAGGATGCCGCGCTTGCGCAGATCGTGGACCAGCTCACGGGCATCGAGCGCCACTTCCACGCCGATCAGCAGGCCAAGGCCCCTGACAGCGGTCACGGCGGGACACCGCCCCCTGAGTTCCTGCAAGCCTTTCAAAAAATACTCCCCCGATCGGGCGCACTGGCCGAGGATGTCTTTATCCTCGAGGATCACTTCCAGCACGGCCAGCGCGGCCGCGCAGACGAACGGATTGCCGCCGAACGTACTGGCATGGCTGCCGGGGGTGAAGGCCTTGGCCGCATCGTCGGTGGCCAGGCAGGCCCCGATCGGGACGCCGCCGCCCAGCCCTTTCGCCAGCGTCATGACGTCCGGCGTGATGCCGAAATGCTCATACGCAAACAGCTTGCCCGTCCGGCCGATGCCGGTCTGGACTTCGTCCAGCATCAACAGGGCGCCCCGCTCCCGGCTGATGTCCCGGCACGCCTTGAGAAAGGCCGGCGTCGCGACCTGGACGCCCCCCTCGCCCTGGACGACTTCCACCAGGATCGCCGCCGTCCTGGACGTCACCGCCGTCGAGAGCGCCGCCGCGTCATTGAAGGGCACGTGGCGGAACCCCTCGGGCAGCGGCTCGAAGCCCTTCTGCACCTTCTCCTGGCCGGTCGCCGTCAGCGTGGCCAGCGTCCGCCCGTGGAACGAGTTCACCATCGACACGATCTCATACCGGCCTGCGCCGTCTTTCGCGTGGGCCCAACGCCGCGCCAGCTTGATCGCCGCCTCGTTGGCCTCCGCCCCGCTGTTGCAGAAAAAGACCTTGTCGGCGAAGGAATGCTCGACGAGGACCCGGGCCAGGCGCACCTGGGGCTCAGTATAGAACAGGTTCGACGTGTGGATCAGCTGCTGGGCCTGCTGCTGGAGCGCGAGCGTGACCTTGGGATGGCAGTGGCCGAGGACATTGACGGCAATGCCCGCGAGAAAGTCCAGGTACTCCCGCCCCTCGACGTCATACACCTTGGTGCCATGTCCCCGGACCAGCGCCAGAGGGTACCGGGCATAGGTGTCCATGAGGTACTTCCGGGCGTCCTGCATCAATTCTTCGGTCAGCATACCTGTCCTTGGTTTTCAAACAGGTGAACGTAGCACAGAAAGCCCCTCGCATGCAATCAACTGCAAGCGAAAACAAGGGCTTAGACGTGGCGGGAAGACCGGCTGAAACGACTTATCCGTTCTTGAACGCTTCCTTGAGGAGCGGCTCGATTTCGCCCTTCTTCTCCATCGGGTCGAGGATGTCGGTATCGCCGTAGAACTTCCCGTTGATGAAGACCTTGGGGAGCGTCGGCCAGTTCGTCATCCTGGTGAGGGCTTCCCGCTTGGCCGGGTTCGGCAGGGCGTCGATGAGCTCGTAGGGGTACCCGTACTTGTCGAAAAACTGCATCGTCTCCCTGGTAAAGCCGCACTGCGGCATGGCCTTCGTGCCCTTGCCGTAAATCAGGATCTTATGCTTTTTGATCTCTGCCTGAATCTCGTCTTCGATTGGGTCAGCCATGGCGTGCTCCTTATTTATGATCCATCCGTGGTCTCGGCCTTGATCTCCAGCGCGTGGATGCGGCCGTCTTTCATCGGCTCACCCAACGCATCGTAGATCAACCGGTGCCGATCCAGGAGATTTTTCCCTTTGAACATATCCGATACGACCCTGATGCTGAAATGATCCATCGTGCCGGTGCGGTCCGTGACGGAGACGGCGGCATCCGGGAGAGCCTTGCGAACGTAGGTGGTTAAGGTTTCGGTGGTGATCATATTTTAAGCGGCATTGAATATCCGCGCCATTTGATCGAAGGCGCGGCCCAACAAGTTCGGTGTGGTGGAGGGCACGGGATTTGAACCCGCGACCCCGACGTTGCGAACGTCGTGCTCTCCCAGCTGAGCTAGCCCCCCTCCCGTACCCGCACACTCGGCCGGATTATACATGACCGGGTTCGGCTGCGCCAAGGCCTCCGGTCACGTGATGCGCACGCGCCGGCCCTCGACCGTGAGACGCCCCTCCGCGAACAGCTGGATGGCCTCCGGGTAGATGCGGTGCTCCTCCGCCAGGATGCGCGCTTCGAGCGAGGCCGCCGTCTCCCCTTCCAGGACCGGCACCGTCGCCTGCCGGATGATCGGGCCCGTATCCACGCCCTCTTCCACGAAGTGCACCGTACACCCCGACACCTTCGCTCCCCAGTCGAGCGCCTGCTGCTGGGCCGCCAGCCCCGGGAACGAGGGGAGGAGCGACGGATGGATGTTCATGACCCGGTTGGGATACGCGTCAAGAAGGACCCGCGTGACGATCTTCATGTAGCCGGCGAGCGCCACCAGCCCCACGTCGTGCTTGCGCAGGTGCTCCAGGATCGCGGCATCGTAGGCTTCCCGCCCCGGGGCGGTCGCTTTCGGGTCGAGAAAGACGGCCGGAGCGCCGTGCGTGCGCGCCCGCTCGAGGGCCTGGGCCTCGGCCTTGTTGCTGATGACCACGGCGATCCGGGCCGACAGCGTGCCGGCCTCGATCGCGTCGATGATCGCCTGGAGATTGGAGCCCCGGCCGGAGGCGAGCACCGCCAGGCGCAGGGACGGGTCAGGCATAGGACACTCCGGGCCCGCCCTTTTCGACCGCGCCGATCCGGAACGCCCGGTCGCCCTGGTCTTGCGCCGACCGGATCACCTGCTCGGCTTGATCGGCGGGCACCACCAGCACCAACCCGATGCCCAGGTTGAACACCCGCGCCATCTCGGCATCCTCCACGCGGCCGCGCGACTGGATCAGGCCGAACAGGGCGGGCGGCTTCCAGGCCCCGCGCGTGATCACGGCGCGGCATCCTTCCGGCAGCACCCGGGGAATGTTCTCGGTGAGCCCGCCCCCCGTGATGTGGGCGATCGCGCGGACGTCGCCGGATGCGACGAGGGCGCGGACCGTGTTGACGTAAATGCGCGTGGGGCGCAGCAGGGCCTCGCCGAGCGTGCCGTCCAACTCCGGGACCTGCTTGTCCAGCGACATCTTCGCTTCGTCCAGCAGCACCCGCCGGGCCAGCGAATAGCCGTTGCTGTGGAGGCCCGTGGAGGCCAGGCCGATCAGCGCGTCGCCGGGACGCACGCGCGTGCCGTCGATGAGCCGATCGCGCTCGACGACGCCGACCGCGAAACCCGCCAGGTCGTATTCCTCGTCGGCGTAAAAGCCGGGCATCTCGGCGGTCTCCCCGCCGATCAGCGCGCACCCGGCCTGGCGGCAGCCCTCGGCAATCCCGGCCACGATCGTCTCGGCCTTGCCGACCGCCAGCTTGCCGACCGCGAGGTAATCAAGAAAAAAGAGCGGCTCGGCGCCGCAGACCGCCACGTCGTTGACGCACATCGCCACGAGGTCGATCCCGACGGTGTCATGGCGTCCCGTCAGAAAGGCGATCCGGAGCTTCGTCCCGACTCCATCCGTACCAGACACTAAGACAGGGTCCCGATACTTCTTGGGATCGAAGCGGAACAACCCGCCGAACCCCCCGATGTCCGTCAGGACCTCCGGCCGGAACGTCGACCGGACGAGGGGGCGGATTCGCCGGACAAACTCATTCCCGGCCTCGATGTCCACCCCTGCCTTCTTGTAATCCACCTAAGCCGTGCACTCCTTCATTGACAATGAGGGCGGCATCTTACCGGAACGGTCGGAGGGGGTCAACGCGAGCGCCGTAGGGCAACACGGCGACAATTTGTCATGGAATTCCAAAACAGATAGGCAATTCATTTCATATATTCAAACAACCTGGCCGCAGATGGAAATCCATGGTTTCTGCTATCCGGTTGATAAACCACATGTCTTGCAATCATGGCCGGATTGGCATCGGCATTGCTCACTTTAGGGGTTAAACGACCGCTCTTTCCTGCGTCACAGGAAGGGCAAGAAAGGAGAACGGCACCATGCTTATGGATAAACAGAAGAAAGCGCAACCGAGCACCCTCATGACCGTCAAGGACGTGGCCACGTACCTGTCCGTGACGGAACGGACGGTCTACCGGTTGGTGAAGGACCATCGTCTGCCGGCCTACAAAGTGGGCGGGCAGTGGCGGTTCAAAGCCGACATGATCGAGTCCTGGATGCAGAAGGACGGCGCCCTCGCCTCCCTGGCGGAGTCCGCAACGGACCTGCACCCGGGAACGCCCCAGTACGCCTAAGAAGGCGGTCCGGGCGCGCGCGAATCAGTCTCCCCGCGTCAGCTCGACGAGCGTCTCGATATGCGTGGTCTGAGGAAACATATCGTACCCCTGCAACCGCGTCACGCGGTAACCTGCCTCCTGCAGCGCCCGCAGGTCCCGCGCCAGTGTCGGCGGGTCGCAGGACAGATACAGGATCCGGCCGGGATTGAGATGGACCAACCCTGCGAGGGCTTCCTTACTGAGGCCGGTCCGTGGCGGGTCCATCAGGACGAGGTCGTATTCTCCCGGTTCACCGCCCGCCAGAAACGCCTCCGCGGACTCTGATCGGAACCGGCACCGGCCGACATGATTGACCCGCGCATTGTAACGGGCATCAGCCAGCGCCGCCGCATTGCCCTCCACGAACGTCACCAACGCCCCCTCCCGCGCAAGCACTAGGCCGAAGTTCCCGATCCCCGCGTAGAGCTCGAGCACGCGAAGCGGCGCGTCTCCCCGTCCCTCCCGCGCCCAGGCCGCGACGGCGCCGCCCAGGACCGCGTTCAGCTTCCAATTGGCCTGCACGAACGACCGGTCGCTGCATCGCAGGCGCAGGCCGCCGACATCTTCGGTCAGCGTGGCGTCGCCGTCCGTCCACCGCCGATGCGACGCCCCGCGCCCCGCGATCATCACCTGCCCCTTCACCCCGGCGAATCCCGTCCGGACCCGCTCGAACCAGGCTTCGGCTTGCGCGCGCGCGCACCGCTCCGCCTGGTACTGCAGCACGATCTCCCCGGTCGTCACCGAGAGGCCGAGGCGCACTTCCTGCAACAGGGCGGCCATCGCCCGCGAGCCGGCAAGGCTCTGATTGAGATGCGCGACGGCTTCGTTGAGGCGCGGCGCGAGCAGCGGGCACTGCGCGATCAGCACCGGCCGGTGGCTGCCCTCTTCGAAATACGCGAGGCTCGGCGTTCCGCCTGAAGGAGCGGCCACCGCGAGCCGCGCGCGGCTGCGGTAGCCATAGGCCTCGGGCGACGCCGCCAGGGGCGGCACGGCCACGTCCGTCAGGCCGCCCACGCGCGCGAGGGTCTCCTGCAGGATGGCGCGCTTGAGTTCGAGCTGAGCGGCCGCGTTGGCGTGCTGGAGCTGGCATCCGCCACACCGGCCATAGACCGGACAAGGCGGTGGGGTCCGGTCGGGCGAGGGCTTGACGATGTCGAGCAGCCGGCCTTCCGCGTACCCTTTGCGCACCCGCCCGAGCTCGACACGCACGTCCTCGCCCGGCAGCACGCCCTGGACAAAGACGGCCATCGCCCCCTCATGCGCGAGACCCTTCCCTCCCTGGACGAGCTTCTCGATCTGGACGAGAAGAGTTTTCTCTGTTGGCGTGGCCTGGGTGGGCATCATCCGGTCACTTCTTCAATCTGTCGGCAAATTTCTGGCGGAACTTGGCGACCTTCGGGTTGACGACGGCCACGCAGTATCCCTGCCCGGGGTTGCGGGCGAAATATTCCTGGTGGTAGTCCTCGGCGATGTAGAACGTCCCGGCCGGCGTG
>SCTG01000244.1 GCA_004298335.1 Nitrospirota bacterium
CACTTATGGCGTATAAATCACTGTATCTTGAAACGGCGAAGACATACTTCGCTTCAATGATGACAGATGTGGCTACCCTTCTCATAACCCCGACAGATACAAAAGCATTGGATGATATGTATATTTCTTCTCATTCTATGAAAGGCCAAAGCGCTATGATGGAATTCTCGTCAACGAGTGTTCTCTGTCACACGCTTGAGCGAATTTCCTTTCTTGGTAAAGAGGGGAAGCTACTCCTGTCACCGGAGTTAGTGCATCTCATGTCCGATGCAGTGACTCATTTGCAAAAGAATTTAGATCGTATTGAAACAGAAAATAGCGAAGATGATTTTTCAAAAGAGAGTGAAGCATTGCAGAGCTTCGCACACATTATTCTATCTTGAATAGGAGGTAACATATGCGTATTCTAATAGTAGAGGATGATCCATTTTTTCAAAAATTCTATACCACAAAAGTAGCGGAGGCAGGATATGATGTCGCGTTAGCTATCAATGGTAAGGAAGGATTAGAGAAAATGGTTTCTTGGAAACCAAACATGGTACTATTAGATTTAATTATGCCGGTACTTGACGGATTTGAGGTATTGAAGCGCAGACAGGTGGATCCGATATTGAAAGCGATTCCTGTCCTGATTTTCTCAACCCTAGGTCAAGATGAAGAACGAACAGAAGCAAAAAATCTGGGTGCAAACGGATATGTTCATAAAGGAATGACCGATTTCACCCAAACAGTACAGGTTATCAGACAAGTACTTGGACAATAAAAAATTACTCTGCCCATATGGTAATGACACAAGAGCAATTAAAAGATGCTCTCATAAAAACAAATATTGTTGATGCTAAAAAGTTTGATGAGTTAGTGAGTCTTGCTCATCAATCTGATATGTCACTTGAAGATCTTTTGATTGAAAAAGATATTATTAGTGATGAAAATTTAGGATTACTCATCTCCGATTCTCTGAAAATCCCCTTCGTATCTCTCGCAAAGATTATTATTCCTGAAGATGTTTTTCATATTATTCCTGAAAAATTGGCGAGAAAATATAAGGTAATTCCGTTTGCGCGGGATGAGCATGGCGTGAAGCTCGCGATGACAGATCCCAAGAATACTGAAATTCCTCTCATGGTTGCACAAAAAACCGGTCAGAGTGTTTCTCAATATTACGGTACCGATCGAGATATTTATAATGCACTGCGTATGTACAGACGGGATCTGCAGGTATCTTTTGATGAATTAATGCATCTTTATACGAAAAATAATGCTCTTGCAGAAGCTCCGATCAGTAAAATCGTTGACCTCATAATAACTCATGCCTATGAGGATAAGGCATCTGATATTCATATAGAACCACAAGATAAATTATCGCTCGTTCGTTTTCGTATCGATGGTATTTTACATGATATGTTGTATTTACCAAAACTATATCACGAACAGG
>SCTG01000245.1 GCA_004298335.1 Nitrospirota bacterium
CAGCACGTCACCTTTCAGGCGGATGCCGCGGGAGGTACCGCTGACCAGTTCGATCACGCCTTTGCGGGCCAGGGCCTGCAAATGCTCTTCTGCGGCGTTGGCAGACTTGAAGCCCAGCTCGGTGGCGATTTCCGCCCGGGTAGGGGGGGCACCGGTGCGCGCAATGGCGCCTTGGATCAGATCCAGAATTTGCTGTTGGCGGGCGGTGAGTTTGGGACTTTCAAGCATACTGACTCCTTCATGTTGGGTCGGCGCTGGCTGTGTGTCTGTACACACTGTTTTCTCATCCAGTAACTGTATTTTTAACCAGTTTTTTGATTAATGCAAGTGGGGTGGTGATGTATGGGTAAAAAAGTAGTGGTTTTGGGCACTGGCGGCACGATCGCGGGCCGCGCGGAACGGGGCTCGGACAATGTGGGCTACAAGGCTGGTCAGGTGGGCGTGCAGTCATTGCTGCAGGACATTGCGCCGCTGCAGGATGCTTTGCAGGGACGGGTGCTGGTAGCCGAGCAGGTGGCGCAGGTGGACAGCAAGGACATGGGCTTTGCGGTGTGGACGGTACTGGCGCAGCGCTGTGCCCAGTATCTGCAGGACTCGGAAGTGGAGGCGGTGCTGGTTACCCATGGCACCGACACGCTGGAAGAGACTGCTTTTTTTCTTGAGCAAGTGCTGCCCCCCGCCTTGTTGCAGGCCAAACCGCTGGTGATGACCTGTGCCATGCGTCCCGCGTCCGCCCTGACGCCTGATGGACCGCAGAACGTGCTGGATGCGGTGGCCGTGGCGCTGGAGAACGTGGCGCGAGGTGTGCTGGTGGTGTGCGCGGGGTCAGTGCACGGCGCGCGCCAGGTGCAGAAGAGCCATACCTACCGCGTGGATGCCTTTGACTCCGGCGACGCCGGGCCCTTGGCTGTGGTGGAAGAGGGGCGGGTGCGCTGGTTCGGGGTGCCAAGCCCTGCCTCTGCGCTGCACGTGGTGGATCTGCAGGCCTTGGCCCAAGCCGTCTGGCCGCGGG
>SCTG01000167.1 GCA_004298335.1 Nitrospirota bacterium
AGGAATTCATCGCTTCGCCTCCGCTGTGCTTGAGGCAATGTTGAGCTATCGTCAAATCTGGTGTATGTGCCGGAGTCGGTCAGGCGGCGATCTGCTGTACTTCCTCGTTCTTGGCGGGCTGGTCGACGACCCTCAAGCCATCCTCGAACCGGACCCCTTGCGCCACCTCGGGCAGCAACTTGAAGCCTCCCAGCCTGTGCCAACTCTTTTCGGCGTTCAGCGCCAATTGGAAGACCAGGCCCAGCAAGGTGTTCCGGGAGACGCAGTTCTTGGTCCGGGTCGTCCGGTGGCGGATGGTGGCGAAGCTCGATTCGATGGGATTGGTGGTCCTGATGTGCGGCCAGTGCTCGGCGGGGAAGTCGTAGAAGGCCAGCAGGTCCGCCCGGTCCTTGGCCAGCTTCTCCACCGCCTTGGGGTACTTGGCACCGAAGTCGCGGACGAAGCGGTCGAACGCCTTCCCGGCCTGCGCCTGGGTCTCGGCCATCCAGATCTCGTGGAGCCCGGCCTTGGCCTTGCCCTGGATGGACTTGGGCAATTCGTTGAGGACATTGGCCGTCTTGTGCACCCAGCAGCGCTGGACGCGGGTTTCCGGCCAGGCCTCCCCGCACGCCGCCCAGAAGCCCAGGGCGCCGTCGCCGATGGCCAGGACCGGTGGCTCCTTCAGGCCCCGCGCCCGCAAGTCCCGTAGCACGCCGAGCCAGGACGCCTTCGATTCCCGGTAGCCGTCCGACAGGGCCAACAGCCGTTTCTCGCCCCGCTCGTTCACCCCGATCAGGACGAGCAGGCAAAGCCGGCCGTCCTCGCCGCGCAGGGCCGAGTAGATGCCGTCCGCCCAGACGTAGACGTAGCGCTCCCCCGCAAGGTCTCGCCGGTTCCAGGCCAGGTAGTCCTCCGCCCACTGCGCCTTCAACCGGCTCACCACCGAGGGCGACAAGCCCTTGGCTTCCTCGCCCAGCAAGACCGACAGCGCCTCCCGCATGTCGCCCGTCGAAATGCCCCGCAGATAGAGCCACGGCAGCGCCGCCTCCACCCGCCGCGCCTTGCGCACGTACGGCGGCACGACCGCCGAGTTGAACTTGATCCCACTCCCGGACCGGTCACGGACCTTCGGGACCCGCACCGGCACCGGCCCCAATCCCGTGAGGATATCCCGCTCCGGCAAGTGACCGTTCCGCACCACCGCACGCCGCCCCGAGAGGTCGGTCACGTTGGCGTACTGTTCCAGCAGGAGTTCCAATTCCGCCTCCACGGCCTTCTCGATCAGGCCCCGCGCACCCCGGCGCAACAATTCCGTCAGCGAATCGCCGATGGCCCCTGGCTCGTTCAATGTCCCTGCGGTATCTTCTTTCATGGCGTACCTCTCGTGGTCTGAAACGTGATCTCGTCAATCTCATTTCAGCAGGTACGCCACCCTCCCTCAATCCAGCCCCATACACCAGTTTCGGTTATAGCTCCGATTTTTTCGTAAAAACCCATGGCGTGAAGACCCCTGATGCATTTTGGAAGGTCATCGAGGTTGCCCGTTACCGGGGATGCACGGACGACGAAGCCCAAGGGGAGCTGGGTCGTGCCGATTGGATGCGACAAGGAATGAACAGTGAAGTTGTCGGCAGGATAGAGAGGGAAGCCCACCGATAGAAGAACTGCGGTGAGAAACCCCGTGTGAAATCCGATTCTCGGGAATGATTCACTCCACGCGGGAGTTCGGGGAAGTTGAACTTAATGCGCTGGCTCGGGTGGCGCTGTCTGAGGCGTCGGCACAGGAGGGGGCGGAATGACGGGCGTTGATTCCGCCGGAGCCGGGACCGTTTGGACAGG
>SCTG01000246.1 GCA_004298335.1 Nitrospirota bacterium
AATCATGTGAAATTCTGTCTAACAAAAACACTGTAATGGCTATAAGCATAGTCTCTCCTTAATGGATTATGTGAATGAATTTCCACAATATCATGCAAATCATAACGTCAGTAAATATGGATGCTGGAATTGAAAATAAACCTATCAAATGTAGTTCAGGGTTGATAGTGTCTCTTTTCCTGTCTAAGTAATACATGGTTATTGCTGAAATCATCTTTTTCTCCTTACAATGGTAATCCAAATTTATTTAAAGAATAGATGAATAACCAAACAGATATGATAATGAAGAAAATACAGGCAATGGTAGTTTTCATTTTTTTATTATTCCTTTTCCATTACAATTTTTACAATCTTTAACTATATTTCTTATCTTTGTAATGAGAAATCCTCTACCTTTACATTTAGGACAAATCATTGGTATTCTCCTTCAACAGATGATGGTTTCGATAAAAGGTCTCCTCTATGTGCCTCAACATAGAAGAAAGCTACAAAGAGCATAACAAGAATAATGAATAAAACGAAACAAACATTCTTCCAAGTGATGAACTTATCTTCGTCCATTAGTTTTCTCTCCGACTAAGCAAGATGACATAATTTGTCTTCTTAATTCTATATATCCTGTAAAGTTCTTTGAGAAAGCATCTGTTGTTTGTTTTGAGAAATAATTTCCGTCAACATATTGTTTGTCACGTACTTCTCCAATTTCATGTTCAAGTTTATCAAATTTATAAGTTATCCCGTCAGACCTAAATATATAGGCCATTATAGAGAGGATTGATAAGGCGATGGCTATGTTAAATTTGCGGTTAAGGTGGGTTAGGTTGGTCATTCTTCATCCTTTCTTTGAGCATGGCATCAGCTACTTCATAGGCTCTTTTTGCAATTTCCTTCGATGTAATTAAGAATCCTTTTTCAACAATATACTCCTTCATAGCGCTATTGGCAAAATAATCCCTAAGGGTCATACCTAAAAAAGTCTGTTCATCTGTTGGGAAACCTTGTTGATGGCCAGCTTTAACATATATTGGAAACGCTGGCGGATTATTTTGATTATGATTTGTCATTCTTTTCTCCTGTAATCAGTGCGTGGATGGCGTGGGCGATAATCCTAATATCTTTAGCGCTAATACCTCCATCGCGTTC
>SCTG01000168.1 GCA_004298335.1 Nitrospirota bacterium
GAAAAGCCCGGCAGGTAGATCAGGTTGATGACCTCCGTCGGCGACATCGAGACGGCCCGTTCCGGCCGGATGAGGCCGAGCGCGATGGCCTTCGCCTTGATCTTCTCGACATTGAGCCCCGCTCCGTCATCCTCGATCTCGATCACGACCGTGTTGCCGCGGTTGAACGCGTTGAGGTACACCGTGCCCAACTCCGGCTTGCCGGCCGCGGCGCGGGCGTCCGCCGGTTCAATGCCGTGCGCGACGGCGTTTCGCATGATATGAATCAGCGGGTCCGCCAGGCGTTGCACGACGCCGGCGTCCACTTCGGTATTGGCGCCCGAAAAAACCACTTCCACGGGTTTGCCGACCGTCCGGGCCATCTCGCGTACGGCCTTCTGGAACCTGGTGAACAGCGCGCCAATCGGCACCATGCGGGTACGGGCGATCTCGTCCCGCAAGTCGGTGGTCAGCTGCTGGAGCAGGCCCATGTCTTCGCGGGCCTTGCGGATCGAGGCATTGAGCTGCGCCATCGACTCGCTGACGTCCGCCGACACCTCGGTCATGCGGCGCGCGAGGATGTTGAAGTCATCGTATTTATCGAACTCGAGGCTGCCGAAGTCCGTCGGCAGCGCGAGCGGGGACTGGCCGGGCACCGGGCCGGTCTGGGACGGGAGCGTGAAGGCGTGCTTTTCCTCGAAGTTGCGGACCGTGTCCAGCATCCGTCCCTTGTACGCCAGGACCTGACGCGACAGCTGCTCCAGCACCGCGATCCGCTGCTCCAACCGGCCGCGGCCGATGACCAGCTCGCCGACCAGGTTCAGCAGCCGTTCCAGCCGGTCCCGGCTGACGCGCACGGTGTTGCCCGCCGCGGCTTCCTTCACGCCGGGAGCCGGCGCACGCTCTTCCTTGGCGGCCACGGGAGCCTCGGCGCGCACTTCCACCGGCATGGCGGGCTTGGCTGCTGCCTCGCGAGGCGGCGCGGCGACCGCGGGCGGAGGGGCTGCGGGCGCCTTCTCCCCTTTCCCTGACGACGCCTGGAGGAGCCGGCGCATGATCGGATCGAACTCCCGCCGCATCTCGGCCAGCTTGCCCTGTTCGCGCCCCAACAACAGGCGGACTTCATCCACGGCGCGGAAGAACACGTCGGTCAATTCCGACGTGACCTGCATCCGTCCCTCGCGGATGCCGCCCATGATGTCTTCCATGTAGTGCGTCATGTCGCCGATCACCTGGAACCCGACCGTAAAGGCGGACCCTTTCAGCGTGTGGGCGGCCCGGAACAACTTATGGATCGTGTCCTTGTCCTCGGGAGCCTTTTCCAGCTTGAGCAGGCAGTCGGTGATGGCTTCCAGGTACTCCTGCGCTTCGGGCACGAAGAACTCCAGCACTTCGGCCTCCACCGGCGGAATGAAGTAGCCGTCCGGCTGGGACGCGGTGGAATATTCCGGTTCGGGCGCGGCGGCCGGCGGCGCAGGGGCCGCGGTGTCTTCCATCAACTGCCGGTAGCGGGCCTTCAGGTCATCGAAAATGGTGGGGTCTTCCTGCCCTTCCTGGTTGATGTGGTCGATCTGGTTGCGCAGGGTCGTGACGATGTCACGCAGGATGACCACCGTCTTGGGCCATTCCGCTTCCGGGATCGTCCCCGCCTGCTCCAGGATCCGCTCAAGGATCTTGGCGAGATTGGCGCAGCCGGCAAACCCGTACAGGGAGGCGGAACCGGTCAGGCTGTGCGCGACAATGAAGTGTTCCTGTATGGCCGGCTGCGCGGGCATCGATCCGTCCCGCGGATCCAGGGCGGACGCGACCTTGAGCAGGCCGCCGGCCGCCTCGGTCGCGAAGATGTTGATCAAGCCCTGTCGATCGAAATCGGCCATGCGGGGGTTACGCCTGCGACAGCTTGAATTGACCCACCGATGTCGTCAACCCGGCCGCCAGCTTGGCCAGATCTTCGACGGTGTGCCGGGTTTCTTCGGCCGCCTTGCGCGTCGTGCTGGCGCCGGAGGCGAACCGGTGAATGGCTTCCGTCACGCCTTCCGTCGCGGCCGTCTGCTGCATGGACGATTCCGCGATGGCCTGCGCCAGCTCGGCCGACTTCTTTGCGATCTTGGAAATCTCCTGGAACACGTCGCCGGTCTTGACAGCCGACGCCGACCCGGCCTCCACGGCCTGGGTTTCCTGCTCCATGGCGACGACGGCGGCCTGGGTCTCCGTCTGAATCACGGCCACGAGATCGGCGATCTCGCGCGCGGCCTGGGTGGTGCTTTCCGCAAGCTTTCGCACCTGGTCGGCGACGACCGCGAACCGCGCCCCGGCCTCGCCGGCGCCGGCCGCCTCGATCGCCGCGTTGAGCGCCAGCAGGTTGGTCTGGGAGGCGATGTCGCGGATGGTCGACACGATCTGCGAGATTTCCAGGGAGCGGTCTCCCAGGCCTTTCACCTGCTTCGACATGCGCTGCACCGCGGACCGGATGCTCTGCATGCCCTGCACGGTCTCCTGCACCGCCAGGCGGCCTTTCTCGGTCGCGTTCAACGCCTGTTGCACGGAATCCGAGGTCGCTCCGGCCGTCGCGGCGACCTGCCGCATGGCCGTGGCCAACCCTTCGACAGCGGCCAGCGTCTGGGTGGATTCCTGCTCCTGCTGTTGCGAGAGTTGGGCCACCTGCCCGGCCGTGTCGCGCATTGAGCGGGCCGATTCGTTCACGCGGCCGGCGGCGTCCTTCACCTGGCCGAGCAGCTTGCCGAACCGGTCCAACATCAGGTTGAAGGCGTCGGACAGGTTCCCGAACATGTCGGCGGTGACTTCGCCTCGCTTCGTCAGGTCCCCTTTGCTGACCTCGGACACCAGCACGAGAAATTGCATCGTGCGGTTTTGCATCAGGTTGCGCTCTTCTTCGCTCTGGACGAGGCCGGTGATCCGGTCCAACATGGTGTTGAAGGCCTGGGCCATCTGGCCCAATTCGTCATGGCTCGTGAGCGTGGCGCGCGCGTTCAGCTGTCCGGAGGCGGCCTGCATGGCGACGTCGGCGATGTGGGACACCCCCTGCGCGATCAAGCGGGCGACAAAGAACACGAAGGTCACGCCGAAGAAAATGGCGAGCAGCGCGCCGGCGATCACGTAGGTGGTCTGCTTCGCGGCCACGGACTGCCCCTCGTCGTTCAGGTCCTTGGCGACGTCACGGGCGGAGGTCACCGCCTCTTTGAATCGCTCCGTGGCCCTCGTATAGTCTCTGGCCACATCGGTTGCGATGGACAGCTGGCCGAGGTTGCGGAACAACTCGCGCTGTTCCTCCGCGTTGTTGGGATTCATGCTGTCCAGAATCGTCGCCAGCACGCCCTCGGTCGATTTGAAATAGTTGTTGAGCGCATCCCCCAGCGCCTTCACGTCTTTGGCCTGGTCCCGTCCGCTGCGGGACTTGCGGAGCGGGCTGCCGGCCAGGCGCTTGATCGGATCGAGCGCGCCGGCTTTCCGGACGGCCAGCGGTTTGACCGCGGCGTCGAATTCAACCTTGGTTCTGGCTCGGCTGGCCTCAAGGATCGAGTCGTGGTAGAGGCCCAGGCTGCTGCCGGCCGACGCCAGATCCGCCAGCCCCTGCGTCGACTCATCGTACACGACCTGGAGCTTGTCCTTGAGCTGCTGCAGGCCGACCACGCCCAGGTAGCCCACCAGCACGATCACGACGGCGACGAGAATGATGCCGACCAGCAGTTTCGTCAGCGTCTTGAGGTTTTTAAACTTGTCGAAAAGCGCCTGAATGTTCATGCAGTGCCTCCTTACCGCGATATCGACTTCGAGGGTCTCACGTGTTCCCGGCGCGGGAACCCGCGGAATCCATGTGTGCGAGAAGCGTCGGGACTTCCAGAAGGCCGCCCAAGCGGTCCTCGATCCGGAGAATGGTCGAAACGAACGGCTGCGCTGCCGCCTCGCCGGTCTGCGGGGCCGGAAGGAATTGATCCTGCTGAACGGTCCTGATTTCCGGCACCTGGTCCACCAGCACGCCCACCTGGTTTGCGCCGTGATGGATCACCACGCCGAATTTCGGCGGCGTTCCGCCGGTGGACAAGCCGAGCAGGGCACGGACGTCCACGAGAGGGACCACGACTCCCCGGAGGTTGGTGACTCCCGAGAGGACGGACGGCATGCCGGGTACGGGGGTGATGGACTCGACGGGAAAGACTTCCCGCACGCTCCGGAGATCGAGGGCAAAGAGGCCCCCCGAAAGCGTAATGAGACAGACGCGCGAGGGATAGCCTGCGGGCGCAGCCGTACCGACAGACGCAAGAACTTGCGTGGGGGGCCCGGGAAGGTCCATCAGGCTTCAATCACCTGAAAAAACCGCATGTCAGCCGAGCGCCTTCTTGGCGGCCGCCAGGAGATCATCGGGCGTAAACGGCTTGACGATGTAGGCGTCCGCCCCCTGCTGCTGGCCCCAGAACTTATCGCTCTCCTGGCCTTTGGAGGTGCAGAGGATGACCGGCATGCCTTTGAACCGGGCGTCGTTCTTGATATCCCGGCAGGCCTGGAACCCGTTCCGCCCCGGCATCACCACATCGAGGATGACCAGATCGGGCTTGTCGGCCGCGAGCTTGTCTTCCAGTTTTTCGGCATTCATGAAGGAGGTCACCGTATGCCCTCCCGATTTCAAGATACCTTCAATCAGCTGCAATTCCGCATACGTATCGTCAACGACCACGATCTTACTCATTGTCCCACCTGCCTCCTTCGATCTGCCGGTTAAGCTGTTTCATGACAACCACAATTTTTCTTTGACTTCGGCTAGGTTGGCCCCCTTTGTCCGTTCAAGTCAGGGTTGCCGAAAGCAAGGAGCATGGTAGTGGACTCGCATAGCCTTGTCAAGGCATTAGGAAAAGGCGAACAGCCGAGTTCGCCTGAACAATCAGCCACATATGGGCCCGGGAAACGTGCGAAACATCCCCGCCGGCGGCTTGACAACTTCGGCAACGATGGTGTTTAGTGAGCATGCGCAGGCAGATGTGATGGATGCACGGTCCCTTATCACCACCGTCGAGCAGTTGCTGGGCCCCATCAGGGACTCCTATGGTCAGCAAACCGCCGCCGGTTCCCACGCCCTCAAGCCGTCATCGGTGGCGGTCCGGCAGTATGAAACCGCCGTCTACGTCTTTCGCGACCAACGCCTGCCCGGCGCAATCAAAGGCGTCAGCGCGCTGTTGGTCGAATCCCTAGACGCGTTTGAGGCGGGACGCATCCTGGAAACGGCCCGATGCGTGATGTGCGCGATCGAGCAGTTTGAAGTGGCGGGGAAGGACTCCGCCGTGACGATCGCCGCGGAACACACCGCCCAGCTCGGCCAGTTCCGGAGCGTGCTCTTCAAATTGATCAATCCCGGCCCCGAGCTCAGCACGCAGGAAATCACCCAAAAACGCACAACGGCCCAGAGCCAATGGTGAGCCGCGTTCAATCGAAAGGCTTGTGTGATGGCGCAAAAGCTTGAATTCGTGGGGACCGTTCAGTTTTGGCCGGACGGCGTGCGGGGCAATCCCGTCGCGTTGTACATGGAAAAAACGGAGAGCGGAGAATGCCGTATCAGCGCACGCCTGCCTGACTGGCGGCATGTGGCGGGAGTCGGCGCGACCGTCAACAAGGCCGCCGGCAATTACGAACTGACCTTGAAAGCGGCCGTGCCCGGCGAAGGCGCTTATGAAGGGCCCTACTGGAACGCCGGCATCAAGGCCGAGAAGCCGGCGCCGCCCAAACCTGCGACTGCCCCATCCATAACGGGAGGGGGCCCAGGACCCGTAGAGCCGGGCACCCCCGCTCCCCCTTCCGCATGAACGACACGCTGCAGATATCCTGCCCTCGCTGTGCCGCGGCCAACCCACAGGAGGCCGCCTACTGCAATAAGTGCGGGCAACAGCTCGCGGCGGCGGCCTCCACGCCCTCTCTTCTCGCCGAGCTCGCGCTCTGGCGGCAATTCATCGGCCCCCGGGCCGACGCGTACCTGGAGCGGTTCCGGACGTTTCGCGAACGCGCGCAGGAGGGGTTTGTGCCGACCTGGCACTGGCCGGCCTTCGGCGTGGGATGGCTCTGGTACCTCTACCGCAAGATGTATCTCCATGCCGCCATCTTTCTCTTCGGGGGTCTCCTGCCCATGGTGCTCGGTGCGGGACTGGTCGGAGTCGTCATCTGGAACCTGTTCGCCGCCGCGGCCGCCAATTACCTGTATTACATGCATATCAAGCTGTCCCTGGCGCTGATCGAGCAACGCGCCGGGCTCGACCAGGAGGCGCGCGATCATCTCATCCATGACGCCGGCGGCATTCAACCTTACGTCTGGTGGCTGGGAATCGGCCTGATGGCGCTCGCGATCGGCGCGGGAATCATGGACGCGCCGGCGCCTCTCAAGCCGCCGGCGAGCGACAGTCCCGCCTGACACATCTCCGCTTCCAGCCACCGGCGGTGGTTTCCCGCCGCCATGTGCTACAATGGCAGTGAAAGTCTATGCCTCCCTCGATACATCCGGTTCATCTCATTACGGTCCTGCGGCAGAAATCCCTGACGCCCGTCATCGTGTTTCTGACCTCGCGCCGGTCCTGCGACGAGGCGTTTCAGGCGTTCGAGTCCACCACGGAGACTCTACCGCAAGCCCGGCAGGACGTCATTACGAACGTCCTGGCTGAGCTGACGGCCGCCTACCCGAGCATCCAGGATCATCCGCTGCGCCAGATGGTGACCGTGCACGGTGTGGCCGCCCATCATGCCGGCCACCTGCCCTCCTGGAAGATCGCCATCGAGGAACTCATGCGGCGCGGCTGCCTCGACGCCGTATTTGCCACCACAACGTTGGCGGCGGGCGTGGACTTTCCCGCCCGCACCGTCGTGCTCACGCAATCCGGCGTCCGGCGGGACCAGGACTTCTCCGACCTGACGGTGGCGGAGGTCTCCCAGATTTCCGGGCGGGCCGGGCGCCGCAGCAAGGACAGCGTGGGGTTCGCCCTCGTCACCCCGTCTCCCTACATGGACCTGGGCGTCCTGACGCGCGGCCTGACGGGCCGTCCCGAACCGGTGGACAGCCAGTTCATTATTTCTTACCCCATGGTGCTGAACCTGCTCAAGGCGCATCCCGTGGACCACATCCAGTCGATTCTCGCGAAGAGCTTCGCGCAGTATCAGATGAACGCCCAGGCCGCGACCCTGGAACATCGCATCGACAAGCTCCAGGCCAAGCTGGAGTCGTACCAGCCGCGCGAGTGCTCCGACTGGCTGACGCAGTGGAGCGCCTACGACCACGCCACGCGGCAGGCGACCCAGAAGCTCCAGGCCCGGCGCCACCATCCACCGGAAGTCCGCGCCCGCCTGCCGTTCCTGACTCCCGGGCGCGTGGTGGCCTTTTCCCGTTTCCGCGGCGTGGTCCTCCGGCGCTACCGGAGCAAGGGACAGCACCATGAGATGGTGACGGTCCTCCGCAACGGCGGCACCGTGGCCGAATGTCCCGTAGCGGACATCACCGGCGTGGTCGACCACGCATTCGATTTCGCCCCGGCGCCCGCGTTCCCCTGGGCGGCGCCCGAAGCGCTGTCCTGGCTGGAACAGCAACTCGGTGAGCTGCCCAAGCAGTTACCCGCGATCGCGCTCCCCCCGCCGGCCACGGACGATGGCACGGGGGAACTGGTGAAGAGCCTCGGCGATCTCTTTCCCTGCCCCACATGCCCCTGCCGGCCGACCTGCGCCAAGGAGTTCAAGGCCGGGAACACGGTCAAACAGGAATGGCTGCACCACACGAGGACCGTCCAGTCGCTCCGCACCGGGCTCTGGCACAAGTTCCAGGAGCGCGCCGACACCCTGCACGATTTGGGCTATCTGGACCCCACGTACAAGCTGACGGACGACGGCGAATGGGCCCGGCTGATTCGGATCGACTTCTCGCTCCTCATCACTGAAATGATCCGCGCACACGCCTTTGACGCCATCACCCCCGGGGCGCTGGCGGGAATCATGGCCTGCATTTCCTATGAAAATGACCGCCCGGGATCGTTCCCGCGTATCAGCCCCGCCATGGCCGGGCTCATCGCCACGACACGCCGCATGGCGACCTCGCTTGCGCCGCATGACGATCCGCCGCTCTTGCGGGCCGACGTGGGCGGCCTTGCCGAGCGGTGGGTCGGCGATACGACCGTGACCTGGCCCCAACTCTGCCGATCCACGTCGATGGCCGAAGGCGACATCTACCGGCTGCTGTCCCGCACCCTGGAGTACCTCTCCCAGGTCCACCAATTGCGCGCGACGCATCCTGACCTGGCGTCCATTGCGGCCGAAGCGCTCAGCCGCATCCGACGCGGCGTGCTGGAGGAATTGCCGTGACGCGGGACGAACTCGAACGTGCGCTGGCCGAACTGCCCTTCCGACTGCTGCGCCGCCTGGCCCGGACGATCGCCGGCCCTCCGGCCATGCGGATGGGCAAGCGCCGCATCATTCACACGATCATGGCCGCGGCCGAGACCAATCAGGCGCGCATCGAGGCAGCAATCCGGACGCACCAGGCGGAGCAACACGCCATCGCCGCCGTTCCTTCGACGCCAGCGGAGGCGGCGGCCGATCCCAAGGCCGGGAAACCGGCCGACCTCGGATCGTTCCTCGAAGGGATCGGCGTGCCGGAGCCGCGCCCCTTCGTGCCGGACGACTGGCAGGTGGAGGCGGTGGACGCGCTGGAGCGCGGCGACGTGATCGTGAGCGTCCCCACCGGCAGCGGCAAGACGTACGTGGCGGTGGAAGCGACGCGCCGCGCCATGCGCGAAGAGCGCACGATCGTCTATACGTCGCCGTTGAAGGCCCTCTCGAACACGAAGTTCACCGAGTTCTCAAAAGTTTTCGGCCCAGAGTCCGTCGGCATCATCACCGGAGACCGGCGGGACAACCCCAACGCCCCGATTCTGATCATGACGACGGAGATTCTCCGGAACCTCCTGTACGACGCGGCCGGCGGCGAGATCGACGTCCGGCTGGATACGCTCGGGCTCGTCATTCTCGACGAGAGCCAGTTCCTGGGCGACCCGGAGCGCGGCGTCGTGTGGGAAGAGACGATCATCTTCTGCCCGTCCCAGGCGAGGATGCTCCTGCTCTCGGCGTCCATCGGCAATCCGCAGGAGCTGGCCGCGTGGCTGACCAGCATCCGCCCGAACCCCTGCCACCTCATCCGGCACCAGCGCCGGTCGGTTCCGCTTCGCGCCGGGTATCTGCACCCGAACGGCAAGTTGACGCCGTTATTCCGGACGGTCGCCATGCCGCCGTCCCCCTCGCAAGCCATCCTCCACCCGGAGGCCAAACGGCTGTTTACCATGTATGAAGAAGACGCCTCGTACGGCAGCAGAAGGTCCGGATGACACGCCAGCAACTTTTCGCCGTCTGCTTTTTCGCGATCCTGCTGGTCCTCATCTACCAGATCGGCATCGTCTTCAAGCCGTTCCTCCTCCCCGCGCTGTGGGCGGCGATCCTCGCCCATGTCGCGTGCCCGCTGCACGAGCGGCTGACGCGATTGCTCAAAGGGCGCGAGACGGTCTCGGCCGCGCTGTTGACCGCGGGCATCATGGCGATCGTGGTCGCGCCGGTGGCCTTGATGACGTTTCTGTTTATCCAGGAAGCCGCCAGCGCCTACGACGCCGTCCATGCCTGGGTCCAGTCAGGCGGGGTGAAGAGGCTGCCGGCCCAACTCGCGCACCTGCCCTTAGGTGGGCGCATGCAGGAATTGATCGGCCGCTACGTGACGTCCTCCGACGATCTGGAAACGTTCCTCCTCCAGAGCAGCAAGGCCCTGAGCGGGTTTGTCGTGGAACAGGTCACGGGGTTTGCCAAAAACGTCTTTCTCCTGACGGCAAACTTTCTGGTCATGATCGTCACGCTGTTTTTCTTTTTTAAAGACGGAAAGCGTCTGCTCAACGGCCTCTATCGGATCATCCCGCTGGAGGACGCGCATAAGGAAAAGATTTTCTCGCGCCTGGACCAGACGATCACGGCGGTGGTCAAGGGAATCGTGATCACGGCGATCGTGCAGGGACTGCTGGCGGGGCTTGCCTACGCGGTGCTCGACGTGCCGGTGCCGGTCTTCCTGATGGCCTTGACCATCGTGTTGGCCCCGCTTCCCGTGGGGGGCACGGCGCTGATCTGGGGGCCCGTGGCGGCCTATCTGTTCTGGACGGGGCCCCTGTGGAAGGGCATCGCGATGCTGCTCTGGGGGGCTGGCGTGGTGACGACGGTGGACAACGTGCTGCGGCCGGTGCTGATCGGCCAGGAGACCAAACTGCCGGTGCTCTTTCTCTTCTTCAGCATCCTCGGAGGCCTCGCCGCGTACGGACTGATCGGCCTTTTCCTCGGCCCCATCCTCCTCGCCATTCTCATCACCGCCATCCAAATCTACCGCGAAGAGTATTTGAGTGAGCCCCCGCCCACGGCTTAGGATTTCGGGCAGGCTGCCTGGGGCGGCACGGCATCCGACGGCGGGTCGCCGTAGATATGTTCGGCGAGGCTTTTGGCGAGCGCGGACGATACTTCCTGCTGGAGGGCTTTGAGGGCGCGGCCGGTCGCTTCGGGAATATTCAGATGCCCCTCGCGGCCGGACCGGGCCACGCTGCCGAGCACCCGCTGGTCCCCCTGGTTCACGATGACGAAATCGGCGCACCACCGCACGTAGCGAAACCGGGGATCCGGAAGGTCAGCCGGCCAGAGACGCGCCTCCCCTCGTACCAGCAGATCGGCATTTCCCCCGTTTCCCGATGCGCCGCGCGCCGTCACCGGGAGGCCTTCACGGGCCAGCCCCTCCATGACCGCCTGCCGGACCGTCTCCGCCTGGTCACCCGTGACCTCGACGGCGACGACGATGCTCTCATTGAGCAACTTCTCCAGTTCACCGGTCAGACCCGCCACGGAATAGTCGGCGGCGACTCCCCGCCCGCCGGTGACCACCCGCAAATCGCTATTGTAGGTGTCCCTGGCGATCAACGTCCTGATCGCGCGCCGCAGTCCCCGAACCTTGAGGTATTTATCCGCCGCGCCGCGCGCGTCTTTGACGTCGCGGGCAATCGCCTCGTCCAGCTCCACGATCTTGTTTCTGAACGACGCCTGCGCTGCCGCGCGGTTCATCGCCGCGAGCGCAGAGTACAGCCCGGTCTGCCGGTCGTGCCAGGTCTCGGCGATCTTCACATTCTCCAAAACCTTGTCGGTGGAGACCTTGGTGACGGAGTCCAGCGTCAGCCGGCGCTCCGTCTGGACCTTCCCCCTTTTTTCCAGTGTCAGGTAGGACTCCCAGTCCTTCGCCTGGCTTGTGACCTCCACCTTGAAAACCCGTGCGACCGCCGCGTAGGCGCGATCTTCCGCCACCGGTTTGGACTCCGCCTGCCCGACGCCGATCAGGAACTGTTCATCGGGATAGGCCCCCGCTTTCGTCCCGGCAACCCAATCGGGCGCGACGGGAACGGCGGCGCAGGCCGGGACAAGCAAGGCGAAAACGACGGCAACAATTCTTCGGATCATTGCAATACCCGCGCGCTCACAAAACGCGTGCCCCTCTCGGCGACCGTGACGCCTCGAAGGATTTGCGTTTCCACGATGCCGCCGGACAGGCCGACGTGCCGAAGCTCCACGTCATAGGTTCCGGGCGGGACCGTGAGCCTGCCGACATAGATCCGGTCCGGGAGCGTCGCCCAGCTCCGCTTGTCCGCCTCCTCCGTTGAGATGGCGAAGATGCGCGCCACCGCGCCTACGACGGCGCCGGCGATCATCCCGGCTTCCTTGTCCTGGACCACGCTGCGCACTCCCATCTGGACGGCTTCCGCCAACGCGTATTTCCAGGCCGCGCGCGCCACGGTTTTGACCGTGGTCCTGAGCAGCCGGTCATCCAGGTCCTTCACGGCGATCGCCGTCACGTCTTCCATCACGGCCGAGCGGCTCGTATAGCGGGCCTCCCCGCCGACGATGATCGCCTCGGTATAGGCGACCCCGGAAGGACGCCGCACGAACCGGGGCAGCGCCAGTCTCACGACCCGGCCGGTCAGCCCGTACAGGATGCTTTCGGCCGCCCGGTGCTCCCTCGCGTCGTAGCGGTCGTAGCGCCTGTTGAGCAGGACAAGGCCCAAGGCATCACGGCTGAACGGGATATCCACGAAGATATCGCGCTTGAAGGGCGCGTGGCCGGCGTAGGTGACGAACACGAGCTCGCCCCAACCCTGGACTGCGGGCTCGGATTGCCAGGTGATCCCCGGGAAGGCCTGCTTGTATTCCTCATGTTCCTGCATCAGGCCCAGGGTCTCCGAGACGCGCAGGAGGTCCCGGCGGAGCAGGTCCGGGATCGGGGTGCCATAGGCCTTCCGGTACTGCTCGAAGGCATCGAACGCCAACCGGTACGCAACGAACGCGTTGCTCGGGTCCCCCGTGGCTTCATAGAGCACCCCGCTGAGATAGCGGGCCAACGCATCCTTGCTGTACGTCATGCGGCTTTGATTCCGGTCACCGAGCACCGTGAGTTTGTGATCCACCTTGCGCGCCTCGACCAGCGCGTCGTCCCACAGCCCCATCTGCGCGTAGTTCACGGCCATGAACACGTTGAGCAGGACTTTTTCGAATTCCTCGCCTTCATACGGCAGTGCGT
>SCTG01000247.1 GCA_004298335.1 Nitrospirota bacterium
GCGCACGTTGGCGGCGGCCTCGATCGCGAACGCGGTGAACCAGCCCGCCGAGGCGGCGGCGCCCATGAAGCCGGCGAAGAGCGAGGGCCGCCATTCGCGCAGCACGCCGGCGACCACCCTTGGTTCCCGTACCAACAGCCAGCCGCCGAGCGCCACTGTCTGCAGTGCGAGTGCGGCGGCCAGCGTGGCCGCCGCCGAATTCAGGTAGGACGCGCCGTCGAACGAGAGGGCGGCGCCGCGGTAGCCGACGGCGGCGAGGGCGAACGCGGTGCCCGAGGCAAGCCCGAGCAGCGCCGGCCTGCCGGTCCAGCCCGACAGCATCGCGCGCAGCGGCCGTTCCTTGTCGGCCGGCGAGAGCAGCAGCACGCCGACCGTGGCGCAGGCGATGGCGAACAGCGCCGCGAGGCTGATCCGGTCGCCGAGCGCGACGAAGGCGAACAGCGCGACCTGCACGACTTCGGTTTTCGAATACGCGACGCCGAGCGCGAAGTTGCGCTCCTGCATGGTGCGCAGGAGCAGCGCGGTGGCCGCGATCTGCGACAGCGCTCCGAGCGCCACCCAGGCGGCGAAGCCCGGCCCGGGCGAGGGCGCGGATTCGCCCGTGTATTCGAGGACCAGCCAGAACCAGAGCAGCGCGAAGGGCAGGCCGTAGAGAAAGCGCACCAGCGTCGCGCCCAGCGTGCCGAGCCGCGAAGTGAGTCCGCGCTGGGCGGCGTTGCGCAGGGTCTGCGCGAACGCCGCCCACAGGGTGACGGGAATCCACAGCCAGTCCGGATGCGTCATGGATGAAAATGCGGCAAAAATAAAAAGGCCCGGTTTCCCGGGCCTTTGAAGAGCCAGCTCTGCAAGAACTGGATCAGAGCGGCTTGATGTTCGTTGCCTGGTCGCCCTTCGGCCCCGTGGTGATGTCGAAGGAAACCTTCTGGTTTTCCTTCAGGCTCTTGAAGCCCGAGCCCTGGATCGCGGAGAAGTGCGCGAACACATCCTTGCCGCCGCCATCGGGAGTGATGAAGCCAAAACCCTTCGCATCGTTAAACCACTTGACGGTTCCGGTTGCCATGTCTGATTACCCCTCGAATATAAATTAAAGATTTGGGCTTAAGCCCGCCTTGCCGGTACCACCAAGAGAGATTAGCG
>SCTG01000169.1 GCA_004298335.1 Nitrospirota bacterium
TGAGTTTCGCCGCCGGCACCGCGACGAGTTCGGCGGGCAGGTTCTCCGGCTTGAACCGCACGATCCCCCACGTGGTGACGATCATCTCCGGACCGATCGCGACCAGAAAACCGCCTCTGTCCGGGTCGTAGCCCGACAGCATGCCCTCCCAAAGAAAGGTGATCCGTCGGCCGAGCGCTGGTCGTCCTGCGCGCAGGCGATCCCGCTCCCGGTTCAATGCAAACAAAGATTCGGACGGATGGTCGCCGGGCGCGCCATGGAGCGCGTGCCAATCGGGCGGCGTGCCGTCCAGCGACGCCAGGAACGTTTCGATCGCGATGGGATCAGCGAGGAGCGTCGTGTCCTGCGGCAGGAGCGTCTGGAGCACGTTCCGGGGCGAGACGAGAAGGGGGCGAGTCCCGGAGAGGTCCTCGCTGAACGCGCCGGCAGGAAGCAGCGCCAGCAGTCCCGCAAGAATCGCCGTCGTTTTCCTGCGCATGGCCAGGATTCTAGCGGGAGTGGGAAGTCAGCGTCCAGAATTGTGCGGCTCTCGGCCGGAGGCCCACGCGGTTAACGGTCACCAGGAGCAGCCAGAACATGACAACGGTGCAGGTCCATGACTGCGCCGGCGCTGGCACGCGGGTTGCTGATTTCTCCTGTAGAGGTTAGGGGCCTTGTCGGTTTGCGAACGGCTCGACAGGGCTCACGGACGGCGCGTCATAATAATTTTATGAGGGTGGAAGTGCACAAACTTTTACATTCCGTGCCGGAGGAGTTGACGTTTATGTTGCCCCGCATGCTGCTCTGCAATCTGGACTTGATCAGCCCGTACCACAGCATCATCCATCCCCGCATGGCCGAGATTCCGCCGATGGCGCATGCCGCAGGGCTGGTCATCCGCAACCGGCGCTTTCGCGACCGGCTGGAGTGCTGGATCGAAAATCCCGATCTGAGCACGGACACGGTGGACCGGCTGCTCTACCTGCTCCAGGGCCTGGTGTCGAACGGGATCCACGGCCTGACGCTCGAGCTGGACAGCGCTGCTGACGCCGAAACGCTCCGCGTCTTCCGCGACTACTTCACCTTCGAGATCCTGCATCCCTGCAGGAAGTGAATCGGGGGGCCTGGGACGGGGTTAGAGCGTGCCTTCGCCCTTGAGGTACTTGCGGAAGCGGTCCATGAGGTCGGCGCCGAGCGTGCCGCCTTCCGGTTTCTTGGTGTCGGGGTCCTTGAAGTGCTGGCGGATTTCCTGCAGGCGCTTCTCGGCCTGGGGGTTGCCCTGGAGCCGCTTGGTCTTCTCGAGCGCCGTGTCGAAGGCGTCGAAGGTCAGCTCGTTGTAGCCGAAGGACCGGATGCGCTTGACCGCCTTCATCATCGCCTCGTTCCGGAAGACCGTCAGGTGCTCCGAGTCGATCTCCTTGAGCCCCAGCTTGCGGGCGCGGCGCTCGGCGGCCTTGCGGATGCCGCTGCGGACGAAATCGGGCGAGGTGAGCAGGCGCTTCCAGGCTTCGTCGCTCCAGGTCACGGGCGAGAGCGGCGCGTCCCAGATGGCGGTGAGGGCGGCCTCGTCGATGACGGGGAGCCCCAGCTCGCGGGCCCGCTCCTCCGTGTCCCGCTTCACCATGTCCGCGACGAAGTCCATGGCGATGGGCGGCGATTGCGCGATCTTCCGTTGGAGCCGCGCTTGCGCGCCCTCGGACCAGGGCAACGGCGGCGGCGCCTCCTGCAATTTCTCATCCCCGAGCGCTTCCACCTTCTGGAAGAGCTCGACGTTCACCTCCATGTGGCCGCGCTCGCGGGCCACGTCCTCGGCGATCTGCCGGATCATGTGCCGCATGAACTCGGGCACGGTCTCCAGCCGTGCCTTGGCCTCGGCCGTCCAGGGGACGCGGCCGGCGGCCATTGCGCCCGCGGCCTCCTGCAGGCCGGCTTCGCCGCCCATGCTGCCCATCATCTGGCTTTTGAATTGGGTGAGGATGTCTTCGGTGATCTCGCGGTAGCCCAGCTCGCGGGCCTTCTTCTCGGCCAGGCGCTTCACCATGCCGCGCAGGAAGCCGGGCGCCCGCTCCATGCGCTGGAGCGCGCCCGCGGTCCACAGAATCTCCGGGGCGTCCTCGATCTTGGTGTCAGGTTCGGCCACCGGTCGCCTACTTGTTGACGATTTCCTTGAGTTCCTTGCCGGCCTTGAAGAAGGGGACGCGCTTGGCGGGGACAGAGACCGTCGTGCCCGTCTTGGGGTTGCGGCCTTCCTTCATGCGGCGGTTGCGCAGGCGGAAGCTCCCGAAACCGCGGATTTCGATCTTGTCGCCTTTGGCCAGCGCCGTCCGGATGCCGTTGAAGATGGTGTTGACCACGACTTCGGCCTGCCGCTTGGTCAGGGTCGGCACCTGCTCGGACAACTTCTCGATGAGCTGCGCTTTCGTCATGGATTGTTCCTCCTAGAACGTCAGCATGTATTTCAGGTTGATGCCGGAGGGGATCAGAGGAGAGATCTTTCCGTCGAAGAAATTGCCGAGCACATCGCGCAGCGAGAAGCGCTTGCGGGTCTCGACCACGCGCGGTTCCCCCGCGATCCCGCCCATCTTTCCGGCCAGCTTGATCGCGTCCTGCAGGTCGCCCAGCTCGTCCACGAGCTTGGCCGTTCTGGCCTGGCGTCCGGTGAAGACGCGGCCGTCCGCCAGGTCGCGGACCTGTTCCACCTTCAGCGCGCGCCCCGCGGCCACGGCCTGGATGAACTGGTCGTGCACGTCGTCCAGCACGTTTTGCAGGAGGGCGCGATCCTCCGCGGACATGGTCCGGAACGGCGAAGCCAGGTCCTTGTGCCGGCCGCTCTTGATGACCACGCTCTGCACGCCCACCTTCTCCATCAGGCCCTGCACGTTGGCCAGCTCCATGATCACGCCGATGCTGCCCGTCAGCGTGCCGGGGTTGGCGACGATCCGGTCGGTCGCCGCGGCGATGTAGTACCCGCCCGAGGCGGCCAGGTTGCCCATCGAGGCGACCACCTTGACCTTGCCCTCGGCGCGCGCCTTGAGCACCTCCGCATAAATCTCCTGGGAGGCGACCACCCCGCCGCCGGGGCTGTCGATGCGGAGCACGATGGCCTTGACGCCGGGATTCTCCCGGAACCTCCGCAGTTCCTCGATCGCGTCGCGGGAGTCGACGATGACCCCTTCGATCCGCACGACCGCGACCCGCTCGCCGCCGAACCAGGCGCTGTCCAGCATGAGAGAGGACAGCGCGGAGAACCCTGCGGCGGCGATGGCTGCCACCCCGATCAGGACCAGCAGGGTCCGGACTGTCCGTTTCTTGTCCAACCTGCCCGTTACTCCTCGTCCCCGCCGTCGTGCTTCTTGTTCTTGCGGGCCGCCCGGCCCAGGGACTGGTCCACCTTTCCCTGGGTGGCGTGAAAGTCCTGCATCTGCTG
Source organism: Nitrospirota bacterium (assembly GCA_004298335.1). GTDB lineage: Bacteria > Nitrospirota > Nitrospiria > Nitrospirales > NS-4 > SCTG01. The sequence goes on from SCTG01000169.1 coordinate 3,407, forward strand.
GCGCTCGCTGTCGCGGTGGTGCTCCCGCAGGCTCAGCGCAATCTTCCGCTCGTCGCGATCGACCTTGATGATCTTCGCATCGATGTCCTCGCCCACCTTGAACCGGTCTTCCATCCGGGTGGCGGAGTCCAGGCCCGTCTCGCTGACGTGGATGAGGCCTTCCACGCCGCCGTCGAGTTCCACGAAGACCCCGAAGTCGGTGAGCTTCGTGATCTTGCCGCGCGTGGCGTTGCCGACCTGGTGCTTGGCGGGAATCTCCTGCTCCCAGGGATCGGGCGCGAGCTGCTTGTAGCCGAGCGACAGGCGCTCCTTTTCCTTGTCGATCTTGAGGACCACCGCATCCACCTTCTGGCCCTTCTTGAAGATTTCGGAGGGATGTTTCACGTGCTTGGTCCAGGACATGTCCGAAATGTGGATCAGGCCGTCCACGCCCTCGTCCAGGCCGATGAAGGCCCCGAAGTCCGTGAGGCTCTTGACCTTGCCCTCGATCTTGGTCCCGAGCGGGTATTTCGTCTCCACGAGGTCCCACGGGTTCGGCGCCACCTGCTTCATGCCGAGGGAGATCTTGCGGGCGCCCTCGTCCACGTTGAGCACCTGGGTGTCCACCTGCGCGCTGACCGAGACGATCTTGGAGGGGTGCCGGACTTCGTGCGACCAGGTCATTTCGGAGACATGGACCAGCCCTTCGACGCCCGGCTCCAGTTCGATGAAGGCGCCGTAATCGGTCAGGCTCACAACGCGCCCCTTGATCCGGGTGCCGGTTGGGTACTTGGCGGCGACGCCCGTCCAGGGGTCCGCGCTCTTCTGCTTCAAGCCCAGCGACACGCGGCCGGTTTCGCGGTCGTACTTGAGGACCATCACCTCGACCCGGTCGCCGACCATGAAGATCTCCGACGGGTGGCCGATGCGTCCCCAGGACATGTCGGTGATGTGCAGGAGCCCGTCGATGCCGCCGAGGTCCACGAAGGCGCCGTAGTCGGTGATGTTCTTGACGGTGCCGTGCACGAGCTGGCCTTCCGTGAGGTTCGCCAGGGTCCGCTGCCGGCGCTGGTCGCGAGACTCCTCGAGGAGGAGGCGGCGGGACACGACCACGTTGCCGCGGCGCTGGTTGATCTTGATGATCTTCATGGGAAAGGACTTGCCGATCAGCTGTTCGGGATCGCGGATCGGGTGGAGGTCGATCTGGGAGCCGGGCAGGAAGGCCTTGACGCCGATGTCCACCATCATGCCGCCCTTGATGCGGCTGATGATCTTGCCCTCGACGATGGCCTCCTCCTTGAAGATCTTTTCGAGGTCCTCCCAGACCTTCATCTTGTCCGCCTTCTCCTTGGACAGGATGAGGTTCCCTTCGCTGTCTTCGCGCTCCTCGATGTAGACGGGCAGGCGGGTGCCGGGGGCCAGCTCGGACAGTTCCTGCGGGGAGAATTCCTCGGCGGAGATGATGCCCTCCGACTTATAGCCGATGTCCACCACGATCTTGTCCTTCTTGACCGAAATGACCGTTCCCTCGATGACCGACCCCTCCTCGAAATTCTGGAAGGTCTCCTCGTACAGCGAGGCCATGGCGGCCTTGTCCGACGAGCCTGATTTCATCTGTTCCAACGTTTCCATTCGCTTTTTTACTCCTCCCGACATAGGACCTGACGCACAGGTTAAAGGGTTAACTGCCTGCGGATCCGCGCGCGGTTGAAGGGGATGCGACCCCCTCCAATGCCGCGATGCGGTCCATGATCTCTTGACTGATCCGTTGGTACACGTCCTTCTTCTTGCTCTCGCCGTCCAGCTCCTTGAGGAGCGCCGCGAAGTCCATCGGCTCGCCGAACGTCACCCGGATCGGCCGGAGCCGGATCCACTTGGCGTCCGGCGGCAGCGCGTCGTACGTGCCCGCCAGGTGCGCGGGGATCACGGGACACCCCGTCGCCGCGACGATCATCCCGACGCCGGGCTTGCCGGGCTGGAGTTGCCCGTCCTCCGTGCGGCCGCCTTCCGGATAAATGACCACCGCTCTTCCGGCCTTGATGCGGGCGATGGCTTCCTCGAACCCGCCGCGGTCCACGCGCTCCCGGCGGATCGGGATCCACCCCAGGTGGCGCATCACCCAGCCCACCGGCCCGCCGAAGAGGTCCATCCGGCCCATGTACGATGCCCGCCGCGACATCCCGCATCCCAGGATCGGGATGTCGAGGTAGCTGGCGTGGTTCGCGGCGATCAGCACGCCCCCGGTCTTCGGGATGTGGCGCTGCCCGGCGACCTTCAGGCGAAACAACAGCGTCGCCGCCAGCCGCACCACCACCCACGTCGCCCAATACAGAATCATTCAACGCCGGCCGGCCGCCGTGCGCTCGATCGCGCGCACCATCCGTTCGGCGACTTCCTCGACCGTGAGCCGGCTCGTATCGATGAGCACGGCATCCGGGGCCGCCGTCAAGGGGGCGGCCTCCCTGGTCCGATCGCGCCCGTCCCGGGCCTCCATCTCGCGGCGCGTCTCCGCCGGGTCCGCCGCCCGGTCGGCCGCCGCCAGCTCTTCATGGCGCCGGCGCGCCCGTTCCTGCGGCTCGGCCTCCAGAAAGAACTTCACCGGCGCCTCGGGGAACACGCGCGTGCCCATGTCCCGGCCTTCGGCGACGACGCCGCGAACACCGGGCCGCCGCCCGAAGCTCTGCTGCACCGGCAGCAGCCAGGCCCGCACGTCCGGAAGGGCCGCCACCTGGGAGGCCACGCGGCTCACTTCCGGCGTTCTCAGTTCCGCCGCGAGGCCGCGCCCGTCCACTTCGACGACCATCCCGCCGCCCGCGCCGGACGAGACGTTCAGACTGGTCTCCCTGCAGAGGCGCCGCATGGCGTCCGGCTCTGTCGGGTCGGTCCCCGTGGCCAGGGCCTTCCACGCAACGGCCCGGTACAGGGCGCCGGAATCGAGGTACGTATAGCCGAGGCGAGAGGCGATCAGCTTGGCGACGGTGCTCTTGCCCACACCGGACGGGCCGTCAATGGCCACGACCAGCGGCGAGGTCCTGTCGGCCCCCTGAGGGGGCTTCGCGTCCCACGAACCCGGTATTGTATTCACCCTTGACCCGAGGGTGTCAATAACCCTCTCAATTTCTTGTCAAATTCCGGGAACGACGTCGCCACGCAGGCCGTATCCTCGACCCGCGTCTCGCCGCTCGCCACCAGCCCCGCGATCGTCATGGACATGGCCACCCGATGGTCCCCGTGGCTCTGGCAGACGGCTCCTTGCAGGGGCCGGCCGCCGGCAATGCGCATACCATCGGAGCGTTCCTCGACCTCGGCGCCCATGCGGCGCAGCTCCGTGGCCATGGTCGCGATCCGGTCGCTCTCCTTGACGCGGAGTTCCTTTGCGCCGGAGATCACGGTGTCGCCCTGCGCACAGGCGGCCGCGACGCAGAGAATCGGGAATTCGTCGATCGTCTGGGGGATGCGATCGGGCCCGATCGCGATCCCGTGGAGCGGCGCCGAGCGGACCCGCAGGTCGGCCACCGGTTCGCCGGCCTGCACGCGGGGATTGACGAGATCGATCCTGGCGCCCATATCCCGCAGCACATCCAGGATGCCCGTCCGCGTCGGGTTGACTCCCACACCCGCGATCGTCACGTCCGAATCGGGCACCAGCGAGGCGCCGACCAGGAAAAAGGCGGCCGCCGAGAGGTCGCCCGCCACGACGATGTCCTTGGCCGCGAACGATCGCTGGCCCGTGAGGCTGACGGTGAGGCCGTGCCTGGTCAGCGGGATGCCGAGGTAATCGAGCAGCCGCTCCGTGTGGTCGCGCGAGAGGGCCCGTTCGGTGACGCTCGTCGTGCCCTTCGCGAAGAGACCGGCGAGCAGCACGGAGGACTTCACCTGTGCGCTGACGAGAGGGGACCGGTACTTGATGCCCCGCAGGCGCGTGCCGGTGATGGCCAGCGGCGCGAGTTCGCCTCCGCGGCGGCCGGTGATCAGCGCGCCCATCTCGCGGAGCGGCCCGACCACCCGGCCCATGGGGCGCCGCCTGGTGGAGTCGTCGCCGGTCAGCACCGAGAAGAAGTCCTGTCCCGCCAGGACGCCGGCCAGCAGGCGGATGCCCGTGCCGGAGTTCCCGCAGTCCACGATCGACGCGGGTTCCTGCAGGCTGCTCAGGCCCTTGCCCACCACTTTCATGCGCTCCGGTCCGATGTCGATCGAGACGCCCATCGCCTGGAACGCCTGCGCGGTGTGGAGGCAGTCTTCGCCGGTGCAGTAGTTGGTGATCGTGGCTTCGCCATCGGCCAGCGCGCCGAGGATGATCGCGCGGTGCGTGATGGACTTGTCGCCGGGGACGGTCAATGTGCCGCGCAAGGCCATCAGGTGATCTTCTCCCTCCGCTCTTTCGCCTGCGCGAACTCGCGGGCCAGGCCGTCGCCGTCTCCCGCCTTGATGAGGGCCTTCAGGCGTTCCAGGCGGGCTGCGTAGACTTCAAGCTGGTTCACGAGGTTGTCGCGGTTCCAGAGGCAGATGTCGCGCCACATCTCGGGCGACGAGGCGGCGATGCGGGTGGTGTCCTTGTACCCGCCGCCGGAATACAGTTGCAGGTCGAGGCCCGGCGTCTGGGTCTCCTGGATGGAGGCCACGGCGTTGACCAGCGCGAAGGCGGCCATGTGTGGCAGGTGACTGATCGCGCCCAGCACGCGGTCGTGCAGGTCCGGGTCCATGTCCTTCACCCGCGCGCCGGTCGCTTCCCAAAGCCGGCGGATCAGGCTCAGGGCGGCGGGCTCGGTCTTCGCGGTCGGTGTCAGGATGCACAGCGCGCCGCGGTACAGGTCCAGGCTCGCCGCGTCCACGCCGGTCTTCTCCCTGCCGGCGATCGGGTGCGCGCCGACCACCCGCGTGCCGGCCGGCGCGAGCGCCTCCAGGCGCGACACCAGCGGGCCCTTGACGCTGCCCACGTCGGTGATCACGGCGCCGGCCGCCAGCCTCGGCGCGCAGGTCTTGAGCGCCGCTTCAAAGGTGTCCACCGGCGTGGCGAGCACGAGGAGATCGGATCCGGAGGCCGCTTCGGCGAGGTCGGTGGAATAGCGGTCGATGGCCTTGAGCGCGACGGCCTTCTTGAGGTTCTCGACCCGCCGGCCGGCGCCGACGACGGTGCCGACGAGGCCCTGCTGCTTGCAGATCATCCCGAGGGAGCCCCCGATGAGGCCCACCCCGACGATGGTCATCTGCTTGAACAGCATCCCCATCAGAGTTCGCGCCCGACCGCCTCCGCGATTTTTTTCAGGTCCTTCATCAGTTCCTTGAACTTGGCGGGCTTGAGGGACTCCTCGCCGTCGCAGAGCGCGCACTCGGGGTTGGAGTGGACTTCGATCAGCAGCCCGTCCGCGCCGGCCGCGACGGCGGCCTTGGCCAGCGGCGCCACCATCGCCCACTTGCCCGTGGCGTGGCTGGGGTCCACGATGACCGGCAGGTGCGACAGCTCTTTCAGCGCGGGCACCGCGGAGAGGTCCAGTGTGTTCCGGTACTGCGACTCGAAGGTGCGGATGCCGCGCTCGCAGAGCATCACGTTCTTGTTGCCCCGCGACATGATGTACTCCGCCGCCATCAGCCACTCCTTGATCGTCGCCGAGAGGCCGCGCTTGAGGAGCACCGGCTTGTCGTACGCGCCGACCTCCTTCAGCAGCTCGAAGTTCTGCATGTTGCGGGCGCCGATCTGGATGATGTCGGTCTTTGCGAGAAAGAACTCGATGTCGCGCGGGTCGAGGATCTCGCTGACGACCGGCAGCCCGGTCGCCTTTTTGGCCTCCGCCAGGAAGTCCAGGCCCTCGTTGCCGAGGCCCTGGAAGGCGTAGGGCGAGGTGCGGGGCTTGTACGCGCCGCCGCGGAGAATGCTGGCGCCGGCGGCCTTCACTTCCTGCGCGATGCCGACCGTCAGCTCTTTCTTCTCCACGGCGCAGGGTCCGGCCATGATTGCCAGCTTCTTGCCGCCCACCTTGACGCCGCTCACGTCGACGATCGTGTCCGCTTTCTTGAATTCGCGCCCCGCGAGCTTCCAGGGCGCCAGGATCGGCACCACGTCCTCGACGCCGGGGATGGCCCGGAACGGCTGGTTGGCGATCAGGCGGTCGTCGCCAATGACGCCGATGATGCTCCGCTCCTGGCCTTTGGACAGGTGCGGGGTCAGGCCCAGTTCCTTGATGCGGTCCATCACGTGATCGATTTCTTTTTCGGTGGCACCTGGCTTCAGCACGATAATCATGACGTCTCCTTCTGATGCTTATGAGGCCAACGCTGCCTGCAGCGCTGTGATGAAACGGTCGTTCTCTTGGGGCAGCCCGACCGTCACCCGGAGGAACGTCCCTCCCAGGTGCCGGACGATCACGCCCCGCTTGAGCAGGGCCTCGAACAGGGCCTTGCCGTCCTGCTTCACGTCGAAGTACAGGAAGTTGGCCTGGCTGGGCACGACGTGCAGGCCCAGGGCCGTCAGGCGCGCCGTGAGCGAGGCCAGCCCTTCGGTGTTGACGCGGCGGCTCTCGCGGACGTGCGTCTCGTCCGAGAGGGCGGCCAGCGCGGCCTTCTGGGCGAGGCTGTTGGTGTTGAACGGCGGCCGGATGCGGTTCAGGTGCTGGACGATCTCCGGCGTCGTCAAGCCGTAGCCGATCCGCAGGCCGGCCAGCCCGTAGATCTTCGAGAAGGTCCGAAGCAGCACGACGTTGCGGCCGGCTTTGAGAATCGCCAGGGTGTCCGGGTAGTCGGCGGCCGTCACGTATTCGTAGTAAGCCTCGTCGAAGACGACGATCACGTCGGGCGGGATCGCCTGTAGAAAGGCCGAGACCTCGGCGGCCGTGACATACGTGCCGGTCGGGTTGTTCGGGTTGCAGACGAACACCAGGCGGGTCTTTTTGGTGACGGCCTTCGCCATGGCGGGCAGGTCGTGGCGGAATTCGTATAGCGGCACCTGCACCAGTTTGCCGTGGGCGGCCGTGACGTCGATCTTGTAGACGACGAAGCTGGGGTCGGCCATGACCGCCTCATCGCCCGCCTCCAGGAAGGTTTTGGTCAGGAGCGTGATGATCTCGTCCGAGCCGTTGCCGAGAATGATCTGGTCCGGCGAGACCTTCCAGTGGTCCGCCAGGGCCCGGCGCAGATAGTGCCCCCCGCCGTCCGGGTAGCGGTTGAGCGTCTTCGCGGCCTCGCCGAGGACGGCCAGCGCCTTGGGCGACGGCCCGCGCGGGTTCTCGTTCGACGCCAGCTTGATCGAGTCGGTGATGCCGAACTCGCGCTCCAGTTCCTCGATCGGCTTGCCGGGCGAGTAAGGCGTGATGCCGGCGATATCGGGGCTGATTCGAATGGCCATGGATATCTCTTCAGCCGTGCGCGGGGTAGGAGCCCATGATCTTGAAGAACAGGCACCGGGACTTGAGCTCGGCCAGGGCTTTCTTGACGCGCTCTTCGTCCACGTGCCCTTCGATGTCGATGAAGAAGATGTATTCCCAGGCCTTGCGGCGCGACGGCCGCGACTCGATCTTGCTGAGGTTCACGCCGGTGGAGGCGAAGGGCCGCAATAAGTCATAGAGGGCGCCGACCTTGTCCTTGACCGACAGCATGATGGAGGTCTTGTCCTTGCCGGTGCGCTCCGCGGGCTTGAGGGAGAGCACCAGAAAGCGGGTGAAGTTGTTGATGTTGTCCTCGATGCGCGCCTTCAGGACTTTCAATCCGTACAACTGCCCGGCCAATTCGGAGGCGATGGCTGCGGCCGTGGGGTCCTCGGCGCAGATCTCGGCGGCGCGGGCCGTGCTGTGCACTTCCGAGGTCGGCACGCCCGGCAGGTTCGCCTCCAGCCAGTTCCGGCATTGGGCGATCGCGTGGGGGTGCGAATAGATTTTCTTGATCGCGTTCAAGGTCTCCGCCTTCGAGAGCAGTTGGTGCGAAACCTCCTGCAGCACCTCGCCGTAGATCTGCAGATTGGAGTCGATGAACATGTCCAGGGTGTGGTTGACCACGCCCTCGGTGCTGTTCTCGATCGGCACCACGCCGAAATCGGCCCGGCCGCGCTCCACCTCGTTGAACACCTCCTTGATGGAGGTCATCGGCACGTACTGGGCCGACGAGCCGAATTTGCGGATGCAGGCCAGGTGCGTGAACGTGGCGGACGGGCCCAGGTAGGCCACCTTCAACGGCCCTTCCAGGGCCAGCGACCCCGACATGACTTCACGGTACACGGCCCGCAGGGCGTCGCTGGGAAAGGGGCCGGGATTGTTCTTGCAGAGCCGGTCGAGAATCTCGGCCTCGCGGGCGGGCGTGTGCAGGTTGGCCTGCGAGTCCTGGGCCTTCTTGAGCTTGCCGATCTCGATGACGTGACGGGCGCGTTCATTCAGCAGACGGATGACCTCATCATCGATCTTGTCGATGTCCTTGCGATAGCTCTGCAGCGACTTAGGGTCTTTCATGAAATCCGCCGTCCAAAAGGGAAACGTCACTATACCCGACGGCGGCTAAATTTGCAAGGATTTCAACAGGTACTACGTCAGCAGGTCTTTTTGCTTGCCGAAGTGCTGCAAGGCGAGGCGGGTGGCCATCCGGCCGCGGGAGCTCCGTTCCAGGTAGCCGGCCTGGATCAGGTAAGGTTCGTACACGTCTTCCACGGTGCCCTTGTCTTCGCCCATGGCGGCGGCGAGGGACTCGAGGCCGACCGGCCCCCCGCCGAACTTCTCGATGATCGCCAGGAGCAGCTTGCGGTCCATGTCGTCGAAGCCGGCGCTGTCCACGCCGATCCAGGCCAAAGCCGCGTCGGCGATCTCGCGGGTGACGCGCCCGTCGGACTTGATCTGGGCGAAGTCCCGCACCCGCCGAAGGAGGCGGTTGGCGATGCGGGGGGTGCCGCGGGAGCGGCGGGCCACTTCGGCCGCGCCGGACGCGTCGATCGTCATCTTCATGATGCGGGCCGAGCGGGCGACGATGACCTCCAGCTCCTCGGGTGTGTAGAAATCCAGGCGGTGGACCAGCCCGAACCGATCTCGAAGCGGGGAGGTGAGGGAGCCGGCCCGCGTCGTCGCGCCGACGAGCGTGAACCGGGGCAGATCGAGCTTGATCGTCCGGGAGGAGGGCCCCTGGCCGATGATGAGGTCGAGCTGGTAGTCCTCCATCGCCGGGTAGAGGGCCTCCTCGACCGGCGCCGGCAGGCGGTGGATCTCGTCGATGAACAGCACGTCGCCCCGCTGGAGGTTGGTCAGGATGGCGGCCAGGTCGCCGGCGTGGTTCAGCACGATGCCGGAAGTGGATTGGATGGCCACGCCCATCTCCCGGGCGATGATGTTCGCGATGGTGGTCTTGCCGACGCCCGGCGGGCCGTAGAAGATGCAGTGGTCCAGCGCGTCGCCGCGCTGCTTCGCCGCGTCCATGCAGATGCGCAGCGACTCCTTCATCCGCGCCTGGCCGACGTACTCGCCGATCGTCTGCGGCCGCAGCGAGGCCTCGAAGCTCTTTTCGTCGTCCGCGGGCGCGGGCGTGATGATCCGATCAGGGCTGTCCGGCACGGCGCTCATCCTCTTCTGACCATCTCGACGCCGGCCAGGATCATGGTGCCGCCCACGAGGACGGGAGGGCCGAACCGTTCGCCGAGGAACAGATACGCCAGCGCGATCGCGCAAATGGGCACCAGGTTGTGGAAGGCCCCGACCGTCATCGGTGTCAGCGACCGCAGGGAAATATAGCGCAAGAGGAACGCGGCGGCCGTGGCGATCCCGAGGTAGAGGATCAAGAAACTGTCCCGAAAGGAGAGGAGGTAGCTGGCCGGCGTCGCTGAAAAGACATCCGCCACCGCGAGGATCAATGCGCTGCTGCCGAACATCACCGTGTTGGCGGTCAAGGCGCCGTATCGTTTGACGATGCCGGCGCTGAGCACGATGAAAAAGGACACGATGATCGTGGCCAACAGGACGAGGCTGTCGCCGAGTTCGATCTGCAAGGACGCGCCGGTCAATCCCTCGGAGACCGCCAGCGCGCAGCCGGCAAACGAGAGCAGCACCCCCCAGAACTTGAAAGCGCTGAAAGGATCCCTTTTCATGAGCACGCTGATGATGGCGGTGAAGCAGGGATTGAGGCTGTAGATCAGGATGTAATGGGTGACGGTGGTGTACTTGAGCGACCACACGGTGAGCCCGTAGTACAGGCCGACCCCCAGGAATCCCACGAAGGTCAACTGCGCCACGTCGGCAGGGGCCAACGCGAAAAATTCCTCGCGATCCTGGAACAGCGTGGCGACCAGGAGAAAGACGAAGGCCACAACGATCCTGATGAACGCCAGGTCCAGCGGCTCGATTTCGTGTTGTTGCAGAATAAAGCGGATGACGGGCGAGACCGTGCCGAGCATCAGGACGGCCGAGAGCAGGAACAGCGGCGGCGCCAATGAATGACGGGTCAGCTCAAGAGCTCTGGACGCCAGCGAGGGAACAGGATCCATTGCTAAACGCCCGGCAGGTTAATCGTCGTGTGCTGGTCGATGAAGCGCGTGAGCGACTCCTGGTGCTCGGGCGAGATGGCCGTGATGTTCCCGCCCAGGCGCGGAGGCGCCGCATGGGACACCTGGATCGTGCACTGGATGGGCCACTTGTCGGTCAGGTCGAACCGCAGCTCGACCGCCTCGCCTGTCGCGACTCGAAGAGAGGATTCCAGCCCGAACCCTTTTTCGGTGAGCTCGACGACTTCGCACGGCACGACGTCCGCGCCGCGCCGGAGTTCACCCGTTCGGTGGATGCTGATTCTGAACAGTCCCCGTTTTTTCGGCATCGTGAGCTATCCTTTCGCCAGCTCTTTCAGAGCCGAGCGGATGAGGTCCTGGAGCGGTGTCTCGCCGTTGCGGCCGGCCAGCACCTGCGTGACTACGTCTTTCACGTCGGCGGCTTTGTAGCCGAGGTTCACGAGGGCCGAGAGGGCGTCGTCCATGAGCTTGCCGGACGGCTCGCCGGCCTTCGTCGCGCGAGGACCGGCGGCCTGGCCCAGCTTGTCGACCTTGTCCTTGAGCTCCAGCGCCAGGCGCCCCGCCGATTTTTTGCCGATGCCGGGCACGGAGGCCAGCGTCTTGTGATCGTCGTTGCGGATCGCCGCCGCGAGGTCATCCACGCTCAGCGACGAGATCACGCTCAAGGCCAGCTTGGGTCCGATGCCGGAGACGCCG
>SCTG01000170.1:0-37500 GCA_004298335.1 Nitrospirota bacterium
ACGACGAACGGCGGGTTTGCGCTGAATGTGAACACGACGGGGGCGACGACGTTCGGCAACGTGGTGGGCGGGACGACGGCGTTGACCTCGCTGACGACGAATGCGGGCGGGACGACGACGTTGCCGGCGACGGTGACGACGACGGGGGCGCAGACCTATAACGATGCGGTGATCCTGGCGGCGGCGACGACGCTGGACAGCACGGGCAATGGCGCGATCAACCTGGCGAGCACGACGAACGGCGGGTTTGCGCTGAATGTGAACACGACCGGGGCGACGACGTTCGGGAACGTGGTGGGCGGGACGACGGCGTTGACCTCGCTGACGACGAACGCGGGCGGGACGACGACCCTGACGGGCAGTGTGACGACGACGGGGGCGCAGACCTATAACGATGCGGTGATCCTGGCGGCGGCGACGACGCTCGACAGCACGGGCAATGGCGCGATCAACCTGGCGAGCACGGTGAACGGCGGGTTTGCGCTGGCCGTGAACACGACGGGGGCGACGACGTTCACAGGCGTGGTCGGGGGGACGACGGCCTTGGCGAGCCTGACGACGAACGCGGGCGGGACGACGACGATCAACGGCGGGACGGTCAGTACTAGTGGTGCCCAAGTCTATAATGATGCGGTAACGCTTGGCACAGGTACAACATTCACTGCCGCCAGCTTCAACAACAACGGGACTATCAACGCCGGTGCCGGGGCCGTCACTTTGAATACCCTCGGCAACGCCATTAACATCGGGAACATTGGCACTGCCGGCACCCTCACGGCCGGCTCGCTGACCATCAACAACGCGGGTGCCATCAGCGGAACCAATACGGCTGCCCTGAACACTGTGACCCTCAATGGCTCAACAGTAGGTACTTCAGGGACAGCCGTGAGTCTCGGTAATATCGGCACGCTTAACGGAACGGTAAGCGGAGCCGCAATTACCGACGTCTTCAATGTCACCGCAACCGGTATCAGCGGCATTGGTTCTATCGTTGCAAATACCACACCTGGGACGCATGATGTCACGCTAAGCGCTGCAGGTTCGACGATTTTGGTAGCTGGGGGAAATCCCAGCATTAATGCCAATGGAGCCGTTGCGTTCACGGCGACCGGAGTCGGGAGCGCCGTTACGAACATGGGTGTCATTAGTAATGGGACCATTACCTGTAACGCAGGCGCCTGCACTCCACCGGCGTTCAACCTTAATAACTCAACGGCAGCCACGACGAATACGATCAATAGCTTGCTGTCGGCCATCCAGTCGGCTCTGACCACGGAGCAGTCCGGACCGTCGGAACTGCTCACCAGCGGCGTTCTGCCGGAGAATATCTTCAAGTCCCTGGGCTCACAGGTCCTCGAGGTCGTCGGCGGGGCAGAGGGCTTTGGCGACATCGGAGGCGAAGGTGGAGAACCGGTCGGGGTCAAGGTTCTCGAGGGCGAAGTCGGGACGATCGAAAAAGAGATCGGGACGATCCAGCAGAGCCTGGAGGAACAGGGTACGGTAGAAAAGGGCGCCGTGCAGAAACTGCTGAACGATGTCAACGATTTTCTGAATAGCCTGTTTGGTGGGGAGAAGAAGAAGAAGTAACAACCTTGGGAAAACCCAGGGGCGTGCGGCGGGGTCTTGACAAGCGGGGACAGCCGTTTTAAATTGTTGCAACTCTCTTCATAGCATTGGGAACGGGTCAATCATTCATATGAGGGGAGGCATCATAGACTGGTAATCTAAGGAAATGGGTGGTTCCATGAAAACCAGGGGTCATCCACACACCAACCCGTTTCGTCTGAAACTCGCCACCTTTGCCACTGGTCTAGCGGTCGGATCCTTCCTGATCGGCGCCCTCAGCCTGCCGTTCTTTTTTGCCAACAATTCGGTCAAAGCCGGCGTCGAGATCAAGCCGCAAGCCGCCAAGCCCTCGGCAGCCGGAGGGGCCGATCCCGATGATTTCATCGAGGGCAACTACTGGGCCCTGATCATCGGCATCAACAAGTACCCCACCATGGACAAGGACAAGCAGCTGGAAGCGGCCCGGAAAGATGCCGAGGCGGTGTCCAAACTCCTGGTGGACCGCTACGGCTTCTCCAAGGAGCGCATGGTCGAATTGTACGACGAGCAAGCGTCGCGCAAAGGCGTCATTCGGGCCTTCTCCTCGCTCAAACGGCGTCTGACGGACAAAGACAGCCTGTTCATCTATTACGCCGGGCACGGCGAATATGAGAAGAGCGCGACGGCCAAGAGCGAAAAAGAGAAAGTCGACGGCATGGGGTACTGGATCCCTTCCGACGCCGAACTCGACGACCCAGCTTCCTACATCTTCAATTCCCAGGTCAGGGACTATCTCGCCAACATTCCTGCCCGTCATATTTATGCGGTCGTGGATTCCTGCTTCAGCGGCTCCTTGATGGGACGGACGCGCCAGCTGGGGCTCAGCAGGTCGGCGGTCAAGGAACTCTACCAACAGCCGTCGCGCTGGATTTTGGCGTCCGGCGGGCTCTACCCGGTTCCGGATGCCGCCGACAAGGCGAAGCAAGGCCACAGCACGTTCGCCTGGCACTTCATGAAAATCCTCAGGCAGAATACGAACCCCTACCTGCTGGCCAAGGACATTGCGGAACCGATCGCCATCAGGGTATCCAATGAGGTCAAGGACCAGTTGCCCCGAAGCGCCCCGGTGATGGCCGCCGGCGATGAGGGCGGCCAGTTCGTTTTTCGGCTGAAGCGGGAATTTTTAAAAGGGCCCGGCGACGCAGCGCCTCCCCCCGGCGACTTGACCGCGCTGGAAAAACAGCTGGAGGAAGCGGAGAAGGCCGTAAAGAAGCAGCAGGAAGAGTTTGAGAAAAAGAAGCAGGCCATGATCGCGCGTTTGAAGCAGCTCGAGGAAGAGAAAAAGCGCCGGGAGGTGGACGAAGAAAAGCAACTAGCGGCGGCCGTGAAGGAAGCGGAAGAGAAAATACAGCGGGAGGCCAAAGAGCGGGAAGAGCGGTTGAAGGCTGAAGCGGAGAGACTCAAAAAGTCTGAAGAAGAGCGGCTGGCCTCGGCCAGGAAATTCGAGCAGGAGCAGAAGGAGCGCGAGCAGAAGGCCAAGGAGGCCGAACTGGCCCGCCAGAAACTTGAAGAGGACCGGAAAGCTGAGGCGGACCGGATCGCGGCGCTGAAGAAAGAGACGGAGGAACGCGCCCGGCAGGCCGAGCTCGCCCGCAAGAAGGCTGAGGAGGAGCGCAAGGCAGAGGAGGCCCGGCTGGCGGCCGCATTGAAAAAGCGCGAGGAAGAAGAAAAAGCCCGTCTTGTGGCGGAGCAGAAAAAGATGGAAGAGCTTCGCAAGAAGCAGGAGGCGGAAAAGGACGCTGCGCGCCTGGCCGAACTGAAGCGGCAGGAGGAAGAGGCGCGCAAAGCCGAGGCCGCCCGCCGCAAGGCTGAAGAAGAGCAGATCGCCGAGCAGAAACGCCAGGCGGAAGAAAAGGAACGTCAGCGAGTGGCCGAGCTCAAGCGCCAGGAGGAAGAGCACAAGGCGGAGGAGAAGCGGCTGGCCGAACTGAAACGGCAGGAGGAGGAAAAGGAACGCCAGCGCCAGGCCGAACTGAAGCGCCAGGAAGAGGAGCGCAAGCGCCTCGAAACCGAGATGAAAGCGGCCAGGGAGCGCGAAGAGAAGCGCCTGGCCGAAATGACAAAAAAGCAGCAAGAGGAGGAGCGGCGGCTGGCGGAGGAGCGACGGCTCGCCGACGAAAAGCGCAAAGCTGAGGAGAAACGCCTGGTCGAAGAGAAGACAAAGGCCGAGGCGGAAAGACTGGCGGCGTCGAAACGCCAGGACGAAGCCGCCAGGAAGGCCGAAGAGGAGCGGCTGTCGACGCTCGCCCGGGAAGCGGAGGAGCAGAAGCGGAAGCTGGCCGAAGCGAAGAAAAAAGCCGAGGAGGCGCAAAAAGCGGCGGAGCAAGCGGCCAAGTCGTCGGCGCCTCCATCCGAGGCTCCCAAGAGCGGGAGCGAGCCGATCGTCGAGGCGACCCTTCGCCCATTCCAAGCGCCGAAGTCAAAGGACCTGGCGACACTGATCACAGTTCCGGCCGGCGAATTCGTGATGGGAAGCAAGGCGGGCGACGGCCAGCCGGATGAAACCCCCCAGCGAGCGGTGTTTGTAGACGCTTTCACGATCGACAAGTACGAGGTGACGGTCGAGCAGTATGCCGCCTATCTCAAGAAATCGGGCGCGGAGCCGCCCGACTTCTGGGAACGCGTCAATCAGAAGGAAGACGGCAGTCGTCCGGTGGTCGGCGTGGACTGGCTGGATGCCAAGGACTTCTGCGAGTATTTTGGCAAACAGTTGCCGACCGAGGCCCAGTGGGAGAAGGCCGCGCGTGGCACGGATGGGCGCAAGTATCCGTGGGGTAACGACGATCCCGGGCCGTTGTTCGCCAATTTCGCCTCGGGCGTGTCCTTCAGTTACAGCAAGAGTCTGGCGGCCGTCGGGAGCTATGAGTCCGGCAAAAGCCCCTACGGCGTCTACGATATGGTCGGGAACGTGTGGGAATGGGTGCTGGACAACTACGACAAGGCGTACTACCAGGTCGCGCCTCCGAAGAACCCGGCCGGGCCGGCTTCAGGCGACTATAAGGTGATCCGCGGCGGGTCGTGGTCCAAGCGGCCGGCGGTCGCACGGTCGGCCGGCAGGATGTACCTGGCTCCCAACACGCGCTCCAACTCACTGGGGTTCCGCTGTGTGGGCGAGGCGAAGTAACCCCAGAAAGCGCTTGACTTCGGTTTGCCCTCGCTCTACATTCACACGCTAGACACGCGATCGACTCGGGCATAGGGAAAAGGGTGCAAAACCCTTGCGGTCCCGCCGCTGTGAGTGGGGACGAACCTCACGGGTAGCCACTGGCTGAGGATGTGTGTGCACATCGCGGCCGGGAAGGCGTGAGAAGTAGGACGAACCACAAGCCAGAAGACCTGCCCGGGTCATGACCAACCGGCCTCTCCTCGTGGAAAAGGGGTGGTGAGGGTGCACGTTACATCCGACAGTTCTGGCGTAATCCTCAAGGGCCCAGCCATGGCCTTGAGGATTTTTTGTTTGGAGCGGGGGACCGGATGGTGAAGCGTCGCCAGCAAGGCATCCTAACCGGCATGCCGTTCATGGCCAACGTCTCGGACAAAACCTTTACCGATGATCTCGGCCGGCGTGTGTATCTGGCGAAACCGGCCCGGCGGGTGGTGTCCCTGGCGCCGAGCGTGACCGAGATCCTCTTTGCCGTGGGGCTTGAATCGGAAGTGGTGGGGGTCACAACCTTTTGCGACTATCCCGCCCAGGCCAACGCGAAGCCTAAGGTCGGTTCCTCGATCCCCAATCTGGAGGCGATCCTGAGCCTCAAACCGGATTTGGTCGTGGGCAACAAGGATTTTATCCGTCCGGACGCCCTGGCGAAGCTGGAACAGCTCAAGATCCCCGTTTTTATCCTGGTTCCCAGGACCGTGGAGGATATTCTTGGGCATATCGGCACGGTCGGCCGTCTCGTCGGGCGCGACAAGGAGGCGCGATCGGTGGGGCAGGGGCTGCGTGAGCGGCTCGCCGAGATCCGCAACCGCATGGGCGCCGTCAAACCGGCCCGGGTGTTCTATGTCGTGAACACCGACCCGCTCATCAGCGTCGGGTCCGGCAGCTTCATTCATCAGATGCTGGAGCTGGCCGGCGGCGAGAATATCGTCGGCCATATCATGATTCCATACCCTCAAGTTACACTTGAGGAAGTGATTCGTAAAGACCCAGAAGTCATCATTTTTCAAATATGCACAACTGATGGGATTCCGGAGATCGAACCGCAGCGATGGCGTAAATGGCCGTCCCTCGCGGCTGTTGCCCATAACCGGTTGCATCAGGTCAGAGCGGAGTTGATCAACCGGCCGGGGCCCCGGGTGATCGAGGGCGTCGAAGCGCTCGCGAAGGCTCTTCATCCGAGATCGGCTGAGGCATGAGCCTTTGCTGCCAACTCAAGGGCGTAAGTTTTCGCTATGCCACGCCGTGGATCCTCCAAGAGTGCTCGTTGGAAGTCAACGAAGGAGAAATCTTCGGCATCATTGGACCGAATGGGGCGGGCAAGACCTCTTTGTTGAAATTGGTGGCGAGGCTGCTCAAGCCGCAGGAAGGGAGGATCCTTTTGCAAGGGCAAGACGTGGCGGTGCTCACGCCTCGGGACATCGCGCACCATGTGGCCCTGGTTCCCCAGGAAAGCCAAATCCTGTTCCCCTTCACCGTCGGCGAATTGGTGCTGATGGGGCGGTTTGTTCACCAACATGGCTGGGGCTGGGAGTCTGCGGAGGATTTTCGCATCGCCCAGTGGGCCATGCAGGTCATGGAGGTCGAGCATCTGGCGGGGCGCACCTTTCAGGCCCTCTCCGGCGGGGAGCGGCACCGGACCGTGATCGCACGTGCCCTCGCCCAACAATCCAGGGTTTTATTATTAGATGAGCCGACGGCCTTTCTCGATCTGAAGCATCAGATGGAGATCTACGCCATTCTGAAGGCGCTGAATCGCGAACAGAACGTGACGGTGATGCTGGTCTCGCACGATTTGAATTTAGCCAGTCAATATTGCCATCGCTTATTGCTGTTGCATCAGGGAAGATCTTATCGGACCGGTCCCCCTGAGGATGTGATCACGACGGAACATCTTCGTTCGGTATATGGGTGTGAGGTGCTCATCGATCAGCATCCCACGGCAGGGACGCCGAGAGTCACGCTCCCATGAACCGCAGTGCGCAAACCGTCGCCTGGATGGGCCTGTTCATCCTGCTTGCAGGCAGCTTTGCGACTCTGAGCGCGAGCGCGACGACCCTTGCCCCGCGGATATTCGTCGATGATCTGGGCCGTCAGATCACGCTTGCGAATACTCCCACCCGGATTGTGTCATTGGCGCCCAGCATCACAGAGACGTTGTTCGCCATCGGCCTCGGTGAAAGAGTAGTCGGCGTCACGCAGTTCTGTGACTATCCGGCGGAAGCCCTGGCGAAACCAAAGGTCGGCTACACGCATCCCAGCCTGGAAGCGATCGTGGCGCTTCAGCCCGACCTGGTTTTGGCGCCGCGGGAATTTCTCCGTGCGGATATTCAGAGCAAGCTCGAACAGTTAAAGATCCCCACCTATATCTTGAATGCGACGACCGTTGACGGCATCCTCGCCCGCATCCAGGAGCTGGGCCGGCTGCTCGATGCGTCACCTGCTGCCGACGACTTGGCTGGCAAGATGCAAAGGAGAATCCAAGAGATCAAAAGCCGTACTTCCCGTCTGCCTCGGCCGCGCGTACTGTATGTCTTGAACAGCGAACCGCTGATCACGGTCGGCCCGGGCAGTTTTATTCATGAGGCGATCGAGATGGCCGGCGGCTCGAATATCGCGGCGCGCGCTCGCGTAGCCTACCCGCGGCTGAGCATGGAAGCGGTGCTCAAGGAGGATCCTGAGCTGATCCTCTTTCCCACCGGCAACGCGGAGGGAATTGCGGCAGGGGAGGAAGAGCGATGGCAGCGCTGGTCGACGGTATCGGCCATCAAACTTGGACGATTGCATCGCGTGCCGAGCGATCTTTTGAATCGTCCCGGTCCTCGGATCGTCGAGGGACTGGAAATGCTCGCCCGTACCATCCATCCCGAGGCGTTTAGCGGACGGGGCGCTCCCTGATGGAGATCGCGCATCGGCCATCTGAATCCGAGAGCAGAGCAGCCCCAGAGGTTTCCGGCACAACCGCACGGGTGTGGCCCAGGTCGTCTAGCCTGACACTGAGCCGCTGGATTACAACGATGCTGGTTCTCTTCACAGCGACGGCACTGGTCATGGTCGCTTGCCTTCGGTTTGGCGTGGAGCATATTGGATTTGAGGAAGCAGGGCGCATGCTGTTCCGAGCAATCTTCGACTGGCGGACCGGAAGCCAGCCGGATGGTCACAGGGGGGTCATCCTTCTGCAGATTAGACTGCCGAGAGTGTTACTCGGCTTGTTAGTCGGAGGGAGCCTCGCCGTTGTCGGTGCGGCACTGCAGGCTTTGCTGCGAAACCCGCTCGCGGACCCGTACGTCCTGGGGATTTCGAGCGGAGCCGCTTTGGGAGCAGCGTTGGCGATCCTCTTGGGAATAGGCACAACGGTACTGGCCATTTCTGCGTTGCCCTTGTTTGCGTTCGTTGGGGGATTGATCGCGCTGGCCGTGGTGTACCGCATTGCCGCCACGCACGGGTGTTTCCCTGTGCATATCCTTCTGCTCGCCGGCGTAATTCTGAACGCGATCTTCTCGGCCTTGATCATGTTTATCACGTCGATCATGGATCCGAACCGGTCCTTTGGAACGATGGCATGGCTGATGGGGACATTGACGGCACCGACTTACCCTGCGATGGCGATCCTGACCATCTACCTCGCCGCTGGA
This sequence comes from Nitrospirota bacterium, assembly GCA_004298335.1. Classification (GTDB taxonomy): domain Bacteria; phylum Nitrospirota; class Nitrospiria; order Nitrospirales; family NS-4; genus SCTG01. The sequence goes on from SCTG01000170.1 coordinate 8,398, forward strand.
GGATTGATTCTCGTCTGGCAGTCCCGGGCGCTTAACCTTTTGGCTCTCGGAGAGGAATCGGCCTCATCCATGGGCGTCGAAGTGGACAAGGTCAAAAAGATCGTGTTCTTTACCGCGGCGCTGCTGACGGGGGCGGTTGTTTCAGTCAGCGGCATGATTGGGTTTGTCGGCTTGATCATTCCGCACGCCGTCCGGATGGTCATAGGAGCGGACCATCGGTTGCTGCTCCCGGCTGCTGCGCTTGCCGGCGGCACATTTCTCATCGCCGCCGATACTGTCGCGCGAACCATCATGGCACCTGGAGAGATTCCGGTCGGTGTCGTGACGGCGTTAGCGGGAGGGCCATTTTTTATTGCCCTCTTGATGAAACGGAAGAGTGGAGTTGTATAGCGGCGGGACTGATTGTGTGCCAGATCGTTCCGCCCGGTTCCTATGGCACTGGCTAAACCAGGGAGAGACAGTATCAACGAATAGCCCGACAGCGATGGGGAAGATGGTGCGAATCCATCACGGTGCCGCCACTGTAAGCGGGGAGTGATCCTGCTAAGGCCACTGTGCGCAACGCCGCATGGGAAGGCGCAGGAAAGCCGCGATCCGCAAGTCAGGAAACCCAACTGCGGGACGATTCACTCAACCCTTCGAGCGAAAGGGAGGTGGGCTATGCGACGTGGTGTGTTGTACAGATGTGGTGTGATGCTTATGTCCCTTCTGCTGAGTGCGGTCACGGCAGCCAAGGCGGAACCGGTTCAAAAGCCGGATCCGGTCGAGAGTCTCGATCCGGTCGTGGTGTCGGCGACGAAAACGCCGCTTCCGCTTCGGCAGGTCACAAGCGCCATCGAGGTGATCACCGGAGAAGTTCTCGAAAGGCAGAAGATCAAGACCGTGGCGGATGCGTTGCGTCTCAGCCAGGGGCTTGCGGTCTTCTCCAGCGGTGGTCCTGGCGCGGAAGTGACCGTACGCATGCGCGGGGGCACGCCAAATCAGACCCTTGTGCTGATCGACGGCGCGATCGTCAATAGTACCACTCTGGGCTACTATAGCTTTGCGAACCTCACGACCGAGAACATCGATCGGATCGAAATCCTTCGTGGTCCGCAAAGCATGCTCTGGGGGGCCGACGCCATGGGCGGGGTAATTAACATCATTACCAAGCGGGGCGCGGGTCCGTTGCAAGCGAGCGCGTTCTCAGAATACGGGTCGTTTCAAACGATTCGCGAGGGTGGCCAGATGTCCGGGCAGAAAGGTCCTGTCGATCTTTCGGTGTCGCTGTCCCGATGGGATTCGACAGGGTTTTCTGCGGCCAATTATCGGCGCGGCGCCGCCGAACGGGACGGTTTTCGCAACTGGCAGGCGTCAACCAAGATGGGCCTGACGCTCCCGCGCGAGGGCCGGTTGGAATTCGCGTTCCGGTGGCTGAACAGCGATGTCAATCTCGATAACATCTCGAACCCGCCCCGAGACGTCTTCGGTTCAAAATCACGGGACCAGCAGTTTGTGTACAGCGGTACATACGACCAGCGTTTCACGTCGTGGTGGTCCCAGAAGGTCACGCTGGCTCAAAACCAGGACAGCAACTTTTTTTACCCCGGGACACTGCAGCGGAATCTGCTCACCAACGCGTTCACGGTGCCGGTCGGCAGTCCGAACGAAACGCGGGTGCTCACCAACCGGATGGAAGTGCAGGAGAAGTTCCAAATTGCGAAGCCCCTGTTGGTCAGCACCGGCTATCAATTCCGCAGGCAGGAAGGCGAGAACGATACGGGTCTTTCGAATAAGCACATTACATCGAATGCCGGGTTCGTCGAGGCTCAACTGAACGCGTGGGATCGCGTGTTTGCCACCGCGGGCGTGCGGCAAGACAGCTATAACCCGTTTGGGGACGCGACGACCTACCGTGGCACGGCGGGGTATTCGTTCGCCGAAACGGGCACGAAAGTACGGGGCAGTTACGCGACCGGATTTCGCGCCCCCACGATCAACGATCTCTTCTTCCCGAATTTCGGCAATCCGAACCTGATGCCCGAGAAGAGTCGGGGGATGGACGCGGGTGTGGATCAGCGATTGCTGAGCGACCGGGTGCGTCTCAGCGGGGGTTACTTCTGGAACCGATTCCAAAACCTCATCGTGAATGCCAACGCCGATCCCAACTGCGCGCCGTTCAGCACGTTCCTGTCCTGTCCGCGCAATATCGGCTCGGCCGTGTCGAAGGGGTGGGAGGCGAGCGCGGCCGTGGTACTGGTACGGGACCGCCCATTCATGAAGAATCTGGAATTCCAGGGCCAGTACACAAACACCCTTACGCGAGACGTGAACACGTCCCTTCGTCTCTCGCGCTGGCCGGTGGACCAGTGGAGCGCCCTCCTGACCTACCAACCGATCGAGCCGCTCGTCACCACGCTGGCCGTGCGTTACGTCGGGTCACGGTTCAACGACGTACCAAACCAGCAGCCCATGCGGGCGTTCGACGTCTGGGCGTTTACGGTTGCCTATGATGTGACGAAATATCTGCAAGCCTATACTCGCGTGGACAATCTATTTGACGAGAAGTATGAGGAACTCTTAAATGCAGGGACCCCGGTCCGTTCCGTCTATGTCGGCGTGCGCGTCAAGTACGACGCCCAGTAACGAGGTCGTCAATGCGATGTCCGAGACTGGTGATCGCAGGAACGCAGAGCGGAGTCGGAAAGACCACCGTGACCTTAGCCGTCCTAGCGGCCCTCAAAGCGAAAGGTCGTTGCGTGCAAGCGTTCAAAGCCGGGCCTGATTTTATTGATCCCGGCCATCACGCGGCGGCCACCGGCCGTCCCTCCCGCAACCTGGATGGGTGGATGCTAGGGGAGGCGGTGAATCGAGAGCTCTTTGCGCGCGCGGCGGCTGACGCCGATCTCTCGATCATCGAGGGGATGATGGGACTGTTTGATGGCAGTTCACCAACGACTGAGAGCGGCAGTACGGCGGAGATAGCTAAACAACTGAAAGCCCCCGTTTTACTCGTCATCGACGGGAGTGCGATGGCACGCTCCGCGGCGGCGATGGCCTTGGGATATGCGCGGTTTGATCCCGATCTTCGCCTTGCGGGTGTGTTGTTCAATCGAGTCGGCGGGGAGCGGCACTTCCGCCTGCTGAAAGAAGCCATGGAAACCTATACCGATCTGCCCGTTGTCGGGTACGTGCGCCCTGACCCGGCACTCCGCATCGCCGATCGGCATTTGGGATTGATGACCGCCATGGAACACGATGGCGATGATTTCTACGCTCGCCTTGGCAGCGCCGTTGCTGAGACCGTGGACCTGGATCGGATCGAGGCGCTGGCAGACAGCAGCGAAGAATTGGCGAACACGGCAATGAGCGTGTCTGCCTCGAAGCAGACAAATCATGACGCGTCCGTCCGCATAGGCATTGCCTATGATAAGGCCTTCTGTTTTTATTACCCGGATAACCTCGACATGCTCGAAGCCGCCGGAGCGGCACTTGTCAGGTTCTCGCCGCTCAGGGACACCGCTTTGCCTGACGTCGATCTCCTGTATTTCGGCGGCGGGTACCCCGAACTGCATGGCGGGACGTTGGCCGGCAATGTGGCGATGCGAAAGGCCGTCCGTGCGTTCGCTGAGTGCGGAGGACCAATCTACGCTGAGTGCGGGGGGCTCATGTACATGACGCAGGCCATTCGCGATTTTGAGGGCCGGTTACACGAGATGGTCGGGCTCTTCTCTGCGGAAACCGTGATGAAACGACCAGGCCTGACCCTGGGATATCGAGAAGTCACCGTCGCTCGTCCATGTTTGCTGGGAGACGCCGGCATGGTCGTTCGTGGACATGAATTCCATTACTCCACGCTGGTGCCGACCGGCGCACTCGACTATGCCTGTGCTCTCACCGATGCCAGTGGGAAGCCGCGAAGCCAGGATGGATTGATCGCCGGCAACACGCTCGCCCTCTACACCCACCTCCATTTTGCCAGCCAGCCGGTACTGGCCCACACCCTGGTGGCCGCAGCGCGCCGGGGTCGTGCGTGTCCGGATCGAGGACAAACGCCATGACGGATTCGACGGAGCACAAGGCGCGCATGCAACGGCTGAAGGCGTCGGTGGATCGTCGCATTGCGGCCGCCCAGGAGGAGAAAGGCGTACTGATCGTTTATACGGGAGCCGGCAAGGGAAAGACGACGGCCGCGCTGGGCATGGCGCTTCGCTGTATCGGACACGGTCTGAAGGTGGCGGTGGTGCAGTTCATCAAGGGCGCGATCGACACGGCCGAAGAACGTGCGCTGAGGAGCTTCGGGGAACAAGTCACGTTCTTGCGCTTGGGCGAAGGCTATACCTGGGAGACGCAGGACCGGGCGCGAGACGCGGAGATGGCCCGGCGTGCCTGGGGGACGGCGAGCGCATTTCTTGGCGATCCCGCCTATGCCATGGTGATTCTCGACGAACTCAACATCGCCCTCCAGCACGACTATCTCTCGCTGGACGCGGTGCTGGAGGTGCTCGCTCGACGCCCGCCCATGCAGCATGTCGTGATCACCGGCCGGGGGGCCAAGCCACTCCTCGTCGAGCAGGCGGATCTCGTCTCCGAGATGAAGATGATCAAACACCCGTTCCGCAAGGGCATCAAGGCGCAGAAAGGGGTCGAGTTTTGACCGAGAAACATTGCGAGCGCTGCGGCCAGTCCTTTCCCTGTGGCGGGTACGGTTGCTGGTGTACCGACGTGCCGGTGACGGAGCGGCAATATGACCGGATCGCCGCGCGCTACCGGGATTGCCTCTGCCCGCTTTGCTTGCAACAAGTCCTGAGCGACGATTTCAGCTCACAGTCATCAAACTTGGGGCAAGTGTGAAGGCGGCCATGCGTCGATTTTCGGCACAAGAACGAGCGGCGGTCTACCGCGTGATCTTTGAGCGGCGCGATGTCCGCCAGGCCTTCCTGAGCACGCCGATCCCCGACGCGGTCCTCTCGCGGCTGCTGACCGCCGCTCACCATGCCGGCTCGGTAGGATTCATGCAGCCGTGGGACTTCGTCGTGATCAGAAAACGCGCCACGAAGTCGGCCGTCAAGGACCTGTTTCAAAACGCGAATGCGTCGGCGGCGATGCGGTACACGGGCAAACGACAAAACCTGTACCGCAGTTTGAAGCTCGAAGGCATTGAAGAAGCGCCGGTAAATCTCTGTGTGACTTGCAGTCGGCAGCGCGGGGGACGGCACGTGCTGGGGCGCGCAACGGTCCGTGACACGGACCTGTACAGCACGTGCTGTGCCATCCAGAACCTCTGGTTGGCCGCGCGCGCGGAAGGTATCGGGGTCGGCTGGGTCAGCATTCTGGACCATACCGCGCTGAAGCAGGTGCTCGGGATTCCTCGATCGATCAAAGTGGTCGCATACCTTTGCTTGGGGTATGTCAATGGATTCTCGCCGATGCCTGATCTGCAGAGGGCCGGTTGGCGCGAGCGTCTGCCTGTAGCGGACTTAACGCACTATGACCGTTGGAATCGTCGCGGCGAGCCTTAAGCCATGTCGGCTCGCACGCTCATGATTCAAGGGACCGCCTCGCACGTCGGAAAATCCGTCTTGGTTACGGCGCTCTGCCGGCTCTTCCTGCGACGCGGACTCCGGGTCGCTCCGTTCAAGGCGCAGAACATGTCGAATAATTCGTTCGTCACACCGGAGGGCAAGGAGATCGGACGAGCCCAGGCCGTCCAAGCGGCTGCCTGTCGGTTGGACCCTCGCGCCGACTTCAATCCGGTGTTGATCAAACCGGAGGGCGAGCGGCGGGCGCAGTTGGTCGTCCACGGGCAGGTCGCCGGACCGCTCATGGCATCGGATTTCGGCCGTATTCGGCGCGAGCATTTTAAGGCCGTTCAAGAGTCGTTTGCGAGACTATCCAAGGAATTCGATCTCGTGATCCTCGAGGGCGCAGGTAGCCCGGCCGAGATCAATCTGCGCGAGCAGGACATCGTGAACATGCGGATGGCCAAGGAGGCGAAGGCCCCGGTGGTACTGGTGGGGGACATCGATCGCGGCGGCGTGCTTGCCGCTCTGGTGGGCACACTGACGCTTCTTCAGCCTGACGAGCGTGGTCATGTGAAGGGGTTCTTGATCAACAAGTTTCGTGGTGACCCGGACGTACTGGCTCCGGGGCTTCGCATGGTGGAAGACCTGACGACCCTGCCCTGTCTGGGGGTGCTTCCGCTGTGGGGCGACCTGCGCGTGCCGCAGGAAGATTCGCTGGGCTGGGACCGCGTGGCGACAGTTGCGTCTCGGTGTGCAGATCTCCTCACGATCGCCGTGGCGGACGTGCCGGCCATTTCCAACTTCACGGACTTCGAAGCGCTGCTCCAGGAGCCTGATGTGCAGATCGTTCGCTTGTGGGGGGAGACCGACCAGCCGCTCGATGCCCTCATCTTCCCAGGGACGAAGAACACGGCGCAGGCTCTGCACTTCATCAAAACGCGCGGGCTGGACCGGCTGGCCAAGCGGATGGTCCGCGAAGGCGGCACGGTGGTGGGGATCTGCGGCGGCTATCAGATCTTGGGCACACAGATCCGAGATCCTCGAGGGATCGAGTCGCCGGAGCGGGAGTTGGAAGGCATCGGGCTGCTCGACGTCGTGACCAGCTTTGCCCGCAAGAAGGTCTTGATCCACGTCGTCGGCTCGCATCGCGAGAGTGGGTGTCCGATTGAAGGCTACCAAGTCCATATGGGCCGGACGCGAACAGGAACCGATGTCCTTCCCTTGTTGGATGTGCAGAAGCCCGATCACTCGATGAAATGGGCTGAGGGTGCCTCATCGGAGGATGGCCGGGTCTTCGGCACCTATGTGCACGGCCTCTTCGATGCTCCGGCATTTCGGCGGAGTTTCCTCAACAGGCTCCGCGCCCGCCGCGGTTGGGACCCTCTGGAGATCCAGACGGAGCGGTCTCTTGATCAGATTTTGGATGATTGGGCCGACTTCGTGGCTCGGCATGTGGACCTGCCGGCAATCGAGGCGATCGTAGAGAAGGGTTTGTAGCGCGTGAGCATTCCGAAACGGAAAATGGCCAAGCGACGCCGAGGACGTCTGATTTTCGTGGTCGGCGGGGCGTCGTCGGGAAAGAGTGAGTTAGGGCTCTCGCTGGCGGGACGCGCCATCGCACGCGCCTTTGTCGCTACCGGCCAGCCGCTTGACGCCGAAATGGCGGAGCGTATACGGCGCCACAGGCGATCACGAGGACAGGCCTGGGACACTGCGGAGGTACCGGTTGACCTGGAGCGCTGGTTTCACGCGAAGGGCCGGTTGTATCGGGCCATTGTGTTGGACTGTCTGACGCTCTGGTTGAACAACCTGATCGAACGCAAAGTGTCGGATGCACGGGTTCTCGAATTAGTCGACGCACTGCTTCAAGCGATCCGCGCTGTTCCGGCGAGGGTCGTGGTGGTGACCAACGAGCTGGGGATGGGGCTGGTCCCACTGGATCCCGAGACGCGTCGTTTTCGTGAACTGGCTGGTCAGGTCAACCAGCAATTCGCGAAAGAAGCCGACGAGGTGTATGTCGTGATGTCTGGCCTGCCACTCCGCCTGAAGCCGAAGGAGCATGGATGACATTGCAGGACGCGATCGGCTCCATTCAACCTGTCGATCAGGACTGTCTGAGCCGGACACAGAGACGGCTCGACCGGCTGACGAAACCGGTCGGGAGTCTCGGGCGCCTGGAAGAACTGGCCGCCCGCTATGTCGCGATCACCGGCGAAGAGCGACCGCCGATTCCACGCGCCGCGATCTTCACCTTTGCTGCGGATCATGGCGTAGTCGCCGAAGGGGTGAGCGCCTATCCCAGCGCCGTCACGGCGCAGATGGTCCTGAACTTCCTCCGGGGTGGCGCGGGCGTGAACGTCCTCGCGTCGCACGTGGGCGCGGAGGTCCGGGTCGTAGACATCGGTGTGGCGCATGAGTTCGGCCCACTGCCAGACCTGATTCACCGAAAAGTCGCTCGCGGCACGAAAAACTTTCTGCGCGAGCCGGCTATGACCCGCGAGCAGGCGATTCGTGCGCTGGAAGTCGGCGTGACGCTCGCGCGGGAGGCGGTGAATGATGGCATCGGCCTGATCGGGACGGGGGACATGGGCATCGGGAACACCACGGCGAGCGCGGCGATTACGGCAGTGATGACCGGTGAATCGGTCGCGGCCGTCACCGGTCGCGGGACCGGCATCGACAAAGCCGGCTTGGCGCGCAAGGCGGCCGTCATCGAGCAAGCGCTCAGCAACAGGCAACCAGACGCGGCTGATCCCCTTGATGTACTCGCGAAAGTCGGAGGCTTTGAAATCGCAGGGCTGGCGGGGTTGATTTTGGGGGGTGCGGCCTGTCGGCGGCCAGTGGTCCTCGACGGGTTCATCTCCGGCGCGGCGGCGTTGATTGCTGCGGGACTGTCCCCACTCTGTCGCGAGTACCTGATCGCCTCCCATCTCTCCGTCGAGCGCGGCCATCAGGCAGTGTGCACAAAGCTGGGCTTGCGACCGTTGCTCGATCTGGGTCTCAGGTTAGGAGAAGGCACCGGTGCGTGCCTGGCCATCAGCTTGGTTCATGCGGCGATCAAGGTTCTCACAGGCATGGCGACCTTTGACGAAGCCGGCGTCTCGGAACGACTGTCGTGAGCGTCGGGATCGTCCGTCCATTTGTGATCGCCTGGCAATTCCTGACGGCCGTACCCGTGAGTCGTGCGCATCACGATCCCGCGCCCTCCGAGCTGGCAACGTCGATGGCCTGGTATCCAGTCGTGGGGCTTATCCTGGGGGGCGTGCTGGCACTGACTGCGTGGTTGCTCTCCGGCGTGGTCGCTCGGGTCGTGCTGGACGCGCTGCTCATCGTGTTGTTGGTCGCCGTGACGCGGGGGTTCCACCAGGACGGGTTGGCCGATACCCTGGATGGATGGGCAGGCGGCCGCACGCCATCAGAGCGGTTAGCGATCATGCGGGACGGGCGTATCGGCGCCATCGGGGCCACGGGGCTGATCCTCGCGTTGGGACTTCGCTATGCGGGGCTGGCGGCCCTCCCGGAACCGGACCGTCTCCCGATCCTGCTCTGCATGCCGGCGGTCGGGCGCTGGGCAATGGTGGTGGGTGCCGTTGCCGTGCCCTATGCGCGGGCGGAAGGCGGGCTCGCGGAGTCGTTCCTCCAGAATCTGAAGACGCGCCACATACTGATCGCGACGCTGTGTCTGGCCGCGGCACTGGTCTTCGCCATCGGACCCGTTGGCGCGGTAGCAAGCCTGTCCGTCACGGCGCTCGTGGCGCGCGCTGTGAGCGCGCACTCGCGCCGTCTCTGCGGCGGCATCACCGGCGACACGCTGGGCGCCACCAACGAGGTGGTGGAGATCTTCTTTCTGATACTGGCGCCGCTCTGCATGAGGATTGGATGACCGCCGGCATCCTCCTCCTGGCCTGTACTTTCGACGCGATCCTCGGCGATCCACGGTGGCTGCCCCATCCGGTCCGACTGATGGGCCGGATGATTGCCTGGTTCGAACAGGGGGTGCGTCGCGTCGCAGCCAATCGGACCGGGGAGCTGGTGGCCGGCATCGTGCTGGCGGTGGGACTGCCCGCCGTCTCCTACAGCCTCGCGTGGCTCACGGTCGAGTGGTCAAGCCGGCTCCATGAGGTCATCGGCCAAGGGGTCGAGGTGGTGCTGGCCTTTACGACACTCGCGGCGCGGGACTTGGCGGACCATGCGCGGGCAGTCAGGCAGGCGTTGGTCACCGGGTCACTCGAAGCGGCGCGCGGGGCGGTTTCCCGGATTGTGGGGCGTGACACGGCCCAGCTCTCCGAAGGGGAAATCGTGCGCGCGACCGTGGAAAGCGTCGCTGAGAGCACCGCGGATGGTGTTGTGGCGCCGCTGTTCTTTTTAGTCTTGGGCGGAGCCCCGCTGGCACTTGCGTACAAGGCGATCAGCACGCTGGATTCCATGATTGGCCACATGGACGATCGATACCGGTACTTCGGCTGGGCCTCAGCACGGTTGGATGACCTGGCCAACTGGATCCCGGCCCGGTTGACGGCGTTCTTGATCGTCGTTTCCACCGGTGTGGTGTTTCGCAATGGAGAGAGGATGAAGCGGGTGTGGTATATCCTCCGGCGTGACGGGAAGAAGCACCCGAGCCCCAACAGCGGCCATCCGGAAGCGGCGATGGCGGGGGTCTTGGGAGTCCAACTGGGAGGCATCACTTCCTATGAGGGAATCCCAGCCGAGCGGCCGGTTCTCGGAGAGTCCGTCCGGTCGCTGAGTCCGTCCTGCATCGACGAAGCCCTGCACATGATGTGGACGGTGTTCGGCCTCACGGCGTTGCTGGCGGCTGGACTATTGCTACGATGACCGTCTCGGACAGGCACGGCGGCGATCTCTATGCAGCCGCACGGGAGTTGGGGCGGTCACCGCGGCATCTAATCGACTTCAGCGCCAGTATCAATCCCTTGGGGCCGTCGAAACGGGCCATTCGCGCGGCAGTGAAATCGTTGCCGCTTGCGTGCCATTACCCGGATGCGACCTGCCATGGTCTGGCAACGGCGCTGGTGTCCCGCTGGAAGCTAGACCCCGCCCATTTTGTGGTCGGGAACGGGTCGAGCGAATTGATCCATTTACTGCCCCGTGCACTTTCCATCCGCCACGCCCTGATACTCGGCCCCACGTTCTCGGAATACGCACGGGCACTATCAATGCAGGGTAGCCGTATGACGTATCTCCATGCGACGCGAAAGGATGGCTACCAGATTCCTCTCACACAGGCGTGCAAGGCGCTTTGCACGAACAGGAGTCGATTCGACACCCTCTTTCTCTGCAACCCCAATAGCCCGACCGGGCAGGTGGCATCGTCGCAGGACGTCCTCGATCTGGTCGACGTAGCCGCCCGTCGGAAAGTCTGGGTTGTGGTGGATGAGACGTTCGTGGACTACTGCGAGGCCCACTCGGTCCTCTCCGCGGTCGTCCGGAGTCCTCGTCTGCTCGTGTTGCGGAGCTTCACGAAGTTCTATGCCCTGCCGGGGCTTCGGACCGGGTACCTGGCCGGTTCTCCCGAAGTGGTCGCACGCATTCGACGGTTTCAGCCTCCGTGGTCGGTCAATGCGCTTGCGCAGACTGCTGCCCAGGCGGCGTTGAAGGATCGGCGGCATGCTCAGCGGAGTCTCGTCTTCATGCATCGGGAGCGGGCTCGCCTGGTCAAGGCGTTGAGGACAATTCCCGGCCTGCACGTCTTCCCCTCGGCAGCGAACTTTTTCCTCGTCGAACTGCCGTCCTCGATGCTGGCCGCCCATGTGACGCAGACACTCCGTCAGCAAGGTCTGCTGATCCGCGACTGTTCGGCCATCCCCGGGCTCACGGATCGAACGATCCGGATCGCAGTACGGACGACCGCTGAGAACCGGCGATTGGTCAGGGCGCTTTGTCAGCTGCTGAAGGCGTGCCGACCGATTCATTAATCCCCAATTAAGAGGGCCAGCCATGCGCATTACGAAGGTCTATACACGAACAGGGGATGCCGGCAAGACACGCTTGGCGGGCGGGCAACAGGTCTGGAAGGACAGCCTGCGGGTTGCGGTGTACGGCACGGTGGACGAACTGAATGCCATTGTGGGGGTCGTGAGGGCGTTTAACGCCGACGGGATCGGCAAGAAAGCTTCCGCCGAACGCCTGGAACGCGAATTGCGCTGGATTCAGAACAAGCTGTTTGACGCAGGCGGCATTTTGGCGACGGTCCCGGGGCAGAAGTTCAAAAACATGCCGCGGATCGCGGCGAAGGATGTCCAGCGGCTGGAACGGCTGATTGATGGCTGCCAAAAGGATCTGGCGCCGCTCAAGGAGTTCATCCTGCCGGGTGGCGGCAAAGTCGCTGCGCTCCTCCATCATGCCCGGACGGTGTGCCGTCGCGCCGAGCGCGAGTGCGTACGGCTGGCACGTGAGGAGCAAGTCGAACCGGTTATCGTGAAGTTTCTCAACCGGCTCAGCGATACGCTGTTTGTCTTGGCTCGGTGGGCCGGAAAATTGCAAGGCGATCCCGAATTGCTGTGGGAGCGCGACAGTGGATCCTGAAGCGGCAGGCATCATATCTGCATACGTGCAACGGGCGTACATGCACGATGCGGCTTTACGGACCCGGACGTCCACGTGTTGCCTAACTTGTTGGCAGGGCGACGGAATTTAGGCTTAAATTTTATGCATGGGACCGCCGCCGACGTGGGTGCAGCCGTGAAACTTGGCATGCACAAGTCTATCCCCAAGGTATCCCCAGAATTTGTGGACAGGATTCCGGTCACAAGATTTAGATACGCGAAGGCTCTCCGCTCAAACTGGGGCCTGCAGAGGATGAAGTGCGTGAGACCCAGCGTGGATGCGGACATGCGACGTTGCAGTTTCCGAATAAGGCCTGTGGAGCCGCCGATACGATACGGGAATGTTTTTGCTCGCAAGGGACGCCTTGCAATGCGAGCATGGCGAATCAACTCAGCGCGCTTGCAGCCTGAACGCTGTTCTGCCAGGCGGAAGGATCAGCATCACGGAGCGCACGCCTGTTGATTCCTGCTGACACAGGATGTAGGGGAAGGCGCACTCGGACCCCCGAGAGATTGAGAAGATTCGGCGATGGGAGCGCGCAGGGTTATAATCGCAACAGAATTTCGAAGAAGAAAGTGACGGATGCCCAAGATTGTCACCGCCAGACGCCGGGAAGATGAGCGGGATCGTGCCCGCTTGTATCTGAAAAGCCGGTTGATGCTGCCGACCATCCCATTGGGGATGGTGGCTTTACTGGCCGGCTATGGCGATCTGGTGGTGCTGTGGATGCAGGATGAGTTGACTCCCCGTGTCTTGTTGGGGAGCACAATCCTCTTCGCGTGTGGGGCGGCCTGGGGTTGGGGTCATGCCCGGTACGAACGGTATCTCCTGGCCACGTGCCCTGAATATCTGGCGCGCAAGCAGAAAATTCTGGATGCCGCCAAAGATTACAAGAAAGTGAAACGGGATATGCCGACCGCCGGTCCGGACCATCCCGGCCGGCGTTTCGTGCTCGCCATGTACGCGGTGGGAATTCTCGCCCAGTGCGGGGTCACGCTGTATTACCTTGCACAAGTCGGTGCATATACAGCGATTTTCCTTCCATGGGCAGGCTATTTCAACGCCAAGGTCATCGTTTGGCGTGAACTGTTTACCCGTGCGTGAGGTGAATGTTACTGCCTGACCCGCAGAAACAGGTATCCGGCGAAGGATAGAAACAGAATGTTGGCCGACCAACCTGCCAGGAGGGGGGGCACAACATCGCTCCGCCCGAATGCCAGAGCGACGGAATGAGTCGCCCAGTAGAGAAAGCCGACAAGGAGGCTGTACCCCACGCCCCTGACCAGGCCCGTGCCGCGCGAGCCGGTTTCGGCGAGGCTCATCGTGATTCCGATGAGTGCCATGATGAGGCAGACGAAGGGGAACGCCGTCCGCCCGAAGAGGTCTGTCGCGTAGCGAGCCGGGTTGTAGCCGTCTTGCCTGAGGCGCTCAACGTAGGCGGTCAACTCGCGCAGGCTCAAGGCGTCTGAGTCGATGCGCACGGTCCGCCGAAAGTCCTCGGGTTTCTGGTTCAGCTGAATCGGCAGACGGTCGAAGAACTGGGACCGGATGAGTTGGTCGGACTGAAACGTCCGGCTGACACCCGAGACCAGCACCCAGCCATCATTTTCGTGCCGCAGTTCCTTGGCAAACACGATTTCGCGGATGTTGAAGTCCGTATCCAGTTTATACAGACTGATGCCGTAGATTCGCGGAGCGTGGTCATCCGGCAGGTCGCCCTTCATAAGCGTCTGATCGCTCAGACGCACCCAAATTTCACTGCCTTGAAACACGGCGCCCGGAGTTCTCCCTTCGATCCGGTATTCGCGCAGTACTTCCGCCTGCTGGTTGGCGCCTGGGATCACGGCGTCGCTGGCCCACAGCATCAACAGGCTCAAGGCTTGAGCGACGACCAGGAACGGGACCGATACCCAGTACAAGCTGATGCCGCTGCTGCGCATGGCGGTGACTTCGTTGTTGCGGGACAGGATCGCGAGCGTCAGCAGCGTGGACATCAGGACGGCCAACGGGATGATCTGGAAAAGGACGCCGGGAAGCTTGAGAACGAAATACCAAAGGATATAGCGGAGTTCCGCTTGGTAGGCCACGAACCGCCGTATCTTTTCAACAAAATCGACGATGAGGTAGACGGCGGCCACTCCGCCCAGGCATGGCACAAACACCCGTAGGTGCTCGCGCAACAGATAGGACATGAGCAGTGTCATAGGAGCGCGCTCCGCTCAGGCACGGGTGCGGTGGTAAAAAAGCCACGCGCAGGCCATTCCGAACACGACATTCGGAAACCAGGCCGCGGCAAAGGGATTCAGCACGCGGCTGGAGACCCAGTAATCGGCGACGACATTCAGTACGTAAAAAAACAGGACGATCAGAATGCCTACGGCGAACCCGCCGGCTCGACCGGAACGCTTGATGACGATACCGAGCGGCATTCCGATGATGCCAAACAGGAGCGTGGAAGCGGGCACGGCCAGGTTTTTGTAATGGTCCTGCAGCATTCGAAGGTAGCGGGGGTCTTCCCCCTTGGTCTCGGTGATCTTGTCCCGGATGCTTTGCAGGGGGAGGCGTTCTTCGGCCGTCGGGGACAGGCTCTCGGACAGGTCGAGTTTGAAGTCATAGTGGGTGAACATGATCATCCGATACTCGTCGGGGTCTCTGGGGTTGACGTGAATCGTGCCGTCCCGGAGCGTCATGCCGATGCGGTTGTGAAGTGGATCATTGATGACGGACCAGTCACGGGCAACGATGATCCGCGGTTCCCCCTTGATGCGGGCGTCTGAAATAAATACGCCGTGGGGGCTGCCCGGGAGACTGCGCTCCCCGATGTACATCACCACCTTCTCCGTCGGCGTGTTGAAAACGCCTTCGTCGAACGCCAGGGACACCTGGTCGCGGAGCATGACCAGCGCCAGCTTTTTGAGGGACTGTCCCGTCCAAGGCTGGGCGAATTGGGCCAAATAGAGCGTCACGAGGAAAACGGCGGTCGAGAATAGCAGGACGGGTCCCAGCAACCGGCCGATGCTGACGCCTGTGGCCTGCATGGCGGTCAATTCCCGGTCCGAGGAGAGGCGGCTGAAGGCACTGATAGACGCGATGAGACAGGCCATTGGAAGGGTCAACACAAAGAAGGAGGGGAGGAGCAGGACAAAGGTTTTGAGGAGCGGCAGGAGCCCCACCCCTTTGTTTATCAGGAGTTCGACGAGCCGGAGGATCTCCCGCGTCAACAGGATGAAGGTGAGAGCTCCCAGGCTCTGAGCGAACGGAATGCCCAGTTCTTGCAGGATATACCGATCGATCGTCCGCACGAGGTATAGGAGGTCCTTTCCGCACCGTTATACTGAAAGGCCGGGGGCAATGCAAATCGCCCTGACCATCCACTTGACACTCGTGAGGGGCTATGATAGATGCTCACGGCGGCTGGGTCCGCAGGCAAGGTTTTCTGGGTAAGTACATCGGTGCCGAACCCGTATCGGGTATTGCCCGGTCTGAGGATGTTCTGCCAGGTTCCCGTCCCGCGCGTACGGTATGACGAAAGGAGGGCGGTGTGAAGAGCAAAGGCACTGTCAAATGGTTTAATGACCGCAAGGGATTCGGGTTTATTCGCATGGATACGGGACAGGATGTCTTTGTCCATTATTCGGCCCTCCAGGGGGAAGGGTTTAAAACGCTCAAAGAAGGCGAAAACGTCGAATTTGATATCGTGGAAGGGGCGAAGGGGCCGCAGGCCTCCAATGTGATGAAAGTCGTCTAGTCAAAGCCACGGCCGGCAGGCGCCGGTCGCCTCCCATATCCGTCTTAGTTTTCAAGGGCCTATCGTATGGTAGGCCCTTGTTGTTTGCCCCGCCGGCGCTTTCTTGACTTGATCGGAGGGTTGCGTTAGTTTACCGCAAGGTTCGCAAGAGAGGGCTTCCATTGGCCAGCGACAAAGACGCAAAGATTGAAAAAGCCCGCCAGTTGGCCGAATCCGGGAAATTCGTCAGCGCGATCAAAGCGTGGCGCGAACTCCTTGACGAGACTCCCCATAACGACGCCAACGTTTACAACACCATCGGCGACCTCTGTCTGAAGAACAAGGGGATCCCCGACGCGATCGACGCCTACAGCAAAGCCGCCCGGTTTTACCTGCAAGAAGGTTTTCATCTCAAGGCCGTCGCGCTGTACAAAAAGATTCTCAAGCTCGATCCCAATCGGGCGGAAATCTATACCCTGCTCGGCGATCTGAACGTGGTGCGCGGGCTCATGAACAATGCCGTCGCCGATTATTTGTCCGGCGCCAAGCTATATTTGAAGATCGGCAAGGCCATGAACGCGCTGACGCTGTTTCGTAAAATCACGAAAGTCGATCCGCAGAACACGGACATGCGCCTGCGCGTGGCGGAGCTGTGTCTGAAGGAGAAGCTGACCGACGAAGCCATCGAAGAATACCTCCGGATCGGGCGGGAGTATCAGCGTCTCGGGCGCACGGATGAGGCGGGCAAGCTCTATGAGCAGATTCTGAAGATCGCGCCGGGCCATGCGGAGGCCCGCCGCCGGCTGGACAACCCGCTTGAGCCTGTGGCCGAGACGCCGGAGCCTGCGATTTCTGCGGTCGAGGAGATCACGGTTGCTGACACGATGCAATCTGCCGTGGCGCTGGAGGCTCCTGCGGCGCCGGAGCCCGCTCCTGCGGTGGACGACCTTGCCGAGTTGGCTGCGAGTCTGGAGTCCAGCATGCCGGTCTTCGAAGCAGCGACTGCGCCGGCTCCGGAACAGCCCACTGCGGTTCCAACCAGTGACGCCGAGGGGGCCATTGAATTCAACACCGAGGGCCTTGCGTTTGAGCCCCATGACCGGCCTGCGGCGCCCCAGGCGCCTCCGCCAGTGGAAGCTGAGGCTCCCGTACTGGAAGTGGAGGTCGCGCCGAGCGTGGAACCGGTTGCGCCGGTTGCAGCCGTCTCCTCACAAGCGACGGGCACCGAGTTTGAAGCGATCTTTGAGGAGTTTCGCAAGGGCATCAAAGAACAAATCGGCGACGAGGAGTTTGAAACACACTATGATCTGGGCGTCGCGTACAAAGAAATGGGCCTGATTACCGAAGCGATCGAGGAGTTTCAGTTGGCGGCGCGCGGCCCGACGCGTTTCGTCGATGCCTGCACGATGATTGCGGCCTGTTACAGGGATCAGGACCTGAGCAAATCCGCGATCACGTTTCTCGAGCGGGTGCTGGCGGATGCCCGCTGTGCGGGACCCGGCGTGCCCTATGTGCAATACGATCTTGCCGTGCTGTATGAGGAGGAAGGTTTTTCCGACAAAGCCATCCGCCTGTACGAGAAAATCCTGCCTATTCGCGATGTCGAGGCCCGGCTCCGAAGGCTGCAGGGAGGCGAAGAGCCGATGGTGCGTCCTCCTGCTGGAGCCAAGCGCCCGATCTCCTATCTCTAGCCTCCAAGACGAACTTCGCTGCCTTGACTTCATTGAAAGCCCGGTGCTAAACTCATCGAATCAACTGGAAAATTTCCCGTAGGAGTAAGTGCCATGGCCATGCACGACGGTGACGAGCATCCTCTCGACCGGTATTTCCTGACGGTTGATGGAGCCGCTCAGCCCGGAGGGGGCACCGCTGCCGAGCAATCCGACCTGCCGCCTCCCCCTCAGGGGGTCGGTATCACGGTGGGGGATGGGCAACTGACGATCAGTTGGGAGCCTGTTCCAGACGCCCTCTTTTACAACGTTTATTATAAAACCTCCCGCGGCGTCACCAAAGAAGGCAAAGAGTTTGACCGGTTCCAATACGACGCCGTCGGGATCGAGCGTTTCAAGGTGAAGATCGGCGTGAGCAAGGAGAACGGCACCTTGGTCGACACGGCCGCGCCGCCCTATCGGCATACCGATCTCGCGAACGGCCTCTGCTACCACTATGTGGTCACCGCCGTCACCAAGAACGGGGAGAGCCTTGAATCCGAAGAAGTCATGGCCATTCCGTCCCCGTATATCTGCGTCATGCACTTCGGGACCGAAGGCTATGATGACGGCGAGTTCAAGTCCCCCACCGGTATCGCGCTGGATCGTGACGGCCACATCTATGTCGCCGACACCGACACCCACACCGTTCAAAAATTCGATACGCGCGGCACGTTCCTGGCACGTCTGGGTGATGAGGCGGGAGACGCCGAAGGCCAGTTTTATTATCCCCGGGGGTTGGCCTGCGCATCCCAGGGCGATCTGATCGTCGTTGACGCCAACAACCATCGGGTGCAAAAGTTCGACAAGGACGGCCAGTTCCTGACCGTCTGGGGGAAATTCGGCTTTGCCTGGAAGGGTGCGCTGCAAGGGGTCTTTGATAATCCCTGGGGGGTGGCGGTCGACAAAGAGGACAACGTCTACATTGCCGACACCTTGAACAACCGCGTGCAGAAGTACACCTCCGACGGCGAACCGATCCTGATGTGGGGAAAGGAAGGCGCCTTTGAAGGAGCCTTCTTTTATTGCCGTGACATTGCCGTCGATTTTGCCGGGAACGTGTATGTGACGGATGAGATCAATAACCGCGTCCAGAAGTTCGACGGCCGGGGGAATTTCCTGGCCAAATGGGGCAAGGAAGGCAACGGTCCCGGGCAATTCAACGGCCCGTGGGGGATTGCCCTGGATGCGCTTGGCAACGTGTATGTGGTGGATACAAATAATCACCGCGTTCAGAAGTTCACCAGCAATGGGGCCTTTGTGTGTTCGTGGGGCAACCGCGGCAACACGATCGGGCAGTTGAATTTTCCCTATGGGATCGCCGTCGATCGAGAGGGATACGTGTACGTGGTGGACAGCGGCAACGCGAGGGTCGTGAAGTACGCGCCGACGGACGGGTTCCAGTCCCCGGTCGCCGTCAAGAGACCGGCGGGCGAACTGGCGGCCCCCGCCGCGCTGACCGCAAAAGCCGGCGATACGGAAGTCGTCCTGAGTTGGATGGATGTGCCGGAGGCCGCTTCCTACAACCTCTACTATCACACCGAGCCGCACGTTGAGGTCCAGACGGGCACCTGCGTGGAGGGGGTCACGTCTCCCTACACACATGTCGGCCTTGCCAACGGCACCACCTACTATTTCATCTTGACGGCGGTGGCCGCGAACGGGACCGAGAGTCCGGCGTCGCCGGAGGTGGAAGCCGCTCCCACGATGATCGATCTGGCTGCGCCCCAGAACCCCTACATGATCGTCAATCACGGGGCGTTCATGACGAATGTCCCCGACGTGATACTCACGATCTCGGCCCACGACGTCGATTCGGGCGTGACGGGATATTTTATCTCAGAAGTGCCGAGCACGCCGACCGCAACCACGCCGGGCTGGGCCGAAGTCGAACCGGCCGGCAAGTTCGGCGCGACCATTCCCTACACGCTTTCTCCCGGAGACGGCAAGAAGACGGTGTATGCCTGGTTCAAGGACGGGGGCGGGAACATCTCGGCCCCGGCGACGAACTCCATTCTGCTCAACACGTCGGGCTATGTGTGTGTCAATGTCTGGGGGAAGGCCGGAAGCGGAGCCCACCTGCTCCACGGTGGAGAATTTGGGACTCCCTCATTCGGCCTGGCTTGTGATGCGAGCGGGAGTATCTACGTCGTTGACACGGGCAATTGCCGGATTCAGAAATTCGACAACGCGGGCAATTTTGTGCATCTCTGGGGCATGTTCGGCACCGCCCCCTCGAACTTCCAGAATCCCACCGCCATCGCGGTGGACGACAAGGGAGTGGCGTATGTATGCGACACCGGCAACCACCGGGTCCAGCGGTTCGATGCGAAAATGGGAAGCTATCTGACCAAGTGGGGCCGGCAGGGCGGCGGAGAGGGACAGTTCAACGCGCCCTGGGGGGTGGCTGTCGACAATACGCGCGGCTATGTCTACGTGGTGGACAGCGCAAATTTCCGGATTCAGAAGTTTGACCGGAGCGGCGAATTCATCATGGCATGGGGCAGCTTCGGGAACGCGGACGGCCAACTCTATTTTGCGCGCGGCATTGCCGTGGACGAAAGCGATGGGACGGTGTACGTCGTGGACATGGGGAACCATCGCATTCAGAAGTTTGACACCAGCACCAACTTTCTTCCCCAGCTCCTCGGCAAGTGGGGGACCAAGGGGCAGGAGCCCGGGCAATTGTGGAATCCGTGGGGCGTCACCGTCGATCGGGACGGCTTCGTCTACGTCACGGACACGGGCAACCATCGGATACAGAAATTCGACCGTGACGGGAACTTCGAGACGCAGTGGGGTGGTTTCGGCGGGGGGCGCGGCCAGCTCAATTTCCCCTACGGGATCGCGGTGGACCGGCGAGGCTCCATTTTCGTGCTCGACAGCTCCAATTTCAGAGTCCAGCAGTTCATGACGTCGGATGAAGGGGAGTTGCAGCTGCGCGAGCAGGCCGAGGTGGCGGAGTCCGAGTCCTCGGCCCTAGAGGAAAAAAAGACCATCCAGCAGGAAACTCCCGGCACGCATCTCTGGTCCATGCCGAAGCAATAAAGGATTCATGCTGCAGCCTTCTTTGCCGCTGGGACTGACCTTCGACGACGTGGCGTTGGTTCCTGCGAAATCCTCGGTTTTACCGGCCGAGACCGACACCCGCACCCACCTGACACGCCGAATCACGATCAATATCCCGGTCGTCAGTGCCGCCATGGATACGGTCACGGAGTCCCGTCTGGCCATTGCGATCGCCCGGGAAGGGGGACTGGGGATCATCCACCGCGTACTCTCGCCGGTGGATCAGGCCGCGGAGGTGGATCAGGTCAAGAAGTCCGAAAGCGGCATGATCATGAATCCAGTGACGATTTCCCCGGACAACACGATCAGGGACGCCCACAAAATCATGGCGCAGTACCGGATTTCCGGGATTCCGGTGACCAAAAACGGGAAGCTTGTCGGCATCGTCACCAATCGGGACCTGCGGTTTGAGAATCGCATGGATCTGAAAATCTCCCAGGTGATGACGCGCGAAAACCTCGTGACGGCGCCGGAGGGAACGACGCTCGACAAGGCGCGGGAGATTCTGCACCAGCACCGGATTGAAAAGTTACTCGTGGTGAACAATCGTTTCGAATTGAAGGGGTTGATCACAATCAAGGACATTGCGAAGCGCATCCAATATCCCGATGCCTGCAAGGACGAACATGGCCGTCTGCGCGTGGGCGCGGCGGTGGGTGTGGGAGGGGACGCGATCGAGCGTGTAGCCGAGTTGGTCAAGGCGGGTGTTGATGCCGTGGTCGTGGACACGGCCCATGGGCACAGTGCCAGTGTGCTGGAAACGGTGCGCGTGCTGAAGCGGCGGTTTCCGGACGTGGACATTGTGGCCGGCAATGTGGCGACCAAAGACGCGGTCCGCGACCTTATTGCGGCCGGCGCCGACGCGGTCAAAGTCGGAGTCGGTCCGGGCTCCATCTGTACGACACGGATTGTCGCGGGCGCCGGTGTGCCGCAATTAACGGCCGTGGCGGAATGCGCGGCCGCCGCCGCACGTGCCAAAGTGCCGATTATTGCCGACGGGGGCATCAAATATTCCGGCGACATCTCCAAGGCGATTGCCGCCGGCGCCTCCGCGGTGATGATCGGCGGGCTGTTTGCCGGGACTGAGGAAAGCCCGGGAGAGACGGTCTTGTTCCAGGGCCGTACCTACAAGGTCTATCGAGGGATGGGGTCGCTGGGCGCCATGGAACGCGGGGGGCGCGACCGGTACGCGCAAAAAGATCGGCCGGTTCAGAAACTGGTGCCGGAAGGCATCGAGGGCCGCGTGCCCTATCGGGGAACCATGTCCGGCGTCGTGTACCAGTTGGTCGGCGGACTCCGTTCCGGGATGGGGTACTGCGGCTGCCGCACGATCGCCGAGATGCAAAAAAAGGCCCGCTTCATTCAAGTGACTCAGGCGGGGTTGCGCGAAAGCCACGTCCACGATGTCATCATCACCAAAGAAGCCCCCAATTACCGGACAGAGGTTGAGTTCTAGCTTCTCTCCGAATGCGATGGGTTTTCAGCACCAGAGAATACTGGTCCTCGACTTCGGTTCCCAGTACACCCAACTGATCGCCCGCCGTATCCGGGAGTCCCACGTCTACTCTGAAATCCTGCCCTACAACGTCCCGCTGGCGCGCA
Source organism: Nitrospirota bacterium (assembly GCA_004298335.1). Lineage (GTDB taxonomy): Bacteria > Nitrospirota > Nitrospiria > Nitrospirales > NS-4 > SCTG01. The sequence goes on from SCTG01000170.1 coordinate 30,573, forward strand.
TCCTGGAGTACCGGCCGGCCGGTCTTGTCCTGTCTGGAGGCCCTGCCAGCGTCTACGATCGGAAGGCTCCGTCCATCCCGAAACCGATATTAGACGCGGGTGTTCCGATTCTGGGGATCTGCTATGGCATGCAGTTGGTGACCCATCTGCTGGGTGGAAGCGTGGCGCGGGCGGCCCATCGTGAATACGGGCCGGCCACGCTGCTGATCGACGATCATACGGACCTGTTCAAGGGGTTTGAAGGAGCAACGGGCCATCCGACCGCCTGGATGTCCCACGGAGATCGCATCGAACGGATGCCGCCGGGTTTCCGCGCCATCGCGCGCACCGCGAACTCGCCGGTTGCGGCGATGAAGACGACGGATCGAGACAGGCGGATCTATTGCCTCCAGTTTCATCCTGAAGTGGCTCATACCGAAAACGGCGCCGCCATTTTGAGGAATTTCGTGTATGACATCTGCGGCGTAAAACCGGATTGGACCATGCGCTCCTTCAAGGCCGAGACCATTGCTGCGATCCGGGACCAAGTGGGCACTGGGAAGCTCCTGTGCGCGCTCAGCGGGGGGGTGGACTCCTCGGTCGCGGCCGTGCTGGCCCATGAAGCGGTCGGCGACCGACTGACGTGTCTTTTTGTGGACCATGGGCTTTTACGGGAAGGCGAGGCGCGGCTGGTGTGTGAGACCTTTGCCAAGCACTTTAAGATTAAGTTGAAGTTGATCAATGCATCATCTCGGTTTATAAGCTTACTTGAATCTGTGAACGATCCTGAAAGGAAGCGGAAGATCATCGGCCGAGCCTTTATCAAGGAATTTGAAAGTTTTGCACAGAGAGCGGGGAAAGCGGCGTGGCTCGTCCAGGGCACGCTCTATCCTGACGTCATTGAAAGCGTAAGCTTTAAAGGACCATCGGCGACGATCAAGACGCATCACAACGTCGGAGGGCTCCCGTCGCGGATGCGATTTCGTCTGATCGAGCCGTTGCGGGAGCTGTTCAAGGACGAAGTCAGGGAACTGGGAAGAGAGCTGGGGCTTCCGGAAGAAATCATCGGGCGGCAGCCATTTCCCGGCCCAGGGCTGGCGATCCGCATCCTGGGACCGGTGACGAAAGAGCGGCTCGGGATCGTGCGCAAAGCTGACGCCATCGTGGAGCAGGAAATCCGAAAAGCCGGATATTATGACCGGGTCTGGCAAGCCTTTGCGGTGCTGTTGCCGGTCAAAACCGTCGGGGTGATGGGCGATCAACGAACCTATGACAATGTGGTGGCCGTTCGTGCGGTGACCAGCGTGGACGGGATGACGGCCGACTGGGCGCGGCTGCCTGCCGACGTGCTGGGATCGATTTCAACGCGGATCATCAACGAAGTCAAAGGAGTGAACCGGGTGGTGTTCGATATCAGCTCGAAGCCCCCGAGCACCATCGAATGGGAATGAACGCCGTCCGTTTGCAGAAAGTCATCGCGGATGCCGGTGTCGCCTCCCGCCGCAAGGCAGAGGAACTCATCTGCCAGGGCCGTGTGACCGTCAATGGCAAGGTGGTGATGGAGATGGGTCTCAAGGTGGATCCGGCTTCCGACCATGTGAAGGTGGACGGGCGGCACCTCAAGCCGGCTGCGCCCAAGGCGTATGTGATGCTCAACAAACCTAAAGGCGTGCTGACCACCCTGGAAGGGCCCGGCGCGGACGATCGCCAGACGGTCCAGTCTTTGCTCAAGGGAATCAAACAGCGTGTGTTCCCGGTCGGCCGGCTGGATTACGACACCGAAGGCCTGCTGGTGCTCACCAACGATGGCGAGCTGGCCCAGCGGCTCCTGCATCCCCGGTACCATGTCCCGAAAACTTATCTAGTGAAAGTCAAAGGGGTCTTGGACGAGGCGCAGATCAGGAGGCTGGAAAAGGGCGTTCGGCTCAGCGACGGGATGACAGGGCGAGCCCATGCCAAAAAAATCAGGAAGACCGATGAAAACTCTTGGATCGAGCTGACCATCTTCGAAGGCCGCACGCACCAGGTGAAACGAATGCTCGAGGCCGTCGGGCATCCCGTGCTGAAACTCAAGCGTGTCCGGTTCGGTCCGCTGACGCTGGGAGCGCTCCCCTCCGGCGAATATCGGTTCCTGACGGATCCCGAAATCCATCGGCTGAAGGATGCCGCGGCGGGCGGGGAGAAACTGGCCTCATGAAGCCGCGCACGCAGACATGCGGACAGCTCCGTTCATCCGAAGGCGGCCAGCGCGTGCGTTTAATGGGATGGGTGCAGCGGCGTCGCGACCACGGGATGCTGATCTTCATCGACTTGAGGGATCGAACCGGCCTGACGCAGGTGGTATTCAACGCGGAACGGAACGCCGCCGTCCATCAAGCGGCGCATGCGCTTCGCCCGGAGTGTGTCGTGGCGGTCGAGGGGGTGGTGGCCGCCCGGCCGGCGGAGTCCAAGAACCCCGACCTGCCGACGGGGGAAATCGAGGTGCTCGTTGACGCGCTGGAAATTCTCAATGAGGCCAGGACGCCGCCCTTCCAAATTGAGGACGATGCCGAGGTGACGGAGGCGCTTCGCCTGAAGTATCGCTACCTCGACCTGCGGCGGCCCAGAATGCAACGCTTGCTCGGTCTGCGCCATGCCGTGGCGCAGTACATACGGGCATTCCTGAATGCCGAAGGGTTCCTGGAAGTCGAAACGCCGATGTTGACCAAAAGCACGCCCGAAGGGGCCCGGGATTACCTGGTGCCCAGTCGTGTGAATCCCGGCAGTTTCTACGCGCTTCCCCAGTCGCCCCAGCTCTTCAAGCAGGTCCTCATGGCCGCCGGCATGGACCGTTACTATCAGGTGGCGCGCTGCTTCCGGGATGAAGACCTTCGCAACGATCGGCAGCCGGAGTTTACGCAGATTGACGTGGAGATGTCGTTTGTTGATCGCGAGCAAGTCATGGCAGTGATGGAGCGGATGATCGCGGGTGTCTTTCGTGAGACGGCCGGCATCGAACTCACCCTGCCGTTTCCGCGGATGACCCATGCGGAGGCGATGGGCCGGTATGGTTCAGACAAGCCCGACCTTCGTTTTGGGATGCCGCTCCATGACATGAGCGGCTTTGCGGCCAAGAGTGACTTCAAGGTCTTCAAGGATGCAGTCGCCAAGGGCGGCATGGTGAAGGCCCTGATCGTCAAAGGCGGGGCGTCCATGGCGCGCAGCCGGATTGATGCGCTCGGCGAAACGGCAAAGAGCTTCGGGGCCAAAGGCCTGGCCTGGGTCAAGATCGTGGACGGCGGACAACTCGAATCCGTCATCGCAAAATTTCTGGACGCGCGCAGCCTCCTGGCCGCCTTGCCCGATGCCGCCGTAGGCGACCTGCTTCTCTTCGGTGCCGACAAGCCCAATGTGGTGCATGATGTGCTGGGGCGTCTGCGCCTGCAGCTCGGCGAGGAGCTGAATCTGATCGATCAGAAAGCGTGGCGCCCTCTCTGGGTCGTCGACTTTCCGTTGCTGGATTACGATCCGGAGCAAAAGCGATACGTCTTCATGCACAATCCGTTTGCCGCGCCGTTGGATGAAGATGTCGCATTGCTGGATGCGGACCCGCTCAAGGCGAAAGCCAAGGCCTATGACATGGTCCTGAACGGGAATGAAATCGGCGGCGGCAGCATCCGCAACCATCGCAGCGACATCCAGTTGCGGATCCTCGATCTGCTTGGCATCAACAAAGAGCAGGCGCAGGAGAAGTTCGGGTTCCTCTTGGACGCGCTGGAATACGGCACGCCGCCGCACGGAGGCATCGCCTTCGGTTTGGATCGCCTGATCATGCTGCTCGGTGGTGCCGACTCGATCCGCGACGTGATCGCCTTCCCGAAGACCCAGAAAGCCCAGTGCCCCATGACCGAGGCGCCTTCGCCGATCACCCAGGATCAACTCAAGGAGCTGCACATCAAGCTGGACAGGATTGACTAGCTATCGAATGCACTGGCACAAGGGACCTCTCTCCGGTGCCGGTTACTGAGAAAGGGGGCGACATGTCACTGAATGTGAAGATGAGCCAGCAGACAAAGCCGGGTGGGGTGCCGGCTACGGTCATCAGGCTTGTGGGACGATTGGACAGCGCCACCTCGCCACAGGCCGAGGAAGCGATCGCGCCGGTCCTTGCAGGGGGCCTCGATGTGGTGGAATTCAACCTTGCAGAATTGACCTATATCAGCAGCGCTGGACTGCGGGTGCTAATTAGTACGCGTAAAGCTCTGGCGGCCCGGAAGGCGCAGCTGTACGTGACCAACCCTCAGCCGCAAATCCAGAAAGTCTTCGATATCGTCAAGGCCTTGCCTGGCCAGGTGATATTCGTGAACACGGAGGAGCTGGATGCCTACTTGGGCGCGATGCAGCGCAAGGTGACCGAGGGAGAGTAGTGTTTCGCACGCGCGTGTCAGTTCAAATTGAACAAGGCGCGGGGTTCGGTGGGGGGCGAGCCGTCATCGATCTTGCCGAAGCGGTCTTCGTACTGAGAGAGATTATCGCCGAGCACGCTGATGATCCGTCGCATATGGGAGGGACTGACGATCAGACGGGCCGTGATCTTGGATGCAGGCGGGAAGTTTGTGATGCAATCCATGATGAATTCGTCATGGGTGTGCATGACGGACATGGCGTTGGAGTAGGCCCCTCCCAGTAACTCCTCCGCGACCTGGAGCTTGGCGTAGAGATCGTCCACCTGCCCGGCTTTGGCCCGCGTGTTCTCCGGTTGGGCAGGCACAGCGCCAAAAGTCTTTTCATACCGTCCGAAATTGTCCAGCAAAGCTTTGACCATGCGCTTGAGGTACGGAGGGGTGGCAATGACCCGTCCCACAATCCGAGGCGGGGCGGCGAATCCGGCGATGAAGTCCAGCAGGAATTCGTCCCTGGTGTGGATGACGACGAGGCCTGTTGCATACGCGCCCTGGCCGGTTTTGGCGTCGATGCGCGGTTGCGGGGGTTGGGATGGGGCCTGATCGCCTGGGCCGTTCACGCGACGTCCATTTCAGACCTGGTCAACGATGGTGACGATGGTGTGCAGACCGCTGGCTCCTGCCGGGCTGGGACGAACAATCTCCGGCGCCTGCAGTCGGCCCTTGGCATCAATGGCACGAACAGACACCTGGTAGGTGCCGGCCTTGGGCGGTGCCCAGTTGTAGTACCAGACTACCCAGGTATAGGGCGAGAGCGGCAGTTCGTGGGGAGCGCTGTCCCAGGTTTTGCCTCCGTCGAAACTGATCTCGACTTTTTTGATGGTCTCGGGACCTCCATAGGCGATGCCTTTGAACAGATGCTCTTTCCCGCGCAAGTTCTGGTAATGGCCGGGACTGTCGATGCGCGAGGTGAGTTTGATCGTGCCGTCGTCGGTCCATCCCTTACGCTGCCAGTAACCTTTGTAGTCACCGTCGTACACTTCGATTTCGGTGATCCATTTGACATTCTTGATGCCGTAGATCCCGGGCACGACGGCGCGGAGCGGAAACCCGTGCATTTTGGGAAGCCGGACGCCGTTCATCATATAGGCCAGCAACACATCCCCGCGCATGGCGCGTTCGAAGGGGATGCTGTCATCGTAGCCGTCCGCGGCGCGAAACACGACGTCCCGCGCGCTCTCCGTGTCGGCGCCCATTTCTACCAGCAAATCTTTGAGTGAGATGCCGCGCCACATGGCATTCCCCATGCTGTCGCCGCCCGGCAGGTTGTCGATGCATTCCAGCGTGACGGCACGGTCGAGCGCCGGCCGTTTGAGGATGTCGTCGTAGCGGAGCACCTTCGGCTTCTTGACGGTGCCGGTGATCGAGAGTTGCCATTGATCGGCCTTGATATCGCGGGAGAGGCTGAAGGGTGAGTCGGAATAGTTGACCACGTAAAATTTGTCGTTCGGCGTAAAGTACATCGTTTCGCGCGGCGGGACCGCAAACATCCGGCCGAACATCGACGCGGCTTCAGTCTGCTGTCCTGTCAGGCCCAACAGCAGCCCCGCGGAGGCGGCCTTCAATACATCGCGGCGCTTCCATTGAAAAAACATACCGGTATTATCCTACTTTTACGTCGCCTTGAGCAATTCCTGAGTCAACTGCGCCACCGGAGCGTGACCGGTTCTTTCAAAGGGTGCTCAAAGACGTTGCCGCTGCGACAGGAAGCGAGATACGCGGCCTTCAATTTGTAATACCATTTGGCGGGCGTATCGGCATCGTCAATCAACATCAAGGCCGGCTTATAGCGGAGACCAATGGCCTGCCGCTCCATTACACGCTTGTCCTGGTTCAGGAAGTGCCGGGCGATGAGACGAAAAATGGTCTTGGACAGAGGAACCCACCGGAACAGATTCCACGCCGCGCAAAAATCGATCCGGCATTCGTTTTCCGTGATGGGGGTCACGGTGGCGAGAGATGAGAACCAGTACGGCCCGCAGCGGATGATCTCGTAGCGCAGGTTGGGGAGTACGAACTCGATGGTCGTGGAAACGGCTTCACCATAGAGGCCCAGCACCTTATAGATGGCGCTATTACGTGAGGGCGTATGGGCCTTCATCCGGAAGCCGTACGGGATCGGCTCGAAGTCCTTGGCCTTCTCGTGGATGCTGTCCCGGCTGCGCCAGAACCAGCTTTGATGGACGAATGGGCCATGAGCAGGATCCATCAGTCCGACGATGCCGTCATCGATCGTACACTTCAGCATGGTGGAAATGTGAAGGAACCGGTAAGAGTCGGAATAGAGAGGCAGGCGTGGCACCTCGGGCACTATCGGATTCTTTCCAGTGACATCCGGCATGTAGACCCAAATGTAGTTGTTGCGTTCCTGGCATGGGTACGTTGTCACTCCGATCTTCTCCGGCTGCAGCCTGTCGTCTGCGGTCAATGCGGGAATGTGCCGGCAGCGCCCGGCCATGTCAAATTGCCACCCATGATAGGAGCATTCCAGGCGGTCGCCGTTGAAC